>VBAL01000012.1:1083-33208 GCA_005888595.1 Candidatus Segetimicrobium genomatis
GGGGCGGTGCTCAGCAGACCGCGTACCAGGCGACGGTCGCCATCGACGTGAGCGGCATGATGGGCGGAGGTATGAGCCCGAAGCTCAGCGTCTGGTACAAGAACTACCCGACCGTGTGGGGTCCGATATTCCCCGGTTCCTGCGAGGCGCTCTGCAGGAGCCTTTTCCAGGATCTTAACGTCTGGGGCGCCAACCTCAGCTTCACGTTGAGCCCGCAGCTCCGGCCGTACATCAAGTACGAGACGGGGACACAAACAGGCGGAAACATCAGTGAGTACGAGGTCGGAATCCGATCAAGAATCACTGAGAGCGTGGACGGCCGTGTCCGATACCAAAGCCGAACCCAGGCGGGTGTTCAGAACACGGATCGCTATCGCGTGGAACTGTTCTACAGCTGGTAGGTGGAGTCCAAAGCAGAGCCCCCGGAGATTTCCTCCGGGGGCTCTGTTATTATGGAGGTGTGGGTGAGTTGTCGAAGTTATTCCTGATGGTCATGGTCGGTACCCTGGCGCTTGCTCAGATTGTTCCCTCCTGTGGCGGTGAGGAGCAGACTATCGTGGGGTGGGTTGCGCGCAAGTTTGCGTCGGGATTTCGGAATGCCTACATAGTCCAGATTAATAACGTCGAGTACGAGGTGCCGCAAGACTTCTACGACGTGGTCAGAGTTGGTGACCTTGTCAAACAAGAACATGGCATCTGGACGATCGTAAAGAGGGCGGGAGGGAGCTAGCGACTTGGGGGCGACGCATCTTTGGATAGTGGCATTTGGGACTTTGGTGCTGCCGGCAACCTTCGTGCCGGCCTCCGCCCAGCCAGGCACCGTGCTCGCAGTGACAGATTTGGTCGACGACGGTGCTGACGGCAGCCTGATTCATGCCTCCCGCCTGAGCACATACCTGGAGCAGAAACTACAGGCGCTGGCAGGTGATCACCTGCAGGTGGTGGCGGGCGAGCAAGTCCGTGCGGCGATGCGGGCCCAGGGGATCGCGCCCCAAGGGTTCCTCACGCGGGCAGCGGCGACCACCCTGGCAGCTGCGGTTGGAGCGTCGCAGATCGTGACTGGCAGGTGGAGTACGCTGGCACTCGCGCCGCAGCCCGACGAGCCGGCCGGCGTGTCTCCGCGGGGAAACGAGCACAGGGCGACTGCCATCCTTGAGATGTGGGTGATGGATGGCACGAGCGGTGCGGTGCTGCTTCAGGCGGCCTATACAGGACGCGCCTGGGGGGCGGGCGGAAGGATCGTGCTCCTGGATGCCGCGCGCGAGGCACTTGATCGCGCCGCGAACGCGATCGCGCAGTTGTAGACGCGAAGCGCAGCGGGGAAAACAATTGCGGGGCAGCGTTCCGATGGGACGCTGGCCCCGCAATTGCGATGCGATGGGATCGTGTTAGTAGCTGAGGGTCACGCCAAGGTAGAGGTTGGAACTCCCACCAGACCCGGCCAGACCCACTACACCTCCGACGCGGCTGGAAAAAATGTACTGGCCGCCTATGTCAAAGTTGGTAGTGGTGGTGGCGCCCCCCGGTGAAACCAGGTTGATGCCGACATACCCGTTCCACTCGGGCGTCAACCTCACCGCAGCGCCGCCCCCGATGAAGAACCCAGTGGCAGTTGCCAATCTAACGCCTGCGCCCACGTAGGGCGCGAGCCCGGCCGGTCTGACTGGAAACCAGTACCGGGCGCCTAGGTCGACCACACTAGTTCCCGCCGTGGAACTGTAGTTGAGCGTTCCGTCGAGGATGAAGCTGAATGGGTAGGTGGCGCCAAACGCAAGAGTTGTAGTCCCCGCCGTGGAGTAGAAGAGGAGATCGAGTGTTCTGCCACGCTGGACCGGCGTTTGGGCCGCGGCAGGCGCGGGCGTCCAGACGCTGATTGCGAGTGCTAGTACTACTGCGAGGGCGATGAGCGTAAGTCGCTTCATGTGATGCGCTCCCTCCTTCAAGGTGGATTGAGCGTACCGTGCATTAGTAATAAATGCCCTCTTCGGGCCAGGGATTAGACAGGCTTCGCGGGTTTCCTCTTTCGCGCTGCGTGGGGTCCCTTTTCCCTCTTCCCTTTTCCCTGTGATTGTGTTAGATTTCTCCTGAGCGCTTGTCCTTTAAACCGGCCCGGTGAGGCTGGAAAGGCATGAACAAAGGAAGAAGGAAAAGGGAAGAAGGAAGAAGGCAGGGGAGACATCTCCTCTGCCGTTTTTGTTTCTTCCCTCTTCCCCCTTCCTTCTTCTCTCTGCTTTCATCCCTCTTCCTTCTTCCTTTTGCTTTCGGAGGTTCGTGATGAGCCGGCACCTGCTCGGCCTGCGAGAACTTAGCGCCGCCCAGATCCAGCAACTGCTCGACTCGTCCCAAGCCTATGCCGATGGGGAACGACCGGCCGGCGCGCTGACTGGACGGACCATCATCACCCTGTTCTATGAGCCGAGCACCCGGACGGAGATCTCCTTCGAGCTTGCGGCGAAACGCGCCGGGGCGGATGTCGTCCGGTGCGACGTGCAGCGGAGCAGCATTCAGAAGGGCGAGTCGCTCGTGGATACCGTGCAGACGCTGGAAGCGCTCGGTGCCGATGCCATCGTCATCCGTCACCCCATGGCAGGGGCGCCCAAGGTGGCCAGCCGGTCGGTGCGATGCGCGGTCATCAACGCCGGCGACGGGATGCACGAGCATCCCACCCAGGGGTTGCTCGATCTGTTGACGGTCCGCCAGCGGAAGGCGCGCATCGCCGGATTGAAGGTGGCCATTGTCGGAGATGTACTCCACTCGCGAGTAGCCCGGTCAGCAATATGGAGTTTTACCAAGCTTGGAGCCACCGTTACCTTGGTGGGGCCGCCGACCTTGTTGCTGCCCGGGCCCAGGGAAGAGGGAAGAGGGAAGAAGGAAGAAGGAAGAAGCCGAGGGTCTGTCCGCTCTTCCTTCGTCCCTCTTCCTTTTTTCCTCGCAGTCATGCACCAGGGAACCATTTCGTGGAGGGGAACTCCATCAAGCATGACTCGGGATCAGGCCTGGGCCCTCGTCTGTGAGTGGATCCACAACCCCAACCTCCGCAAGCATCTGCTGGCTGCGGAGGCGGCGATGCGCGCGTGCACCCGGGGCCGATAAACCTTGGCGTGGAGATTACTGCCGATGCGGCGTATGGTCCTCACTCGGTGATCCAGGCCCAGGTAGCCAACGGGGTTGCCGTGCGCATGGCGACGCTGTGGTGGTGTCTCAGTACAGAAGAAGGACGAAAGCGCGAGACCAGGGGTACGAGGGAACGCGGTACAATCCACGATCGGCATTTGCCTGTCATCGCGAGCGTCAGCGAAGAGATCCACACGCCTGCCGTCATCACGAGCGATAGCGAAGCGAGTAACGCTGAATTGTCATTGCGAGCGGAGCGAAGCAATCCAGCCCCCAGTCAGGAGACAAGTAAGAGTTTCCCGGCGGCCACGGGCCTGCGGCCCTCGCAATGACGACTGTGGAGGAGTGCGAATGGGCTTGTTGATTCGCGGCGGGCGGGTGATCGATCCGCCGAGCGGATTGGACCGTCGTGCAGATGTGCTCGTGACAGACGGGCATATCGCGGCGGTCGAAGCCGGCATCGCATCTGGCGAACATCAGGTCATTGATGCTCGCGGTCTCGTGGTGGCGCCCGGCCTGGTCGACATGCATGTCCATCTGCGGGATCCCGGCCAGACGCACAAGGAGGATATCGCATCAGGCACGGCAGCCGCCGTGCGGGGCGGGTTCACAGCGGTCGCCTGCATGCCAAACACGACTCCGCCGCTCGATCACCCCACAGTTGTTGAGTACGTGCTCAGCCGGGCGGCGAAAGCCGGCGCCTGCCGGGTCTGGCCGATCGCCACCATCACCAAAGGACGCATGGGCGAGGAATTGTCGCTTATTCCCACGTTGGCAGGCTCGGGTGCAGTGGCGCTGTCCGACGATGGTGATGCGGTGAAGAACGCTGGGCTGTTGCGGCGGGCGATGGGCTACGCGCGGCAGGCCGGGCTGCCGGTGATTGAGCACTGCGAAGACGCTGCGCTGAGCAACGCCGGCGTGATGCATGAGGGGATGTGGTCCACCGTCCTGGGTCTACGGGGAATCCCGTCAGTCAGTGAAGAGGTCATCGTGGCCCGAGATATCTTACTCGCAGAAGAGACTGGCGCCCGCCTGCACGTGGCCCACGTCAGCACCGCCGGGAGTGTGGCATTGATCCGGCAGGCCAAGCGGCGTGGCGTCGGCGTGACCGCGGAAGTCACACCTCATCATCTCCTGCTGACGGATGAGGCCGTCGGTGATTACAACACCGATGCGAAGATGAACCCGCCGCTGCGTGGCCAGGCGGATCGCGCGGCACTAGTGGAAGGGTTTCTGGACGGGACAATCGATGCGATCGCGACGGACCACGCGCCCCATGCCCCCGAGGAGAAGCGAGTCGAGTTCGACTGCGCTCCGTTTGGGGTGGTCGGTCTGGAAACCGCACTGGGCGTTGTCCTCACACGCCTGGTCCGGCCGGGAACGTTGCCGCTGATGGAGGCGCTGCGACGTTTGAGTGCCACTCCTGCCGCCATTTTGGGGCGCGCCGGCGGGCGGCTGGAACTCGGCGCTCCGGCTGATCTGGTCCTCATCGATCTTGAACGGCGGTGGACCGTTGACCCAGCGACGTTTGCATCGAAGTCCCGCAACACGCCGTTTGCCGGTTGGGAACTTCAGGGGAAAGCCGTAATGACCATCGTGGGCGGCGAGATCAAGTACAGCGATTTGCCGGTTGAGGTGGACGCCTGAGATCGCCACGCGCCTTCGGCGCTCGCGATGACCCATAACCTTATGCGAATCACGAATCACGAATCACGGATCACCGACGCCGCTCGAGGCCCTAGTCCCCAGTCCCCAGTCCCGTCATTAGCTGTTGAGATCGCGGGTATCAAGTTCGTCCATCCCGTCCTGGCCGCGCCCGGCCCCCTGGGTTTTGGACGAGAAGTGCAGAGCGTTGTTGATCTGCACAGTTTCGCCGGATTCATTACGAAATCGGTCACGCTCGACCCTCGCTCCGGCCACCCATATCCCCAGGTGGTGCCGACCGCCGGCGGATGGTTGAATTCACAAGGTCTGCCGAACCACGGGCTGGCCGGCTTCCTGACGAAGGATCTTCCCTACCTCCGGACGCTGGGGATCCCGCTGATCGTCAGCATCGCCGGCGAGTCAGTCCGGGAGTTTGTCACCCTCGCGGAGTGGCTGAGTCAGGAGGAGGGGGTGGCGGCGGTCGAACTCAACGTCTCCTGCCCCAACGTCGACCGTGGCCTCGTTTTTGGCGTCGATCCGCAATTGACCCGCGAGTTGGTGGCCGCCGTTCGAGCGGTGTGCAGGTACCCGCTGTTCGTCAAGCTCACGCCAAACGTCACCGATATCGTCCCGATCGCCCGCGCGGCGGAGGAGGCCGGCGCAGATGCGCTCTCGCTGGTCAACACGCTGGTCGGTCTCGCCGTCGACGTCCACACACGCAGGGCAAAGCTGGGCGCGGGGACAGGCGGTCTCTCGGGGCCGGCGATCAGACCGATCGCGGTGCGGATGGTATGGGAGGTCGCGCGCCACTGCGACACGCCAGTCATCGGGATGGGCGGGATCGCCACGGCTGAGGACGCCCTCGAGTTTCTCATCGCCGGAGCACGGGCCGTTGCCGTAGGGTCGGCGGTCATCGACCGCCCCAGCGTTGCAACTGAGATACGCGCGGGACTGGTGCGCTATCTTCAAGAGCACCACGTGGACGATGTCGCTGAGGTGATCGGGAGCCTGGAGGTGCGCTGAGATGCGATCTGGGGGTCAGGGGGTCGGGATCCGGGAACAGATCCCGGCGATATCTGCCGCCGCTTCGACGGCCGGACGCCTCATCGTCGCACTGGATGTTCCTTCTTTAGAAGGAGCGGCGCGGTTTGTGACCACCCTGGGGCCGGCCGTGAGATGGTTCAAGGTTGGGTCGGAACTGTTTACGGCCGTCGGCCCCCGGGCCGTCACCATGATCCTCGAGCGCGGGGGCAAGGTCTTCCTGGACCTAAAATTCCATGACATACCCCGCACAGTCGCCGCAGCCGTTGGTGCCGCCGCCCGGCTCGGCGTGCACATGATGAATCTCCATATTGGCGCAGGCGAGGATGTACTCCGTGCTGCTGTTCGCGCCCTCGACGACAACGAGCCGGTGACCCCTCAGCGGTCACCAGTCACGTCTATGCGAATCACGAATCACGAATCACGAATCACCGGGCCGTTGCTTCTAGGCGTCACGCAACTGACCAGTTACCACGATGGACCCGAGGTGATGGCCGCCGTCGTCGACGCTGCCGCGCGGGCGAAATGGTGCGGGCTGGATGGGGTCATCGCATCGGCACGAGAGGCCGCGGCGATCAAGTCTGCCTGCGGCCCGGAGTTCGTCGTGGTCACTCCGGGCATTCGTCCCGCCGGTGCATCATCGGATGACCAGCGCCGCACCGCCACACCGGCCGAGGCAGTGCTGGCCGGGGCGGACTATTTGGTGGTCGGGCGCCCGGTCCTGGACGCTGTGGATCCACTCGCTGTCGTCTCCGGCGTGATCCAGGAGATGGAGGCGGCGGTCCGCCAGGAGAGTGGAGTGTCGGAGCGGAAGTCGTAGGCATTCCCATTGTGGGGTGATGGACATGGAAGCCGGTGAAGTGATCGCTCTCCTCAAGGAGACAGAGGCATTCCAGAGCGGTCACTTCCTTCTGAGCTCCGGCATGCACAGCTCCCAGTATGTGCAGTGCGCGCTGCTCCTCCAGCATCCCGCGCACGCCGCGACCGTGGGGAGCGCTCTGGCCGATCGGTTCCGGGCGCTGCGGCCGCAGGTCGTGATCGGCCCGGCATATGGAGGCATGATCATCGCCCATGAGGTCGCTCGGGCCCTGGGTGGCCGCGCGCTCTTTGCCGAGCGCGTGGAGGGAAAGTTTGAGTTGCGCCGGTCGTTTTCCATCGGGTCCGGTGAGCGCGTCCTGGTTGTGGAGGATGTGGTCACGACCGGGGCGGCGACCAGGGAAGTGAAGCGCCTGGCCGAACGGCTCGGGGGCGCGGTAGTTGGGATCGGGGCGATCGTCGATCGTAGCGCGGGGCCGCTGGGCTTCGACTGCCCGTTCGAGGTGCTCGCGTCGGTCGAAGCCCCCACTTTCATTCCGGGCATGTGCGAACTCTGCCGCCAGGGTATCCCGCTGGTCAAACCGGGCAGCCGTCTGTCCCCGGCATTCGTTCGCTGATCATCACCCCGCCGCACGGCGCACTCCAACAAATGGGGACTGTCCCCAACCGCATTTTGACTCAAATCGGCTATGCCGCACCCTAACCGCCCCTCTGGTGGCGGTGGTCAGGGGGACAGTCCCCGATCTGCTTTTGACTCACATTGGCTAGCTCTGAGCAGCAAGCGACCCTGTTGGGAGCCGGCAGTCGCAAAATCCGAACATTCGGCGCGTGCATCAATCGATCGTTCATTGACACTCCGAAAGGTGCTGACTATAATGAACCCAAATTTCCCGGAGGGTAGGGCGCGTGGCGCTCCTTGACGATATCGATGAAGTCCTCATCCCGGAGGAGGTGCTGCAGGCCCGAATCCGGGAGCTGGGACGCACGATCAGCAACGACTATAACGGCAAAGAACCGCTCCTCGTCGGGATCCTGACAGGAGCGGTTCCGTTTGTGTCCGATCTGCTCCGCCAGATCTCCATCTCCTGCCAGCTGGACTTCATGGCCACCAGCTCCTACGGAGCCAGGACGGAAAGCTCCGGAATCGTACGGATTCTGAAAGACCTCGAACAGTCTATTGAGGGCCGACATGTGATCATCGTGGATGACATCATCGATACCGGCCTTACGATGGATTACCTCCTGGAAACGCTCAAGGCGCGCTATCCGGCCAGTCTGAAGGTGTGCGCCCTGCTGGACAAGGTCCCACGCCGGCTGCGGCACGTGCCGATTGATTACCGCGGATTTGAGATCCCGGACAAATTTGTCGTCGGGTACGGGCTTGACTATGGTGGCCGGTATCGCAACCTGCCGTTCATCTGCGTGCTGAAACCGGAAATCTATGGTCAGGAACTGGGTCTGGACGGCGCGCCGGCGATCCGCCACTCCCCCTTCGGTCGGCCGGCCCGCGTGGTGCGGTGATGGAGTTCATCGGACGAACCCGGGGCGCACGGCGTGCCTACAGCTTCGATGAAATCGCCCTCGCTCCGGCGTCGACCACGGTCGATCCGCAGGATGTCGATCTCTCCTGGTCGGTCGGGGCACACAGGTTTGCGCTCCCCTTTATGGCCGCCGCGATGGACAGCGTCGTCGATCCGGCTATTGCGATTCAGATGTCGGAAGCGGGCGGGCTCGCAGTCCTCAACCTCGAAGGCATCCAGACCCGGTACGACGATCCCACACAACCCCTGGAGCGCATCGCGGCCGCAGCCCCCGATGAGGTCGTCGGGGTCCTGCAGCAACTGTACCAGGAGCCCATCAAGGACCAGCTGGTGACCGCGCGGATCCGTGCGATCGTGGACACGGGTGCCGTGGCCTGCGTCTCGGTGACACCTGCGCGTGCGCCGCACCTGCTGCCGCTGGCCGAGGAGGCCGGGGCGCAGCTTCTCGCCCTGCAGTCGACCGTGGTCACCGATCGCCATCATTCCTCACGGGGCCGGTCCGTCTCGGTGCGAGATCTCATCGAGCAGGTCGGCGTCCCGGTCATGGTGGGAAACTGTGTCGGCTACGACGCGGCGATGGCGCTGCTGGACGCCGGCGCAGCGGGACTCTTCGTCGGCGTGGGGCCAGGGGCGGCGTGCACGAGCCGGCGGGTGCTCGGCGTGGGAGTGCCCCAGGCGACGGCGGTGGCCGATGCCGCAGCCGCGCGTGATGAATATCACCGCCGCACCGGACGCTATGTGCCGGTCGTGGCGGATGGCGGCATCGCGGTCGGGGGTGACGTGGCGAAGGCCATCGCCTGCGGCGCCGATGCGGTCATGCTGGGTTCGGCGCTGGCGCGGGCGGAGGAAGCTCCAGGCAGGGGATTCCACTGGGGGATGGCGACTCCACACCCCGCGCTGCCGCGGGGGACGCGTATCAAGGTCGGGACCGGCGCCACGCTCCAACAAATCCTTTTCGGTCCCGCGGAGACGGACGACGGGTCACAGAACCTGACGGAGGCCCTGCGCACGGCGATGGGAATCTGTGGCGCCCGCACGATTCGTGACATGCATCAGGTGGAGATTGTGATCGCACCTACCCTCGCCAGCGAGGGGAAGGCGCTCCAATTCGCCCAGCGGGTGGGACAGGGACGATGACACGGGATCGCGGACCTGCGGGACCCCCCACGCTCGCTTCGCGGGCGCGGGAACGCGAAGGCGCGGAGGACGGGCGAGTCACGAATCACGAATCACGAAGCCCTGCACCTCATCCTTCTGACGTTGACACGATCATCGTGCTCGATTTCGGGGCGCAGTACGCTCAGTTGATCGCCCGCCGGGTGCGGGAGAGCAAGGTCCGCAGCCTGATTCTTCCGTACGATACGCCGTTTGACGAACTCCTGGGCCTCCGTCCCAAGGGCCTCATTCTGTCTGGTGGGCCGGCCAGCGTGTACGAGCCCGGAGCCCCGCGCTGCGACCCGCGCATCTTCGGCGGGCACGTGCCGGCATTGGGCATCTGCTATGGCATGCAGCTGATGGCGCACGAACTGGGCGGGCGGACATCCGCTGCGGGGCAGCGGGAATACGGGCGGACGCGTCTGTTTGTCGATGATCACGCGGATCTGTTCGCCGGATTGGAAGCGCGGCTGATGTGCTGGATGAGCCACGGCGACTCCGTCGTGGCGCCGCCGCAGGGGTTTGCCGTCCTGGCCCGCACCGACCACAATCCCGTTGCGGCCATGGCCAACCGCCGGCTTCAGCAGTTCGGGGTGCAGTTCCATCCCGAGGTCACCCACACCCCGTGGGGCACCCAGGTGCTCCAAAACTTTCTCTACAATGTGTGCGGATGCCGGCCGCAGTGGACGATGGCGTCGTTCATCGAGACGCAGGTGGCGGCGATCCGCCACACCGTGGGCGCGGGCTATGCCATCTGCGCGCTCTCCGGCGGGGTCGACTCCGCCGCGGCCGCCGCGCTGGCTCATCGCGCCGTTGGGGATCAACTCACTTGCATCTTCGTCGACCATGGGTTGCTGCGGCAGGGGGAGCCCGAGCAGGTCATCCAGACATTCCGGGATTCGTTTCAAATGCCGCTGGCGCACGTTGATGCACGAGACCGCTTTCTCGGCAGGCTGGCTGGGATCGTCGAGCCGGAGGAGAAACGCCGGGCCATCGGTGAGGAGTTCATCGCCGTCTTCAACGAAGAGGCGCGAAAGCTCGGGCGCGTGGAGTTTCTAGTGCAGGGGACACTGTACCCGGACGTCATCGAGAGCGGGACGCGCACCGCGGCGCGCATCAAGACCCATCACAACGTCGGCGGCCTTCCCGCGCAGATGCAGTTCCGGCTCATCGAGCCGTTTCGAGAGTTGTTCAAGGACGAGGTCCGCGAAGTGGCCCGGCAACTCGATCTCCCCGATGAGATGGTCTGGCGGCATCCCTTTCCCGGGCCGGGGCTCGCCATCCGGGTGCTGGGCGAGGTGTCGGCGGACCGGTTGACGGTGGCCCGCAGCGCGGACGCCATCGTGGTGGACGAGTTGCGGACCGCAGGCCTGATGCGGAAAGTCTGGCAGGCGTTCGCCGTGCTGCTCCCGGTGAACTCGGTGGGCGTGATGGGCGATGCCCGCACCTATGGCCACACGGTCGTGGTCCGCGTCGTCACCAGCGAAGATGGCATGACGGCCGACTGGGCGCGGCTGCCCGATGAACTGCTGGAGCGTCTGGCGAACCGGATCACCCGTGAGGTCCCCGGCATTACCCGCGTGGCCTACGATATTACGTCGAAGCCCCCCGCTACCATTGAGTGGGAGTAGGCTCTCCGAACTGTAGAACGCAGATCGCAGAACGCAGAGCGCAGCCTGGAGCCGAGCGCGCCCCATGATATAGTAGGTGGAAGAGTCTGCCTGCTGCGTTCTGCCGTCTGCGTTCTTCTAACCGGAGCCCATGGACTTTCTGAACGACCTCAATCCGCCCCAGCGAGAAGCGGTCATCCATCCCGGCGGGCCGTTATTGATCCTGGCCGGCGCCGGCAGCGGAAAGACCCGCGTGCTCGCCTATCGGGTCGCATACCTGCTGCGCTCCGGCGGCGTCTCGCCGGCCCGCATGCTGGCCGTCACGTTCACCAACAAAGCCGCCAACGAGATGCGGGTGCGTGTCGACCGGCTGGTGGGGGCGGCCATGGCGCGGGCGATCTGGATCGGCACATTCCATCACATCTGCAGCCGGATCCTCCGCCGGAACGGCGAGCGCGTGGGCGTGGGCCGGAACTTCCTGATCTTCGACGACGACGACCAGCGCGCCGTGATCCGGCAGTGCCTCAAAGATCTCGGACTGGACGAGCGGCGGTTCCCGCCTGCCGTCCTGCTGGCCCTGATCGATCGTGCGAAGAACGAGGGCGTCGACCACCTCGCGTACGCGGAGCGCGCCAACGGTTGGTATGAAGAGGTGGTCGCGCGGGTCTTCAATGCCTATCAGCGGCTGCTGCGAGAGCAGAATGCCCTGGACTTCGACGACCTGCTCCTGGAGGTCGTCCGATTATTCGGCGAGGCGCCGGATGTCAAGGAAGAGTATCAGGAGCGCTTCCAGCACATTCTTGTCGACGAGTACCAGGATACGAATCGCGCCCAGTATCTCATCATCCGCACGCTGGCCGAACGGCACCGCAACATCTGCGTGGTGGGAGATGATGATCAATCGATCTACCGGTGGCGAGGAGCCGACGTCCGCAACATTCTGGAGTTCGAGCAGGACTACCCCGACGCCACGATCGTGAAGCTCGAACAGAACTACCGCTCCACCAAGACCATCCTGCAGGCTGCCAGAGAGGTCATCCAGCACAACCCGCACCGCCACGGCAAGGCGCTGTGGACCGATAACCCGCCGGGAGAGCCGGTCGCCCTCTACGAGGCGTTCGACGGGCACGATGAGGCCCGCTTCGTGGCCGACGAGATCGCGCGGTTGAAGAACGGGCTGCGGTATCGTGATGTCGTGGTCCTGTACCGTACCAACGCCCAGTCCAGATTGTTTGAGGAGCAGTGCCTCCGCGCCGGCCTCCCCTATACCATCGTCGGCGGGGTGCGTTTCTATGAGCGGAAAGAGATCCGCGATATCATCGCCTACCTGCGACTCGCCCTCACCCCGGCCGACGACGCCAGCCTGACCCGCATCATCAACGTGCCGCGGCGCGGCATCGGTGATATCAGTCTGGGGCGGCTGGCCGGATATGCACGAGCCCACGGCCTCAGCCTGCTGGAGGCCATGGCCCAGCCGGAGGCCCTGGAGGATCTTCCCAAATCGGCGCAGCGCGCCGCGGCCGAGCTCGTGGATTTGATCGCCCGGCTGCGCGACCGCGCACAGCGGGTCCGGACCACCGATTTGATCGACGCGGCGATCGTGGAGACCGGGTACCAGGCCATGCTGGAAGCGGAAGGCACGGACGAAGCGTACAGCCGGCTAGAGAACCTCCGGGAGCTGGTCACGGTGGCCAAGGAGTTTGAAGATGTCACCGGTGAGGAAAGCCTGGAGGCGTTCTTGCAACACCTGGCGCTGGTCACCGACTTGGATACCTGGCAGGAACAGGTGGACCGGGTGACGCTGATGACACTGCACAGCGCCAAAGGGTTGGAGTTTGCGGTCGTCTTCCTGGCCGGTCTGGAGGAAGGCCTGTTCCCTCACGCCAGGGCGCTCGAGGAGGCGGAAGGTCTGGAAGAAGAGCGACGGCTCTGTTACGTCGGGATGACCCGGGCTAAGCAACGCCTGTATCTCTCCTATGCACGCAGCCGCACAATCTTCGGCAGCACTATGCCGGGCGTGCCCTCGCGCTTTCTGGAGGAAGTCCCGGCCGAGCTTCTGGCCAGGCATGCGCACGCACCGCCAACAGTCGCGTGGACGGAGGAAGAACGGGAGATTCCGTCTTTCGCCGTGGGGGACCACGTCCGCCATGCCAGCTTCGGAGAGGGTCGTGTCCTCGGGGTGGAAGGGGAAGGGGTGCGTGGAGTCGTGACGGTGCAGTTCGCGCAGGGCGTAAAGCGATTAGCGCTAGGTTATGCACCTTTGGAGCGCGTCTGACTGCGAGATGCAAGAATACGCGACTGCGCGACCGCGTGACCGCGTAGGAGGGGCAGGAACCGCAGGCGGGCGCTGGAAATAGCCTACCCAATGCCGCGTGACACGTTCGGTGAGAGGAGGACACTGATGCGAGAGCGGATCATCATGCCGCTGCTGGTGATCGTGGCGGCGACGCTTGCCGCCGCGATGGCAGCCTCGCAAAGTGCCCCTCCCACGCTTCCGGACATCCCCAACCCGAAGGTCGTAGTGGAAGCTCCGGAGATCGGCAAGTTCGGCGGGACGTATATCGTGAGTTCGATCAGCGACCCGCGCACCTTCAATCCGATCGTCGCGCAGGAGACGTCCTCAACCGGGGTGACCGGGGCCATTTTCGAAGGGCTGGTGGAGCAGAACTATCTCACCGGAGAGATCGAACCCGGGCTCGCCGAATCCTGGACCACGAGTCCGGACGGCCGGACCTGGACGTTTACCCTCCGCCAGGGTGTCCGCTGGACCGACGGCACACCCCTGACGATGGATGACGTCCTCTTCAGCCTCGAGGCGGTGTTCACGGACGGGGTCCAGACCAGTACCGTCGACCTCCTCACGATTGAAGACAAGCCGATTCGCTGGCGCAAGGTCGACGACCGGCGGATCGCCTTCATGACCGACAAGCCGGTGGGCACGTTCCTGCGGCTGATCGGATCGCTGGATATCATTCCAAAGCACAAGCTCGGAGATGCCCTGGCCAAGGGCGGCGCGGAGTTCAATAAGACGTACGGGATCGACACCCCGCCGCGCGAGATCGTGGGCACAGGTCTTTTCATTCTGCAGTCGTATGTGCCCGGGCAGCGGGTCACCCTCCTGCGGAATCCCAACTACTGGAAGGTCGACCGGCAGGGCAACCGCCTGCCCTACCTGACCCGCTATGTGATCCTGATCGTTCCCAACCTGGAGGCGGCGAGGCTGAAGTTTCTGGCGAAAGAGACCGACCTGTATAGTGCACGGGCGCGCGAGTTCGCGGAGTTCAAACAGGGCGAGCAGGCGGGCAACTATACCATCCATGATGGCCCGGAGACGTTCAGTTCCGAGTTCCTGGTCTTCAACCAAAACCCCACCGGGGTGGCCCCACCGAAGCTCACCTGGTTCCAGGACGTACGCTTTCGCCGGGCGCTGAACTACGCCATCGACCGCAAGACCATCGCCGAACAGGTCTACGCGGGCCGGGCGTCTCCGGCGTGGGGGCCGGAAAGTACCGGCAACACGCTGTACTACAATCCCAAGCTGCCGCAGTACCCATACGATACCGGCCGCGCCCAGCAGTTGCTTGCCGAAGCCGGATATCAGAAGGGCAGCGAGGGCCTCCTGCGCGACGCGCAGGGGAATATCGTGGAGTTCATCATCTCCACCAACGCCGGGAATACCGATCGGGAGGCGATAGGGAACATCGTCCGCCAGGATTTCACCAAGCTCGGCATCCGGGTGACGTTTGCGCCGGAAGCGTTCAATACGCTGGTCGGGAAACTTACGGGGACGTTCAAGTGGGAGGCGGTGATTATCGGGCTCACCGGCGGCATTGAGCCGGTGACCGGCCGGAACGTCTGGCTGAGCTCCGGTTCCCTGCACATGTGGTGGCCCAAACAGGAGAAGCCGGCCACGGAGTGGGAGGTAGAGATCGACCGCCTCTTCGAACGCGCCACGGCCGAGATCAACCAGAATCGGCGCAGGCAATTGTACTTCCAGTACCAAGAAGTTGTCGCCACGCAGGTGCCGATGATGTTTTTCACCAACCCCAAGACGCAGCCGGCCGTCCGCAACACGCTGGGCAACATCAAACTCGGCCTGCAGGGCGTCCCTGGAGAACTGGAGACGCTATACCAGAAGACCACCTCCCGCCCATAGTTCCACCCTGATCCAGCCCATCAGCAGCCGTGATCCGCCACATCGTCAGGCGCATGCTCCAGTTGATCCCCATGCTGCTGGGGATCACGGTCATGTCGTTTGTCATTATCCAGCTGTCCCCGGGCGATTTTCTCGCCGAGATCCGCTTGAACCCCATCGTGTCGCAAGAGACTGTGGACCGCATGCGCACCAACTTCGGCCTTGACCAGCCGCTGCATGTGCAGTACCTGCGCTGGCTGACGAACATCGTGCGGGGCGATTTCGGATACTCCTTCGCCTACCAGGTGCCGGTCCTGTGGCTCGTCCGGTCCAGACTGTTCAACACGCTGCTCCTCAACATCATAGCCCTCATCGTGGCATGGGCCATCGGCATCCCGATCGGCATTCACGCCGCCACGCACCAGTACTCGTGGTCTGACAACCTGCTGTCGCTGTTCTCATACGTCGGCATCTCTACCCCTACGTTTTTCTCCGGCCTGTTGCTGTTATTCGTCGCTTTCAAAACAGGATGGCTCCCGATTGGTGGGATGACCAGCCTCGACTACGATCTCTTCCCCTGGTACGGCAAGGCCTTCGATGTCGCCCGGCATCTCGTCATCCCGGTCATGGTACTGGGGGTGCTGGCCGTGGCCGGGTTGACCCGGCAGATGCGGGCCAACCTGTTGGAAGTGCTGCGGCAGGATTACGTCAAGACAGCGCGGGCGAAGGGCCTCGCCGAGCGGGTGGTCGTCAACAAGCACGCCGTGCGCAACGCCATCAACCCACTGATCACGATTTTCGGATTCGAGTTGGGCGGGTTGCTCAGCGGCTCGGCCATCCTGGAAGTGGTCATCGGCTGGCCGGGGCTGGGGCAGCTGATTCTCGACGCGGTGGTGCGCAAGGATCTATACGTCGTGATGGGCAGCCTCGTGATCGGTGGCGTCACGCTTGTACTGGGCAACCTGATCGCCGACATCTTGTTGGCCTACAGCGATCCCCGGATCAGATATGACTGAGGCTGTCGGAGATCAAGGGTCGGGGATCAGCCACGGCCCGGGAGAAGAACGCCAGGCTGCCACGTCGTCTGCCCAGCCCCCCGAGACCGGTCCCCTGACCCGTCCGCAGCCAGGGCGGCTCCCCGGCACCCAACCCCGGACACCTCTGCAATTGGCCTGGCGCCAGCTCCGCCGACACCGCCTGGCGCTCCTGGGCGGCGTGGTGCTGGTCATCTTCTATGTGATGGCTCTGGTGGCGGACTTTCTCGCTCCGTATCCTCTCGACTTCTCTGACCGGGAACGGTTCTACCATCCGCCCGCCGCGCTGCATCTCCGCGACGCTACGGGGGAGTGGCATCTGCGTCCATTCGTGTACGCGACGAGGCTCGTCGATCCCGGCCTGCGAACGTTTGAGGCCGATCGGTCACGCGGGTATCCGGTGCGCTTCTTCGTGAGGGGCGAACCATACCGGCTGCTGTGGTTGGTGCCCACCCGTGTCCATCTTTTTGGTGTCGATGATCCGGCGCGCATCTTCCTGATGGGAAGTGATGGCTTCGGGCGCGACGTCTTCACCAGAATCGTCTATGGGAGCCGAATCTCGCTGATTGTCGGCCTGCTGGTTGTGGCGGTAACGATCCCCATCGGCATGGTGTACGGTGGGATTGCCGGCTACTTTGGCGGGCGCGTGGACAACCTGATGATGCGGGTTGCTGAAGTTATCATTGCCTTTCCTTCGTTCTATCTCTTGCTGACGCTCAGCGCCGTGCTCCCGGCGACCGTTGGGTGTGCGACCCGATTCTACCTGATCATTGTGATCCTCAGCTCGATTGGGTGGGCAGGTTTCGCGCGCCTCATCCGCGGTTATGTCCTCGCGCTCAAGCAATTCGAGTTTGTGCTGGCGGCCAAGGCGATGGGGCAGGGGGATCTGCGTATCATCCTTCGGCACGTCCTGCCAAACACCAGCTCCCTGGTTATCATTGTGGCGACGCTGACAATCCCCTCAGCCATCCTGGGGGAGTCGGCACTGAGTTTTCTTGGGTTGGGAGTGCGGGAGCCCTGCTCGAGTTGGGGGAATCTGTTGTCCGCCGGCGCCAATCTCATCAATCTGAGCCGTTCCCCTTGGCTGCTGATACCCGGTCTGTTCATTGTGGCCACTGTGGTGGCCTTCAACTTCCTGGGGGATGGACTCCGCGATGCGCTCGACCCGAGAATGCGCACCGGGTAGCCGAAAGCCGTTTGGGGCGTTTCGCAAATGTAATCCAAACGTTTGTTTGGTAAAACTGCTGTGCTTACGATTTGATTCATCGAGACGATAGCCATGGTAGGAGAGATGCCAGGTCCAGAGAGAACCCCGAACAAGGAATAATCGTATGCATATCGTATACGATAGTGTACTTTAGTGAACTCGGAGGGGACCCTGCCATGTCGTCCGACCCAAAAGGCGCCTGGTCTGATATTTTGACCGTCGGTCAGGTTGCCGCCTACCTGCAACTCAACCGGCTCACCGTCTACCGCTACATCCGCGAGGGCCGCCTCAGAGCCTCCAAAGTCGGCAAGGCCTACCGGATTCGCAAGGCGGATGTGGACTGGTTCCTGGACAGCATGCGCACTCCACCGGTCCGCCGGTCGAAGGCAGCAGTTCGCCCGGAGGGTGTCGCAGCGAAACGACCGGATCCCGTTGCAGTCGCGCCGCGGGTCGATTCGGCAGACCTGCGAGATCGCGAACTAACCTTAAACCCGATGGAGTGGGTGACCCGGGGATTGCACTAACCTAGAGATTGCGGGTACGTGCCCAAATCTGCTCGTGGAGGGTGAGTGAGATGCGAGTACGCTGGCAGAGGGTATCACTGCTGATGATGACGCTGCTCACGCTCACGGTCTGGCCTGCTGCCGGGGTCCAGGCACAGCCGACTGCGGGTCGTGACACTGTCGTGATCGGCATGTCCCAGGAGCCCGACTTTCTGAATCCGATGTTCGTGGAGATGGCCGCCGCCCGCGGAGTGCAGGCCACGATCTTCACAGACGACGTCCAGCGGGATAATACCTGGAAACAGTTTCCACAAGGCGTCGAGTACATGCCGAGTCTAAAGGACGGTACGTGGAAGCTCGATGGCGAGAAGATGACGCTGGTGTGGAAAGTCAAGGCACGCAACTGGTCAGACGGAAAGCCTGTCACCTGCGGCGACTACGTCTTCGGCAACAGCGTCGCCCGCAACGAGCAGGTCCCGGTGGTGACGCGCGATATCACGAATCGCATCGCCAACGTCGTGTGCACGAAAGGCGCGGAGGGTCTGGATATCACGGTGAACTGGAAGGAGCGCTACGCGCATGCGAACGCGACCGTGACGGAGTATGGTGCGATGCCACGCCACGTGCTGGAGCGCTATTACCGAGACAACCCGACCAAGCTCAACGAGGCCCCGTTCGGCAACGACCCCAAATTCACAGTCGGTGATGGTCCGTACAAGCTGGTGGAATGGCGGAAGGGTTCGTCTCTGACGGTGGAGTCGGTCGGCGATCACCCCATCTTCGGTGCGCCGAAGGTCAAGCGCATCACGTGGCGCTTCATCCCCGACACCAACGCGCTGGTCGCCAACATGCTCTCCGGCGCCATCGACGCTATCAGCACCACCGGGCTCACATTTGACCTGGCGGTGCAGCTGGACAAGCAGTCCGGCGGTCGGTTCAAAGTGTACTTCGAACCCGGGCTGATCTGGGAGCACATAGACCTCAACTTTGACAACCCGCTCCTTCAGGACGTTCGGGTTCGCCGGGCCCTGGCCTACGGCATCAACCGTGAGGGCATCTCCCAGCAGTTGTTTGAGGGCAAGCAGCCGGTGTCCAATACGTACCTGCCGCCGCGTCATCCCGGGTACACCGATGCCGTCCAGAAGTATCCGTATGATCCGGCCCGGGCTCGCGCGATGCTGCAGGAGGCCGGGTTCACCCCCGGTTCCGACGGCATCCTACGCAACGCCGCCGGGCAGCGACTGGCGCTAGAACTCAATACCACCGCCGGCAACCGGGTGCGGGAACAGGTGGAGCAGATCATCCAGCAAAACCTGAAGGACATCGGGATCGAGATCACGATCCAAAACTACCCGGCTCGTGTCTACTTTGGTGAGATCACCAACCAGCGCAAGTACAAAGCGCTGGCGATGTATGCGTGGCTGCAGTCCCCCATCTCCGACTGCGCCGACCTCTACACGACGGATAGTATCCCGAACGAGAAGAACGGATGGTCCGGGCAGAACTACCCGGGCTACAAGAATGCCGACATGGACAAGATCTGCAAGGCGGCCCGCAGCGAGGTCGACGAGGCCAAGCGGAACAAGCTGCTCAACGACAGCGCGGCCATTTTCGCGCGGGATCTGCCGGCGATCCCTCTCTACATTCGCGTCTCCGTGTCGGCGGCGAAAACCGGCCTGCAGGGCTACTCGGCACTCTCGCTGAGCGGCACGTATGAGACCTGGAACGCGTCCCGGTGGTTCTGGCAGTGATCGGCTAATCGAGCTCTGGAGCCGGCGCTTCGTCGGCTCCAGAGTTCCTTAGACCGAGAAAGGACAATCGCGTGCAGCGGTACATTTTCCGGCGGCTGGTGCAGATGATCCCCATTGCGCTGGGGATCTCCGTGTTGATGTTCACCCTGCTGACGCTCGCCCCGGGCGATCCCGTCGACCTGCTCATTTCCTCCGACCCTCGCGTGAAGCCTGAAGATGTGATTCGATTGAAACACCTGTACGGCCTGGATCAGCCCATTCACATCCGTTACCTCAAGTGGCTGGGTCGTACGGTGCGGGGCGACCTGGGGTTTTCGCGCACCTACAAAGAGCCCGTCACCGAATTGATGCAGGACCGCATCGGCAACAGCCTCTGGCTCACTGTGACCGCGTTTGTCTTGGCGATCGCGGTGGCGGTCCCGGTGGGGATTTTCTCAGCGCTGCATCAGTATTCGGCTCTGGACTACACGGCCACGACCTTCACGTTTTTTGGGGTGTCCATCCCCGTGTTCTGGTTTGGCATCATGGCCATCTATCTGTTTGCCGTCTGGCACCCCTGGACTCAGATCCCGGGCCTGGCCGGGCTGGTCCTGCCGCCCGGCGGCATCAGCACTCCGGGCGTCCCCGGCGGGCTGCCGTTTTTCCTGGACCGGGTGCGCTACATCATCCTGCCGTCTATCGTGCTGGCGTTGTTGTCGATGGCGACCTACACGCGCTATACGCGGTCCAGCATGCTGGAGGTCATCCGGCAGGACTATGTGCGCACCGCGCGCGCCAAAGGACTGGCCGAAGGCGTGGTCGTCAACAAGCACGCGCTGCGTAATGCGCTCATTCCGTTGGTGACGATCATCGCGCTGTCCATCTCCGGCCTGTTCGCCGGCGCACCCATCACAGAAACCGTGTTTGCCTGGCCGGGGGTGGGGCGTCTGTTGGTGGACTCGGTCATCGGCGGCGACTACGTCGCCGCGCAGGCTGTGCTCATGTTCCTGGCGGTGCTGGTCCTAATTTTCAATCTGATCGCCGATGTTGGGTACGCACTACTCGATCCGCGGATCAAATATGACTAGTCTCCCCGGTCTTCCCAGTCTTCCCGGTCCCCCTGCACCTTGGCCGTGTAGAGGTTGGGTGGTGCGCGCGGGAGCGGCCGACCCCAACCAGTTGGACCGGGTAGACTGGATCGACTGGACAGACTGGAAGGACTGAGGATAGTGCGCAACGCGATCACGGTGCCGGCGCTGACAGCGGCGGTACCGGCCGCGCGGGCCGGAGACGGATACTGGCAGATCGCCTGGCGGCGGTTGCGCCGTCACCGCCTGGCGATGGGGGGCCTGCTGATCATTGTTCTGCTGATCGCGGTGGCGGTGCTCGCTCCCTGGATCGCGCCGTACAAGTTTGAACAGATTGACCTGCTCAACCGCTTCGCTATGCCGTTTGCGTCCCGCCACCTGCTGGGCACCGATGATCTGGGCCACGACGTGCTGACCCGCCTGCTGTTCGCCGGTCGCGTCTCGCTGCTGGTCGGCTTCGCCGCCGCGCTATCCGCGGTGGCGCTGGGGACGCTGGTCGGCGTGATGGCGGGTTTCTACAGCGGGGTGGTCGACAACGCCCTGATGCGCCTGACCGACATCGTGCTGACGCTGCCGATTTTTGGCGTGCTCCTGCTGCTGGGCCGCTACTTCGGCGGCGGCATCGTGCCGATTGTGGCCATCATCGGCCTGTTTGGGTGGACAATCGCCGCGCGGCTGGTCCGCGGCGAGATCCTGCGATTGAAAACCCAGGATTTTGCCGACGCGGCGCGGGCGCTGGGCGCGAACGAGACGCGCATCATCTTCCGGCACCTGCTGCCGAATGCGCTCGCGCCGATCATCGTGGCCGCCACGCTGGACGTGGGCGGAGCTATTCTTACCGAGGCGGCGCTGTCCTACTTCGGGGTGGGCATCCAGCCGCCGACCCCCTCATGGGGCAACATGCTGCAGAATGCTCAGAGCTACATGTGGACGTCGCCGTGGCTGGCGTTCTGGCCAGGGGCGATGATCTTTCTGACGGTGTTGTGCTTCAACTTTTTCGGTGACGGGCTGCGGGACGCGCTCGATCCTCGCTTAAAGCTGTGAGTACCTCTCCCATGTGGGGAGAGGGTAGGGTGGGGACGGAATTTGGAGGGATGACGATGAACACGGCGGGTGTGAGAAGGACCCTGGTGGCAATCGGGCTGGCGGCGGCGCTCCTGGCCTCGTGGCCTGTCCCGGCATTTCCCCAGGCGAAGCGCGGCGGCGTGCTGACGTTCGCCCTCTATCAGGAACCCGAGACACTGAACCCGTACATTGCCACACAAACCGCCTCATTTGAGGTAAACGTGTTCACCATCGAGGGATTGCTTGGGGTCGGTCCCGATGGCGAATACTTCCCGCTCCTGGCCAAAGAGGTGCCCTCGCGGCAAAACGGCGGGGTATCCGGCGACGGTAAGACCATCACCTACCATTTCAAGGATGGCTTGAAATGGTCTGATGGCCAGCCCGTCACCTGCGACGACGTGCGATTCACCTGGCAGGCCATCGTGGATCCGAAGAGCGGGGCCAGCGGTACAACCGGGTACCGTGACATCGAGACGGTGGATTGTCCTTCCCCCTCCACGGTGGTGGTCAGATACAAGACGTTCTACGCGCCGTTCTTGAGCAGGTTCGACGCCATCATGCCACGGCACGCCGCAGGCGATCCCGCGGAGATGCCGCGCTGGGCCTACAATCGTAAGCCGGTCGGGACGGGCCCGTTCACGATGCTGGAGTGGGTCTCGGGGGATCACATCACCTTTATCCCCAACCGGTACTATCGTGAGGCGGGGAAGCCATACCTGAGCGCTGTGATCATCCGGATCACGCCCAGCCGCGAGGTGGGTAAGCAGCTGATCAAGACCGGCGAGATCGATGTCCTGTGGGACCTGGTGGAGTCGGACGTCCCGGAACTGCAGCCGGCGGCGGGGGTGAAGATCAGCTCGGCGCCGAGTTCCTTCGCCGAGCGCCTGGTCCTCAACCTGGCCGATCCCACACTGGATGGGCCGCCGCTCGACCAGGTGGAAAAGAATCCGCATCCGATTCTTGGAGATCCCCGAGTGCGCGAAGCGATCGAACTGGGGATCAATAAGCAGGAGATCATTGACAAACTGCTGTTCGGCCTGGCGACCATCGGCACCAACGAACTGCATATCGGCTGGGCCCGGTGCGCGACGAAGCCCAGCGAGTACGATCCCGCTCGCGCCCGACAGCTTTTGGAGCAGGCCGGATGGAAGCCGGGCTCCGATGGGATCCGGGTGGCGCAGGGCGCGAGGTACGCGAAAGACGGGACCCGACTTCGCCTGAAGCTGCAGACGACGACGGGCAACAAGCTCCGCGAGCAGGCCGAGCAGCTGCTGATCGACTACATGAAGCAGATCGGGCTGGAGTTCTACATCGAGAACGTGCCGTCGCCGGTGCTGTTCGGCTCGTGGGCCAGCGGAGCGTTCCGCAAGCATGGGCACTTTGATGTCGTGCTGTACACGACGAACCCCGATGTCGACCCGCAGTCTCAGGTCGAGGGGTACTTTGCGTCGTGGAGCAGCCCGACGGCGGCCAACAGCGGGGCCGGATTCAACTACGCGCGCTGGGGCAATAAGACGGCCGACGAGAATATCAACTTGGCCAAGAACAGCCCAGACATCAATGCCCGGAAGAAAGCCTACTGCGCGGTGATGGGCGAGATCGTGAAGGACCGGCCGCACATCTATCTGTACGATCGCAGCTCGATTCACGCGTACCGGGATCGAATGCAGGGGTGGGTGACCAACGTCTGGGATCGCCTTGGCTGGAACGCCGAGGACTGGTCCTTGCGATAAGGGGGTCCGGGATGGGAGCGTACGTGCTCCGGCGCCTCGTTCAGGCGGTGCCGCTGTTGTGGCTCATCAGCCTGGTGGTGTTTCTACTCCTGCACGTCATCCCCGGCGGGCCGATGGCGGCGTACGAGAACAACCCTGACATGACGGCGGAGGATCTGCACCGCCTCGAGCATGACCTCGGACTGGATGCCCCGCTTCACGTGCAGTACGTGCGGTGGCTCGCGGCGTTGGTGCACGGCGACTGGGGGTACTCCCTGGCCTCGAAGCGGCCGGTGCTGGTCGAGATCGGTGACCGGTTGCCCAACACCGTGTATCTGATGGGGGTGGCGACGCTCGTCACATTGCTGCTGGCGATTCCTATCGGCATCTTTTCGGCGGTGCGCCAGTACTCGACGCTGGACCACGTGGTCACCACCGTGGCATTCATGGGCCATTCCATTCCAATTTTCTGGTTCGGGCTGATTCTCATCATTGTGTTTCATGTCATGCTGCGCAATCCGTTATCTGGCGCGCCGCTGTTTCCCGGCGGGGGGATGTACACGCTGGGCATGCCGTTCTCTCTTCTCGACCGTCTTCATCACCTGGTGCTGCCGGTGGGGATGCTGGCCGTCGCAAATGCGGCGACATATACCCGGTACACCCGGGCCAGCATGCTCGAGGTGATCGGCCAAGACTACATCCGCACAGCCCGCGCGAAAGGGACGCCGGAACCCCTGGTGATTTGGAAGCACGGGTTGAAGAACGCCGCCACGCCGGTGGTCACGATTCTGGCCCTGGACCTCCCGGCGCTGTTCGCCGGCGCAGTGTTCACCGAGACAATGTTTTCCTGGCCCGGCATGGGACGGTTGTTCATCGAATCGGCGTTTCGGGTCGACTACGCGTTGTTGATGGCCATCATTATGGTGACGGCGGCGCTCACGGTCGCGTTCAACCTGCTGGCCGACGTGACCTATGCGGTCCTCGATCCGAGGATTCGATATGGATAGCGGGGTTGGGGGCCGGGGGTCGGGGGTCAGAACAAGTACGGCGCTGGTCGTCGACCGGACGCCTGACACCCAACCCTTGACCCCGTCCTCTAGGGTGCGACCCCAGACGATGGCGGGGCTGGCCTGGTGGCGGTTCACCCGTCACCGCATGGCGGTGGCCGGGCTGCTGGTGGTGGCCGTCTTGGGCGCGGCATCGACCCTCGCGTCCTGGGTGTCCCCATACGACCCGGACAAACCAGATCTGCAGTTGCAGCTGCGGGCACCCTCGCCGGTGCACCTGCTTGGTACTGATGACCTGGGACGCGACCTCCTGACGCGCATCCTATACGGCGGCCGGATCTCGCTGAGCATCGGCGTCCTGGCGATGACCCTGGCGGTGCTGATGGGCACGGCTGTGGGCGCCGCGGCCGGCTATTACGGGGGCGCGATCGACAATCTCCTGATGCGCTTCACCGATTTGATGCTCTCCATTCCTGCGCTCTTTCTGCTGATCTTGCTGATCTTGGTGCTGCGCAGCTTCCCGCTTCCATTCTTGCGGGGCGGGGTTCTGGCGATCGTCCTGGCGATCGCCTTGCTCTCCTGGATGACGGTGGCGCGTCTGGTGCGGGCAGCGTTTCTATCCTTAAAAGAGCAGGTGTTCGTGGAGGCGGCTCGCGCGCTGGGCGTGGGCAACGGGCGGATCATCATCCGGCACATCCTGCCCAACGCCGCCAGTCCCATCATCGTGGCCGCGACGCTGCGGGTGGCGAGTTCCATTATCACCGAGTCGGGTCTGAGCTTCCTGGGATTCGGGGTCCAGCCGCCCACTCCCACCTGGGGCAACATGCTCAAAAACGCCCAGGACCAGATGATCACGGCGCCGTGGACGGCGATCTTTCCAGGGCTGTTTATCTTCGTGACGGTCATCGCCATCAACTACGTGGGCGACGGCCTGCGAGATGCGCTTGATCCACGGCATCTCCGGTAACGACGATGTTGAAGCGTTGGAGCGTTGAAACGTTGAAACGAAACAGCAGAGCAGGGGCGTTGGCGGAAACGTGGAACGTCAAACAGAGGTTCTCCCTGAGGTGCAACGGTAAGTCGTGATGAGGTGACTGTATGGCCGAGGTCTTACTGTCTGTCCGTAACCTGAAGACCTACTTCTACACCGACGAAGGCGTCGTGAAGGCGGTGGATGGCCTCTCCTACGAGCTCCGCAAGGGACAGACCCTGGGTATCGTGGGCGAGTCCGGCAGCGGCAAGAGCGTGCACGCCCTCTCGGTGATGCGTCTCATCCCCCAGCCTCCCGGCAAGATCGTGGAGGGGCAGATCCTGTTCGAGGGGACCGACCTGCTGAAGCTCCCGGAAGATCAGATGCGCAAGGTCCGCGGCAATCGCATTGCCATGATCTTCCAGGAGCCGATGACCTCCCTAAACCCGGTGCTGACCATCGGGGAGCAGATCGCAGAAGCCGTGATACTGCACCAGGGGTTGGCCAAGAAGGATGCCTGGGATCGCGCCGTGCAGATGCTGGAGAAGGTGAAGATTCCGCTGGCGAGAGAGCGCGTGCGCGACTACCCCCACCAGTTCTCCGGCGGTATGCGCCAGCGCGTCATGATCGCCATGGCGCTCTCGTGTAACCCGTCCATCCTGATCGCGGACGAGCCCACCACCGCGCTGGACGTCACCATCCAGGCGCAGATCCTGGACCTGACGCGCGAACTGCAACAGGAGTTCAACATGGCGATCGTCTTGATCACCCACAACCTGGGTGTGGTCGCGGAGACGTGCGACGACGTGGTCGTCATGTATGCCGGCCGCCCGGTGGAGCGTGCCACGGTGCAGGACATCTTCAACAGCCCTCAGCACCCGTACACCTGGGGGCTATTGCATTCGATTCCGAAACTCTACGAGCGCAAGGAGCGCCTCATCCCGATCGAAGGGCAGCCGCCCAGTCTGATCGATCTGCCGCCGGGGTGCTCGTTCGCGCCGCGCTGCCCGTTTGCGATGGAGATCTGCGTGAAGGAAGACCCGCCGGTCTACCCCGTCGGCGCCAACCACGGCGCACGCTGCTTCCTGCACAGCGAGCACGCCACCGCGGAAGAGAAGCGCGCCGCGGCCGCGGCCGGACTGGCCGCCTCGAGCTACGGTCCGACCCGATGAGAGCGTCGTCATTGCGAGCGAAGCCTGGGAGGGCGAAGCGAAGCAATCTCCGGCCAAGGAGATCGCGTCGGCGCTCCGCGCCTCGCGATGACAGGCAACGCAAGGAGGAGCGTGCGTGGTGAGCATGGTCGCCGGTAGCGAAGTTCTCCTGGACGTCCGCAGCCTGGTCAAGCATTTTCCCATCACGAAGGGATTCATCATCCAGCGCCAGGTCGGTGCCGTGAAGGCGGTGGACGGGGTGTCCCTGACGATCCGCCGGGGCGAGACCCTCGGGCTGGTCGGCGAGTCCGGCTGCGGGAAGACCACGCTGGGCCGGGTGATCCTGCGGCTGATGGAGCCCACCAGCGGAGAGGCGTACTTCGAAGGCCGGAACATCTTCAAACTCACCAAGGAGGAACTGCGCCGGCTGCGCCGGGACATGCAGATCATCTTTCAAGATCCGTACTCGTCGCTGAACCCGCGGATGACCGTGGGGGACATCATCGGGGAGCCGCTGGAGATTCACCACCTGGCCCACGGTAAGGAAAAAGTGCGGCGGGTGCAGGAATTGCTGGAGGTGGTCGGCCTCTCGCCCTACCACATGAACCGCTATCCCCACGAGTTTTCCGGGGGGCAGCGCCAGCGCATCGGCATCGCCCGGGCGTTGGCGGTCAACCCCAAACTGATCATCTGCGACGAGCCCGTCTCCGCGCTGGACGTCTCCATCCAGGCGCAGGTGCTCAACCTGCTGGAGGAACTGCAGAAGGAGTTCGGCCTGACCTATCTGTTCATTGCGCACGACCTGTCGGTGGTCAAGCATATCAGCGACCGGATCGCGGTGATGTACCTCGGCCGGATCGTGGAGGTTGCCGTGGCGGACGAGTTGTTCGCCAATCCACAGCACCCCTACACCGAAGCGCTGCTCTCGGCGGTGCCGATCCCGCACCCCGGGCTGCGACGGGAACGCATCATCTTGCCGGGCGACGTGCCCAGCCCGGTCAACCCGCCGTCGGGGTGCCGGTTCCACACGCGCTGTCTGTACGCCCAGGACAGTTGCCGGGTGGACGATCCGGAGCTGGTGGATTACTGGGGCAACAGCCACTTCGTGGCCTGCCCGATTCTGCCATTCAAACATCAACGGAGCAAAGCAGCGGTGCTCGGAGGGACAGCAAAGCCCGAACGAGCGTGATCCGCACGGTTGGTAATGTGAGCGCGTGGACCACGACGTGTGCAGGTCAAGGGGGGTGATGGCGGGGGATCCTCGGTACCAATGCAGCGGAATCACAAAGGAGGACTGTGAGGATGAGCTTTAAACGACGGTTGCTGATGCTGCTCGTGTTTACCCTGGCCGTGGCGCTGACGGGCGTCAACGGTGTCGCGCAGGGCCAGGCGGTCAAGAATCCAGACACGCTGATCATTCAGAGCTTTGGCGATCCGGAGAGCCTGGATCCTTCGTGGGCCTACGACACCGCCAGCAGCGGCACGTTCCTGTGGAACGTGTACGAGACGCTGATCTTCTTCGTTGGCGGCCGGACCGACCTCTACGAGCCGATGCTGGCGACTGGGGTGCCCAGTGTTGCCAACGGCGGGATTTCAGCCGACGGGAAGACCTATACCTTCAAGATCCGCCCGGGCGTGAAGTTCCACGATGGAAACGTGATGACGCCGGAGGATGTCCGGTACTCGCTGATGCGGTTCATGCTGGTGGACCGCGATGGCGGGCCGTCCTGGATCCTGCTGGCAGCGATTCTGGGATTCGACACCCAGTCCACACGCGATGACAACGGGAAGTTGCTGCCCGACATCTGGGACCGCGTGAACCAGGCCATCCAGGTCAAGGGCGACACCGTGGTCATTACCCTGAAAGATCCCTACGCTCCGTTCCTGAACATCATGGCGTCGTGGTCGATGGTCGTCTCAAAGAAGTTCGTCGTGAAGAACGGCGGCTGGGACGGCGCCAAGACCATCGTGGCCAAGTACAACAACCCGGAGAAGCCTGACGCCCAGGAGTTGTTTGACAAGGGCGCCGGGACCGGGCCGTTCAAGCTCGACAGCTGGGACCGCGGCACCGGCAACATCACCCTCTCTCGGTTTACCGACTACTGGCGCGCTCCCGCGAAGTTGAGCCGGATCGTGATCCAGAAGGTGGAAGAATTCGGACCGAGGCGGCTGGCCCTGCAAAATGGCGACGCGGATATTATCGATGTCAGTCGAGCCGACCAGCCCGCCGTGACCGGGATCTCGGGTGTGCGAATCGTGGATGACCTCGCCCAACTGGTGAACTCCCCCTCGCTGTTCATGAACCTGAACATCAGCGCCGAGGGGAACCCGGATGTCGGCAGCGGCAAGCTGGACGGGAACGGCGTCCCGCCCAACTTCTTCAGTGACATCCACGTGCGCCGGGCCTTTGCCTACCTGTTTGACCGGCAGGCGTTCATCGACCAGGCGCTGCGCGGGAAGGGCCGCCTGGCGAACGGCCCGATTCCATACGGGATGCTGGGCTACAATCCGCGCGGCAAGTGGTACGAGGTGAGCAAGGACAAGGCCGTCGCCGAGTTCAAGGAAGCCTGGGGCGGCCAGGTCTGGAACAACGGCTTCAAGTTCTCGGTCCTGTACAACAGCGGGAACGTGGCCCGGCAGACCGGATCCCAGATGCTCAAGGAGGCCACGGAGTCGCTCAATCCCAAGTTCAAGATCGACACCCGCGGCGTCACCTGGTCGTCCTATCTGGGCCTGATGAACCAGAAGAAGCTGCCCATGTTCTTCATCGGGTGGGCTGCCGACTATGCGGACCCAGACAACTTCACCGTGCCGTTCATGCACAGCACGGGGACGTATCCAGGCCGGCAGTCATACAAGAACCCCGAAGCCGACCGGCTGATCGAGCAGGCTGGAAAGGAAACCGACGCCAAGAAGCGCGAGGCACTGTACTTCCGGGTGCAGGAGATCGCATACCAGGACGTACCGACGATCTATATCGTCTATCCAACGGCCTTCGTCGCGATGCGTGCCTGGGTGAAGGGTTGGTACCACAACCCGATCTTCTTCCAGCCCTGGAACTACGCATACCGGCTGTCCAAGGGCCAGTAAGCCCGAGGTGTTCGTGCCCGGAGATGCTGGGGGCCGGGCCGCGTGCTCGGCCCCCAGGCATGGGAGGTGGAGGAGATGGCCACCTATATCGCGCGCCGGCTGCTGCTGCTTCCTCTTGTGGCGTTCGGCGTCACCCTGCTGATTTTTGCGCTGCTGCAGTTTCTCACGCCGGCGGAGCGGGCGGCGCTGTTCGTCACCGATCCCCGGCAGCTGTCGTCGATCCCGGCGATCATCCGTAAGTACGGCCTGGACCAACCCATCCATGTGCAATACTGGGTGTGGCTGAAGCAGTTATTGCACGGTGACCTGGGTTGGTCGCAGACGGCTCGCATGCCGACCAGTCAGGCCCTGGCAACGTTCTTCCCCGCCACCCTCGAGCTCACGTTTTACATGTTCATCCCCATCATCATCATCGGGGTATGGTTGGGGACCAGGGCAGCGGTGCACAAGGACCAGATCGTTGACCACTTCTCGAGGATCTTTGCCATCTCACTGCGCGGGCTGCCGTCGTTTGTGTGGGGCCTCATCGTCTTGATGGTGTTTTACGGGGGACTGAACTGGTTTCCCCCGGGGCGCCTGTCCCTGGAAGCCGACCTGTTCGTAAAGTCCCCCGAGTTTCATCGGTTCACCCGCATCATGACCGTGGATGCGCTGCTGAACGGCCAGCCGTGGATCTTTGTGGATGCGTTGCGCCACATCGCCGGGCCCGCGATGACCCTGGTGCTGGTCGAGATGGCGCTGCTGGTGCGTGTGACGCGCTCTTCGATGCTGGAGGTCCTGCGGCAGGACTACGTGCGGACCGCGCGCGCCAAGGGGCTGGCCGAGCCGGTGGTGATCAATCGCCATGCCCGCAAGAACGCGCTCATCCCGGTGGTCACGCTCAGTAGTTTGCTTTTCGTGGGGCTCCTGGGCGGGGTGGTACTGGCCGAGACGATCTTCAACTATCCAGGGATTGGGAAGTGGGGCGCCGAGGCTGCCGTGCAGCTGGACATCCCCGGGGTGACCGGGTTTGGGATGTTCATTGCGCTGATCACCGTGTTCGGAAACCTGGCGGCCGACATCCTGTACGCGACGATCGATCCTCGCATCCGCCTGCAGTGACGGCGTGATGGTCAGCGTCATCCGTCTCACCCTCTCCCGCAGCACCTCGCCGCAGGTCCTCCGCGTCGCCGGCGCGGCTCTGATCGTGCTGGTGGCGGTGATGGCCGCCGCGCCCGTCGTGCGTGGGCGCGTGGTGCAGCACCCCCTGGACGTGGCCGCATTCCTGCTGCTCGTCGTCGCCGTCGGCGTGTTCTGGTCGTTGCCCGGTGACTTCACGCGTCGCATGAAACGCAATCCGCTTTCCATCGCCGGGTTCTCCATCATTGTGCTATTTGTCATGGTGGCGGCACTGGCTCCGGTGCTGGCGGCGCCGCCCGCCACCTCGCGTGATCCGTACCTCATTCCGCACGCAGGATTCCTGCCCGATCCCCAGCCGCCCCGGCCGGGCCATCCCTTGGGAACGACCGGCTACCAGTACGACCTCTACTACGGCGTCGTATGGGGCACCCGGACGGCGTTCCGTGTGGCCACCGTGGTCGTGGTCATCTCCGTCGCGGCGGGCCTGTTGCTCGGCAGTCTCTCCGGATTTTACGGCGGCCGGCTGGACGAGGTCATCATGCGCATTACAGACATCTTTCTGGCGTTCCCCAGCCTCGTCCTGGCCGTCGTCATCACGGCCGTGCTGGGCAAAGGGTTGGACAAGGTCATGCTGTCCATCGCCATCGTCGGCTGGCCGGTGTACGCGCGGCTCCTGCGGGGGGAGATTCTATCGGTCAAACAGCGGGACTATGTGGAAGCGGCGCGTGCCGCCGGTGCCGGGGACCTGCGGATCATTCTGCAGCATGTCGTTCCGAACACCATCTACCCGTTTCTCGTCTACGCCGCGTTTGATACCGGCGTCATCGTCCTGGTGGCGGCGGCGCTGTCCTTCCTGGGTTTGGGAGCAGAGGTTGGATATGCCGACTGGGGGCAGCTGATCAACATGTCCCGCAGCTGGATTCTCGGGGTTCCGGGCGACCCCTTCATTTATTGGTACACGGTGGTCTTTCCCGGCCTGGTGATCTTCCTGTTCGTCCTGGGGTGGAACCTGCTGGGCGACGCCTTCCGGGATATCCTCGACCCTCGTCTGCGCGGATCGGCCTAACTGCCGGGACCAGGAACCTGGACCAGGGACCAGGCTGCTGAAGACGGTGTCGTGCTGCCGGGGAACTGGAGAACGGTGCATCGTCATGACGTGAACCGTAATCCCGCAGGCGCTATTGCCGCTTTTGCCATCGTCGTCGCCGCCGCGGTATGGACCCAGCCTCCACCCACGCCGCCGTCTGTGGGGCAGATCCAGGAACTACTCCCGGCCGCCGGTGTCCTCCGCAGTCTCGTGCGGCTCGAGATGAATGGGACGCCACCCCTGGAGACGGCCGTGGTCGCGGTCGTACCCCGCTACCCCGGCGCGGCGGACAGTACCTATGTCGGG
>VBAL01000233.1:0-2832 GCA_005888595.1 Candidatus Segetimicrobium genomatis
GAGCTATCCGTGTGGCTACAGAGTCCGAGCAATGGTGACAGGGCGATCATGTTCGACCTGACCGGGCCAGCGCAGGCAATCAGCGCTTCCTCTCAGGCACTGAGCGCAATGGTTGATACCATAGCCGCCGACTCGGTGCGAATCGCCATCTTCGCACCGCGCGGAGCTTCGATCGCCCCCGGCGAGGTTGCCCGAATCCGCGTCGAGAATGTCTGTGCCGTCACTCGGTACCACGCTGGGATTGTAGAGGTGGCCGGCAGCGACTACTCGCTGAAGCCGCCGTCGGGCTATGGGCTAAGCGTCAGGGCAGCAGACCCTGGGTGTTGAGGCCTGCCTGGCACTCCCTCTGCGTCGCCTAGCTCGCTAAGTTCTTCTCCTGCCTAACCCGAGCCGGTAGCTCAGTTGGTAGAGCAGCGGACTTTTAATCCGCAGGCCGCGGGTTCGATCCCCGCCCGGCTCATCTCCCTCACCTGCGACCGGCACCGTCCGTGACACTCCCGTTCATCCTCCTGCTGCTTGTCGGCGCCATCGCGATCCTGCTGGGCTTCTTCCTGTGGAAGGCGCGGTACACGCGCATGGTGCGCCTCAGCTCGTGCCGCTGCTGCGCGGGTTCCAGTTCAACCCGAAGGACGCCCGGTTTTTGGGCTCCCCGGTCGATTTTGTAGTCTTCGACGGGCTCTGCACTGGAGACGTCAAGCGCGTCGTCTTCGTCGAGGTGAAGACTGGCGCGTCCGACCTGACCCCTCGCGAGCGGCGCGTGCGCGATGCGGTGCGCAATGGACAGGTCGAATGGCTCGAGCTGCGCCTCCCCCTCCCCCTCCCTCCCACCGGCGAGGCGTGCTAGGGGATTGAGTCTTGTCGTTGGATGCCGCAGCTTTCTCCACATCGTCGGCCTCAACCCTGGAGTACGCATGGAAGAGCTCCCCCCCCCTCCCTCCTCGCTCGAGCCGGTGCTCGTTCCGGTCCAGAGCCTGGTCGCCGAGCGGCTGTTCCGGGCGCGGACCGTGATCATCAGCGGAGAGATCAACCAGCGGCTCGCGGCGAACGTGACGGCGCAACTGCTCGCGCTCGCGAGCGAGTCCAGCGACGACATCACCGTCTTCATCAACTCCCAGGGCGGGCACGTGGAGTCCGGCGACACCGTGCACGACCTGCTGCGCTTCCTCAGCTCCCGGGTGCGGATGGTCGGCACCGGGTGGGTCGCGAGCGCCGCAGCCTTGATCTACATCGCGGTGCCCCGCGAAGATCGCTATTGCCTCCCCAACACGCGGTTCCTGCTCCACCAGCCGGCCGGCGGCGCCGGCGGCACGGCCAGCGACATCGAGATCGAAGCGCGCGAGATCCTCAAGATGCGGGACCGCCTCAATCGCGTCTTCGCCCAGCAGACCGGTCAGCCGCTGGAGCGCATAGAGGAGGACACCCGGCGCAACTTCTGGCTCAGCGCCGAGGAGGCGCGGCGCTACGGGCTGGTGGGGCGCATCATCCAGCACCAGGCGGAGCTCGACCAGCCTCCCTCCCGCTGAGCGGCGCCACGCAGGACCGGTGATGGGAGTTGTCAGGCAGTGGCGCCGGAGGCAGATTCCGGCGCCACCTCCTGGAGCCTCCTCGTGACGGTTGTCTGGATCGACGGCAAGTACCACGACCGCGACACGGCGGTCCTCTCCGTGTTCGACCACGGCTTTCTGTACGGCGACGGGGTGTTCGAGGGCATCCGCGCCTACAGCGGGCGTCTCTTCCGCCTCGACCGGCATCTCGACCGGCTCTACGCGTCCGCCAAGGCGATCTGGCTCGATGTGCCGCTCCCCCAGCCGGAGATGGCGGCGCTGGTCGAGGAAGCTCTGGGCCGCAGCAGCCTGAAAGACGCCTACCTGCGGCTCGTCGTGACCCGCGGGGTCGGCGATCTGGGGCTGGACCCCCGCAAGTGCCCCAAGCCGTCCGTCATCTGCATCGTCGACACCATCAGGCTCTACCCTGCCGATCGCTATGAGAAGGGCCTCACCGTACTCACCGCCGCCACCCCCATCAACCATCGCGAAAGCCTCTCGCCGCGTATCAAGTCGCTCAACTATTTGTCGCACATTCTCGCCAAGATGGAAGGGATTGCCGCGGGGGTGGACGAGGTGATCATGCTGGACGCGGGCGGCTACGTCGCCGAGGCGAGCGGTATGAACCTGTTCGCGGTGAGCGACCGCACCCTGCGCACGCCCCCTCCCTATACGGGCATCCTGCGCGGCGTCACCCGCGATGCCATCATCGAGCTGGCGCACGAGGCGAACTACGGCATCGAGGAGCAGCCGCTCAACCGCTACGACCTCTACACGGCCCAGGAGGTGTTCCTCACCGGCACCGCTGCCGAGATCGTCTCGGTATCCAAACTCGACGGCCGCAGCATCGGCAGCGGCACCGCGGGTCCGGTCACCCGCGATCTCTCGCGGCGCTTCCGGGCCCTGGTCTCTCGGGGGGACTGACCCCCTCCTCCCTCGGATCCCCGAGGTCGGATCTTCTCAACTATTGACGGGACTTGCACTTACACGCATATTGGGCGGTCCCCGAATCCCCCGATCAGGGGAGGTGACGTATGCCCTGGCGGGTAATCGCCCACGATAATCAGGTTTGGCACGTGGACGCGGTGGCGGAGCGGCGTGCGCACACGCAGGCCTGGCAGTTGGTGCTCTCGTTTCGGGCTGCGGCGGACCGCGCCCGCGGTCGGTCGTTCTGGACGCTCTATCCGCTGGAGGCCACCTCGAAGTCGTCCCTGTTCAGCCAAGCGGAGCGTATCCCCGATGCCGCGCTGTCCCAGCTGCTGGCGGAGCGGTTGGCGTGAAGTCGGTG
>VBAL01000233.1:2840-3203 GCA_005888595.1 Candidatus Segetimicrobium genomatis
CTGCGCCGTATCGTCGCGGCGGTCGCGCGGCTGCGCGGCGAGACGGTGCGGGACGTGACGGTGCGGTCGGACATCCGGCACCTCAAGGTCGAGCTCGAGTCGGGGCTGATCCTGGTGGTCTCGGCGGAGCGGGACGAGCTCGGGCGGCCGCACTTGGAGGTTGACGTCGTGTCGTCGCCGCACGATGCGTCGGCGCGCCAGCAGATCGAAGTGCGGTTCGACTGAGCGATGACGGCAGCGTCGGTGGGAAGGGGGGGGGGGGGAGTGGCGGAGCGGCTTCGCTTCAAGGATTTCACGTTCAAGCGCCTGGCGAGCGGTCGGTGCCATGCACGCGTGGTGCTGGGATGGTCGGACGGACGCCAG
>VBAL01000013.1 GCA_005888595.1 Candidatus Segetimicrobium genomatis
GGACGTATTACCTGGGGCGGGGGTGCGAGTTCTGCAACTACACGGGGTACCGGGGGCGGGTGGCGATCTTCGAGATTGCGGAGATGGATGATGAACTGCGGCGCCTGGTGATCAACCGGGCGCCGCACCACACGCTGAAGGAGCAGGCGGTGGGGGCGGGGATGACGACGCTGCTCGATGACGGTCTGGAGAAAGCGGCGGCGGGGCTGACGTCGCTGGCCGAAGTGTGGCGCGTGGTGAACGTGGAGCGGGCAAACGATTCAACTGACGCAGTCGAGCGGTCAAGCAATCAGGCAGCCGCGGAGTCAGCAGTCGGGCAGTCAAGCGATCAGGCAGTCGCGGAAAACGGTCACTCTGGACGTCCTACGGAAGTGCCGCGACCGCGTGACGGCGCGACTGCGCGACCGCGTTAGTCGGCTTTTCAAAAGATGGGCGGGGCCTGGTCCGTGTCCCCACCGGATCCGGCGCGGGATCCCCCTCGGTGCGGTGGACAGCCGGGTCCCGCCCTCGAAATTCCGCCTGGCGTCCTTTTCCTCTCTCTCTATCGTTTTTAGCGTCGCTTCTTTAGGGAGTGCTGACAGCCGTAGCCGCGTCGACGGCGGCAGCCGCGTCGACCATCCCGTGTCCGAACTCCTGGCGGTCTCCCAGCGGCTGCGCAGTACGTTTAAGAATCGCCGCGACCTGATGCGGGTTGAGGCCAGGGTTTTGACTGAGGATCAATCCTGCCACCCCGGCGACGTGCGGCGCGGCGAAACTCGTGCCGATATCGCGGACGTAGCCGATGAGGCATGAAGCCGTGGCCGCGCACGCCGCGGCGGGCATCACGCCGGTGCTCTGCACGAAGAAGGGTACTTGCGAGGCTAAAATCGGCGCTATGCACCGCGGGTTCGCCGGACCGCAGTCGCCGCCAGGTGCCACGAGGGTGAGCGCCGCCCCGAAGTTCGCGTAGTACGCCTTCACGTCGAAGGCGCCTTCCTGCGGGAACAGCGGACCGGGCCGGATTCCTGTCGCGCCCACCCCAATCACAGACGGCAGATCTGATGGGACGTGGGCGACCGGGCCATTCAGGCTCATCCCCTCGTTTCCCGAAGACGCCACGATCGTCACCCCGTGCCGCGTCACGAATTCTGCGACGCGATTCCAGGCTGTCCACAGGGCGGCTTCTTTTTGGGGGAAGACGATCAATTCCCCCACGCTGAGGTTGATCACCCTGGCGTTGACGAGTGGGTTCAGGGTCGCATCCCGCATCGCGGCCCAGATGGAACTCTCGAATGCCACCGGCTGACCAGTCGCCGAATCAATCTCGAACACGTTGTAGTTGGCCAGCGACAGGTTGGGCCCCACGCCGACCACGCGTCCACCGCTAAACGTGGCACCGATGATGCCTGCAACCTCTGTGCCGTGTGAACCCCCCTGGGTGAACGGAATGCTCGGATACGGCCTGCAGGCATCGGGTCGTGTCCAAAAACAACTGTTGAAGACGAGGTGCCCGAGATCAGGATGGTTTGAGGCAACGCCGTTGTCGATGACTGCGACGACGATGTCCGACGAGCCGGTCGTGACGGTCCAGGCCGCATCGGCGCGGATGCGGCGGAGGTGCCACTGCCTCAGGAAGTAGAGGTCATCGACTCCGGGCGCGGGGCACGTCGGTGGGCAGGTCGTGGCAGCCGGTTCCGTGAGTCCCCCATCGGACTCCACCTCAGTCGCAGATGCGTCGGGGAGCTGTCGCACTCTGTCTTCGCCGACGGCCTGGACCAATCCGGATCGGCTCAGGGTGTTCGGAAACGCCGCTGAATCAGAGACGGCGACGGCGATGCCTACCTCGGGGAATACCTGCGCCACTCTTCCGCCAGCCGCCTCGATCAGGCGTCCGGCTCCCGGCGGGATCTGTGAGCCTGCAAACACCACGACAAAGCGCCCCTGGGTTCCCGCCGTCTGCGCGGGAGCAGCGTGGGGGAACACGCCAGACACGAGCAGCCCGACGAGGAACGACACGCATCCGACAATGACGGCCCGCATGGCGCTCGCAACCTCCGGTTTGCTTCGCCTTATGGCACTCGTGTGCCCAGTCTAGGGGGACGTCGGAAGTTGCAGCCGGGGCCGCCCCCGGCTGGAAGTTCTTGCGAACATAGCAGCCGGTTCAAGAAAAGATCGGACGGAAGGCCATCTTCCGATGCGTGATGTCACATTATATCATACGATGCATCGGGGGCAATGAGTTCCCGGTTTCGCTTCTTCTGCGATTCTTCCGCCATATTGACGCTGATTTTCCACGCGTGCTAAAATTCGGCTCATAACCGGCGATGACGGGGCAGAGTACGCCGGTCGCGGCCAACCAGAGAGCCGGGCACGCGATGCCAGCCCGGCGGTCGGCGTCTCCCCCGTAACCGGGAGCGCGGAATCGGACGTCTGCGTCCCGTTCCGGTCGAGCGCCGCATGCGGCGATGCAGACGGTCGTCGCCGGATCCGGCAGGTGGGTGGTACCGCGGGTGGTTGCGCCCGTCCCAAACGAGGACGGGCATTACTTTTTTGGGGCGCGAGCGGCGTTTGACGTCTGCGACGCAATAGACGCGAAAGACGAATAGAGGGCGATTGTCATACCGACGTTCAGACCTGTCACTGCCAAAGTTGATTTCCCCGCCATGGAACGGGAGATCCTGGCCTGGTGGCAGGCACAGGGCATCCTGACCAAGTATGTGCGCCGCAACGAACGGTCGGCGCAGCGCTGGTCGTTCCTGGATGGCCCGATCACTGCCAACAACCCCATGGGGGTGCATCACGCCTGGGGGCGCACCTACAAAGATCTGTTCCAGCGTTACCGCACCATGCGCGGGTTCCGCCAACGCTACCAGAACGGATACGATTGTCAAGGCCTGTGGGTGGAGGTGAACGTCGAGCGCGATCTGGGCTTCCGCAGCAAGCGTGACATCGAGACGTTCGGCATCGGGCCGTTTGTGAATCTCTGCAAAGAGCGCGTGCTGACGTACGCCGCGCAGATCACCGAGCAATCTATCCGGCTGGGCATGTGGATGGACTGGGAGGATCCCGCCATGCTGCGCCGGCTGGCTCAAGAGCTGCGGACCGATCCAACCCGGCGCATCACCGTCCAGGGTCGGGCCGGCCCCGTGACAGCCACCGCCGAACAACTCGTGGGGCAGCTGGGATCAACCCAGCTCGGCGGCTCGTACTTCACCTTCTCCGACGAAAACAACTACGAGATCTGGGCCTTCCTCAAGAAATGCTGGGAGCGCGGCATGGTCTATAAAGGGCACGACGTGATGCCCTGGTGTCCGCGCTGCTCCACGGGCATCAGTGAGCACGAGATCGTCACAGAGGGGTACCAGGAGATCACCCACCCGGGGGTGTTCCTTCGCTTCCCGCTCGCCGACCGCGAGAACCGATCGCTGCTGGTCTGGACAACCACGCCGTGGACGCTCACCAGCAACGTTGCGGCGGCCGTGCATCCGGACCTCACGTACGCCATCGTGCGGCAGGGACGAGAGGAACTGGTGCTGGCTGAAGGCACGCTCGGCGTGTTGCAGGGAGAGTACGCGGTCGTTGACCGCGTGCCCGGCAGCCAGCTGGTCGGGTTGCGGTATCGCGGTCCGTTTGATGACCTGCCACCGCAGCGCGGGATCGAACATCGTGTGATTCCCTGGAAGGATGTCGGGGCGGAGGAAGGCACCGGTGTCGTGCACATCGCGCCAGGATGCGGTGCCGAAGACTTTGCGCTGAGCAGGGAGCACGGACTGCCGGTGATCGCGCCGATCGACGAGTTTGGTGTGTTCACGAAGGGTTTCGATGGGCTGGTCGGCAAGCGGACCGATGAGGCGGCGGAGCCGATCATCGAGCACCTGCGTGCGACCGGCCGGTTGTATAAGGTCGAGCCATACAGGCACCGCTATCCGGTGTGCTGGCGCTGCGACACCGAGCTCGTGTTCCGGCTGGTGGACGAGTGGTTCATTGCCATGGATCCGGTGCGCGAGCAGCTCATGCGCGTCACACAGCGTATCCGCTGGATCCCGGCGTTCGGCTTGGACCGCGAGCTGGACTGGCTGCGCAACATGCACGACTGGATGATCAGCAAGAAGCGATACTGGGGCTTGGCGCTTCCTATTTACGAGTGTGCGAAATGCGGCCACGTGGACGTCATCGGATCGGCGGAGGAACTCCGAGCGCGGGCGGTGGAGGGGTGGCAGGACTTCGATGGTCACTCGCCTCACCGGCCGTGGATCGATGCGGTGAAAATCCAGTGCGGCAAGTGCGGGCAGGTAGTCTCGCGCATCGCGGACGTCGGTAACCCCTGGCTGGACGCCGGCATCGTGTCGTTCTCCACCATGGGGTTCCGGACGCACCCGGACGTCTGGCAGCAGTGGTACCCCGCGGACTTTATCACCGAGAGTTTCCCCGGCCAGTACCGGAACTGGTTCTACTCGCTGCTGGTGATGGCCACTGTGCTGGACGGGCGCGAGCCGTTCCGCACGTGCCTGGGGTACGCGTTGGTGCGCGATGAGCACGGCGAGGACATGCACAAGAGCAAGGGCAACGCCATCGAATTCAACGAGGCCGCCGATCGCGCCGGCGTGGACGTGATGCGCTGGGCCTACTGCGTCCAGAACCCGGCCACAAATTTGAACTTCGGCTACGGGCTGCTGGACGATGTTCGCCGGCGGTTTGTGATCCCGCTGTGGAACGTGGTGGCCTTCTTCGTTACGTATGCGAACCTGGAGGGGTTTGACTTCACATCGTTGATGCGCACACGGCCGGCCCTCGCGACGCTGGACCGGTGGCTGCTTTCTCGCGTGAACCGGCTGGCGGCCGCCGTGCGAGACCGCATGGATGACTATGATCCCACAGACGCCAGCCGGCCGGTGGAGGCGTTTGTGGACGACCTTTCCAACTGGTATGTGCGCCGCAGCCGGCGGCGGTTTTGGAAGAGCGAGGATGACGGCGACAAGCGCGCCGCGTACTACACCTTGTACCATGCCGTGCGCACCTTGACGATCGTGCTGGCGCCGTTTCTGCCGTTTCTGGCCGAGTGGATCTACCAGGATGTGGTGCGGCCGGTGGAGCCGGACGCGCCGGAGAGCGTGCATCTATGCGACTTCTCCTCTCCGGAAGGCGCCCTGATGGACGACTCATTGGATGCGCTGATGGATGGGGTGAGGACCCTCGTCGCTCTCGGTCGGGCCGCCCGGGGACGGGCGCGCATCAAGGTTCGCCAACCCCTGCCGGCCGTTTTGCTGGTGACCCGGCACCGCGCCCTGCGCGACCACCAGGATCTGCTGGAGCAACTTGCCGACGAGCTGAACGTGAGGTCGGTGCGTTTCGTCGATGATCCCAGCCGCTACGTCTCGTTTGAGATCAAGGTCCGCTTCGACTTGCTGGGGCCGCGCCTGGGTGCGCGTGTCCAGGACGTGGCCCGCGCGGTGCGGTCCCTGGATCCGGCCACCGTCTTGCGTACGCTGGAGCGGGACGGCCGGCTCAGCGTTCCGGTCAATGGCGAGGACATCGTCCTGTCTCGAGATGAGATTCTGGCCCGGATGCACGAAGCGCAGGGCTACGCGGCGGAGGGGCAGGGCGGCGAGTTTGCCGTGCTCGAGACCACGTTGACCCCAGAGCTGGTGCTGGAGGGCCAGGCCCGGGAACTCGTCCACCAGATCCAGAACCTCCGCAAGGAGGTGGGGCTGGCCGTGGACGACCGCATCGCGCTGTTCCATGATGGGGGCCTGGAGCCGGTCTTGCACGCACATCGGGCATATATTGAGCGGGAGACGCTGACCGTGGAGGTCCGGGCCGATCCCGACCGAGCCCAGCACAACCTGCAGCTGGATGGACGGCAGGTGCGGATCGGGATCGCCAAAATGGCGCACCCCCACCGAGGGGGAACCTAGACGGATTGTGAATTGCCAATTGTGAATTGAGCTGCCAGATCCGGTTGTGCAAATTCACAATCGACAATTCACAATCCACAATGGTTTTTTGGAGCGGAGATGGCGGACAAGGTGATCGGTGTGCTCGGCGGCCTGGGCCCGTGGGCCACCCTCGATTTTTTTGAGAAGATCCTGCGCCTCACCCCCGCGAAGGCGGACCAGGACCATCTCCGCATCATCATCGATAACAATCCCAAGATCCCCGATCGGTCGCCCGCCATCCTCGGCGAGGGGGAAGATCCCACGCCGGGATTGATCGCGACCGCGCAGAACCTCCAGCAGGCCGGCGCAGACTTTCTCGTCATCCCGTGCAACACGGCGCACTTCTTCTACGACCGCATCGTGACGGCGGTGTCCATTCCGGTGCTCCACATCATGGACGAAGTTGCCGCGGCAGCCCGCGACGCTGTGCGTGACGTCCGGATGCTAGGTGTCCTCGCCACCGAGGCCACGATGGCGGCCGGTCTGTACCATCGCGCCTGCGGGCGGGCGGGCATCGAGGTCATCGGTCCGGATTCGGCAGGGCAGCGGGTCGTCAATCGCGCCATCTATGGAGTAAAGGCAGGACAGATGGGTCCGGACGTGACTCGGACCCTGGTGCAGGTCTCCGACCAGCTGCTGGCGCGAGGCGCTCAGGCGCTCGTGCTCGGATGCACCGAGCTCCCGTATGTCTTGAAGCCTCATGATCTCCGCGTCCCGCTCCTGGATTCGAACCTTGTCCTCGCTCGCGCGGCCGTACGCCTCGCTACAGGCGTGCCGCAACCCGCATCGACCCGCCGATAGCCGCACTTCCACCTCGTTGCCCCGTACAGACCTGATCGGCGCGCTGGGAGTTTGACCGGACCGGTATGGCAAATCAGGTTTCGTACGGGCTTGCCAATAGGGGGGTCATCGGATACACTACCGACAGCCGCGCGGCAAACGTACGTGTGTACCGCATTGTGGCGCACCCACGCCGATGTGCAGCGGCAGGGTTCAGGAGGATCGTGCATGGCACCAAAGACGATGAAATCTCGAACGAAATCTCCTTCACGCCTGCGTCCTCGACTTCGGTCCGAGCCAGCGACGGTCCGCAAGACCGGCTCCAAAGTGGCCCGGTCCGTCCCGGTGAACAAGATGGCGAAGGCGCCATTTCGGGGCAAGCCCCTCAGCCGCCGCGAGGTCTCCGAGCTCAGGAAGATGCTGGAGCAGGAGCGGGACAGGCTCATGGCCGAGCTCGAGACGATGGAAGAGCATGCCCCCGAGGTCGAAGAGCAGGTGGGGATGGACATCGGCGGCGGCTATGATGAGGACCTGGCTGACGTGGCCAGCAGCACCTTTGAACGCGAAAAGAGCGTGGCGCTGGAGACCAGCGTGCAGCACACGCTGACCCAGGTCGAGGAAGCGTTGCAGCGCATTGAAGATGGCACCTATGGCCGCTGCCTCCGCTGCGGCAACCCAATCGACTTTGCCCGTCTCAAAGTCCTCCCATACGCGACCCTGTGCATTCGGTGCAAAGAGCTGGAGGAAAAATCGTCCCGCTGAAACACGTGCTGTCGTCGTCACCGGGCTCCCGCGCAGGGATCGTCATCCTGATGACCAGCGTGGTCGCCATCGACCAGGCCCTGAAGGCGTTGATCATCAGGGCGCTGCCGCTGGGAAGCAGTATTGCCCTGCTGCCTGCGGTCCTCAGCCTCACGCACGTCCACAACCCAGGCGTCGCATTCAGCCTGCTCCCGCAGGTGCCGGCGTTCGTGCCCGCAGTGATCGTCTTGACCCTGCTGTTTTTGCTCTTCTACAATGAGGCGCAATGGACGCGGGCTCCCCAGGCGCAGCGCGCCCTGGCATTGCTCGCCGGCGGAGCGGCTGGGAACCTGATCGACCGGGTGCGCCTGGGCGCGGTCATCGACTACATCGACCTGCGCATCTGGCCGGTCTTCAACCTGGCCGACATCGCTGTGACGACTGGGGCGGCGTTGTTGATCATCTCGCTTGCGACTCGAACCGAAGGCACACCGCAGACCCGGGGTAATCGATGAAACCGATCTTGTTCCAGATCGGGCCGTTTCCCATCTCGTCGTTTGGGTTGTTCTTGCTGCTGGCCTTTGTGGTGAGCATCGCCTTGGCCCGCCGGCGCGCCGCCCCGCTGGGGATCGATCCTTCGCAGATGCTGGATATCGCGCTGTACATGATCATCGGCGGCATCGTGGTCGGCCGCCTGGGCTACGTGGTGGCTAACTTGCCCACTTTTGCACAAGAACCCGTGCGGATCGTCACCATCTGGCAGGATTCGGGCCTCGTGTTTTACGGTGCCGTGCTCGGCGGTGGGGCGGTGGCCGTGCTGTACGCGCGTAGCCGGCAGATTCCGCTCCGTCGATTCCTCGATGTGTTCGCTCCGCCGCTCGCCGCGGGCTACGCCGTGGCGATGATAGGGGCGCTGCTGCACGGGCTTTACCTGGGCCGGCCGACCACGGTGCCGTGGGCGGTACAAATGGTGTTTGAGCAGCGGCATCCCGTGCCGATGTACCTTCTCATTGCCTCAGTCGGGACGTACATCGTCCTGCGCGTCCAGGAGCATCGGGCCATGGGTGCCGGTACGTTGTTCTTCCTGTGGGTGGCGTTGCATGCCGTGACTCGATTTGCGGTGGAGTTCTTTGTGGAGAGCCCGGCGGTTGTGGGGCCACTGACGCTGGCCCAGGCAACAAACGTCCTGGCCGCGGCGGTCGGCATCGCCGGCCTGGTGGTCGTCGGCCGGCCTCAGCCGGAGCCCGTGCCACAGAATCCCACGGGCTGACGAGACATGGGTACCAGGAGACCAGGGTACCAGGGGACCAGGCAGGCGGGCAACTTGGTACCTTGGATCCTTGGTCGCCTGCGATCTCCGCCGATGACTGAACATCATATCTATTACGTCGACGCTGCGCACGAGGGTGCCCGGCTCGACGCGTTCCTGACTGCCCACCTACGTGCCCATTCCCGTTCCCGCATCAAAGCATTCATCGACGCCGGCCACGTCACAGTCGATGGGACCGTGGCCAAACCCGCGCTGCGCCTCCGGCGGGGACAACGCGTCGAGGTTGTGGTGCCCCCTTCGCCGCCCTCCACGGTCACACCCGAAGAGATTCCATTTCCAGTTGTGTTCGAGGATGAACACCTGCTGGTGATCAACAAGCCCCCGGATCTCACCGTCCATCCCGGGGCGGGGCGCGCGTCAGGCACCCTGGTGAACGCCATCCTGGCCCGGGTGCCGGGCCTGGCCGGAGTCGGCAGCAGGCAGCGGCCTGGGATCGTCCACCGATTGGACAAAGACACCTCAGGCCTGCTGGTCGTGGCCAAGACGCCCGCGGCATATGCCTCCCTGCAACCTCAAGTGGCGCGGCGAACCATGAGCCGGATGTACCTGGCATTGGTGCACGGGGTCCTGCCGCGCGAAGAGGACACGATCGATGCGCCGATCGGCCGGCACCCGCGGCATCGTACGCGCATGGCGGTCGCGCCTCGCGGTCGCGCCGCGATCACCCGGTACCGGGTCCTGGAGCGCTTTGCGCGCTACACGCTGGTGGAAGCTCAGCTCATCACGGGGCGTACCCACCAGATCCGGGTCCACTTCGCACACATTGGGCATCCCGTCGCGGGGGATCCCGTCTACGCCGGGAGGCCGGACGAGCTCGGGGTGGGTCGCCAGGCTCTCCACGCATATCGCCTGAGGTTTGTCCATCCCGCCATCGGAAAGGAGATGGCGTTTGAGGCGCCGCCGCCCCCAGACTTCACGGCGGCAGTCGAACGGGCCAGGGCGCAGGGGCCGGCGCGGGACCGCCGAAAGGGGCGGCACAGATGACGGTACCGGTGATGCGAGAAAAGGCGCGCGTCATGGATGCCGATGCTATCCGCCGGGCCCTGGTACGCATGGCGCACGAGATCCTCGAGAGGAATAAGAGCGCCGAGCATCTGGCGATGGCGGGGGTGCCCACGCGCGGGGTGCCGCTGGCCCACCGTCTGGCCGGCATCATCACCGGCATCGAGCACGTGGAGGTGCCGGTGGGGACACTCGACATCGCGCGCTACCGCGACGACCGGCCCAGTCGTGCCGCACCGACCGTGCGCCCGGCGCCGTTCGACGTGGCCGGCAAGGTTGTCATCTTGATCGATGATGTGTTGTATACAGGGCGAACCGTGCGGGCGGCGCTGGACGCGCTCATTGATCTCGGCCGGCCGGGCGGCATTCAACTCGCTGTGCTGGTCGATCGCGGGCACCGCGAACTGCCAATCCGTCCGGATTACGTGGGAAAGAACCTCCCGACCTCGTCGCATGAACATGTGGCAGTGCGGCTGGAGGAGACCGACGGGAAGGATGAGGTCGTGATTGAGGAGCCAACCGACCGTGACTCGTGATTCGTGACTCGTGACTCGCAACGGCGAGTTCAAATGACACAGACTAGCGCGTGAGCGTGCACGAAGAATATTTGCTATTCTTGAATCACAAATCACGGATCACGTTTCCCGGCAGCTCTGGTTTCACATACACCGTCTGCTCGCGTGTAGAGGTGACCAGCCCCGGCTTCGCCCCTCTCGGTTTGCGCACATACCGCCGGCGCGTGTAGTCGACTGCCGTCTGAGCTGCGCCCCGCGCCTTGCTGAAGTAGGCGGCGATGGCCGCCGCCTGCTGGATCGTTTCTTCGGAAGGGTTCGCGGTGCCGCTCTTGAGAATCGCGTGGGCACCGGGGGTGCCGCGGGCGTGCAACCAGATGTCATCTGGCGAAGCGACCTTAAAGGTGAGGACGTCGTTTTCGTGGTTGGTCCGCCCGACCAGCACGGTCGCCCCGTCTGCCAGGACGAACCGCCTCGGGCCGGGAGTTGCAGACGGGCGCGCGGGCGTTTTGCGGGCACGGACGTACCCTTCATCGGCCAGCTCGCGGCGCAGGTCGAAGAGATCGTCACTCGACGAGGCCTGGTCGATCAGTGCGCGTGCAGATTCCAGGTACGCGCGTTCGTCCGCAGCAACTCGTAAGCGCGCCTCCAACGCCGGCCGGGCCGACCGCACGCGTCCGTAGCGCTTGAACAGCCGTTGGGCATTCTCAACCGCTGACAGGGTGGGGTCGAGATCAATCGTCACCGGCGCGCCGTCGAATCCAGGCAGCGTGACGTGTGGCACTCTCGGCGGGATCTGGGACGCGTAGGCCAGCAGGAGTTCTCCATGCTGTCGCAGCTTCCCGGTCCGCTCCGCCTCTTCGACGGCGCGCTGTACCTCAGCCGCGGTCCGTTCGACTCGCTCCAGCGCCGCGCGCACCGCCGCCAGAAGCGCTGCGCGTTCCTCCTCGAGGCGTGCAGCGGCTCCAAACTGGCCGAGCACCATCTCCACCGCTTCGCTCATGCTGGAGGCGGGTGCCGGCCGCAGCTCCGCCAGGGATTTGAACAGGAACGGGGCGAACCCGACCGGCGCGCTGCCGTCATAGTAGACGACCGGCGCAAACGCGTCGTGTTCGACGATGGCCACAACTTCCTGCAGCGTCTCCCACAGCCGGGCTGCCGCGCCCGCCTGACCGCGCGACGGCGCTTCTGGGTTTAGCCCCGCCCGCACGACGACTTCCGCCGCCAGAGGTGGACTCAGTCCCAGGACCGACGCTACCAGGCGCTTGGCCAGCGGTTCGTCCGAAGACGATAACATCGCGGCCAGCGACTGCGCATCGAGACTGGCGGGGGAGGGCCGGCCCGCCGGCGGGGCGACGTACGGACGACCGGGCAGGACTTCTCGCACCGATGATTTTGAACGCGGAACGGATTTCAGGCTTCCCGTGATGGTTCCGTCCTCGACCAGGATCAGATTGCTGTGCCGTCCCATGATCTCTCCGATGAGATCGGCGCGGCCACGCACAGTCTGAAACGTCAGTGTGAGGATACGCTCAAATGACGTCTGTCGCACGCCGGCCAGCGTGGCCGATTCGAGCCGGCTGCGCAGCACCTGCGCAAAGGACGACGGCCCACCGCTCGCGGTTTTCGAGGCGAGGTGGATGCGCGCCCAGCGGGGGTGAATCGAGCACAATACGGTGGCGCTGCGGGACGGCGCGCGAAGGTCGATGGCGATCTCGTCGGGGGCGGGCTGCGCCACCCGCACCGCCCGTGACCCCACCAGCGCGGCGATTTCCCGGGCCACGGCGGCGAGGACCACACTGTCGAATGATGTCACCAGGCGAGGCACGCTCGTTCCCTCTTCCCTCTTCCCTCTTCCCTCTTCCTTCTGAACAGGAGACCCCTTTCACCAACAAGAATCACGTTGCAACATGATCCGGAGCATGACGGGATATGGCAGCGCGGAGATGCTGACGCCGGCGCGTCGGTTCACCGTGGAGATGCGTTCTGTGAATCACCGCTTCAGCGAGATTCTGGTGCGGCTGCCCCGCGATCTGTCTGCGCTGGAAGATCGCGTCCGCGCCCTCGTGCAGTCACGTGTGTTGCGGGGTCGCGTGGACGTTACTATAATGAGGGAAGAGCGCGGAGCGCGGCCCAAGACCGTACGGTCTGATACCGACCTCGCGCGTGCGTACGCCCAGGCGTTGCGGGAGTTGGCCGACGTCCTGGGCGTTGCTGGTGAAATAGGCCTCTCGCACATCGTGTCCCTCCCCGACGTGGTGAAAGTGGAGGAGGCACGCGAGGACGTGGAGGTGCTGTGGCCGGATCTGAGCCGCGCGGTGGAAGAAGCCGTGATCGCGCTCGTCGGGATGCGAGAGGCGGAAGGCCGCCGGCTGGCCGCGGATCTCCTCACACGGCTGGATCATGTGGAGGGGTTCGCCCGCGTGATCGAAGGACGCGCCCGCGTCGCCGCGGCGGAGTATGCGCAGCGGTTGCGCCAGCGGGTGGCGGAGTTACTTCGTGAAGTTCCCGTTGATGAGGCCCGGCTGGCCATGGAGATTGCGATCTTTGCGGAGCGCGTAGACATCAGCGAAGAAGTGACCCGTCTGCGCAGCCACCTGGCGCAGTTCCGGGAGGATGTCACCAACGCCGCCGGAGCCGTGGGGCGGCGGCTGGAATTTGTTCTTCAAGAGATGGGCCGTGAGGCGAACACGATCGGCTCCAAGGCGAGCGATCTCGAGATCACCCGCGCGGTGATCGGGGTGAAGAGCGAACTGGAGAGCCTGCGCGAACAAGTGCAGAACGTGGAATAGGCATGAAGGATGCCCTCGAGGATCCCCGGCTCGTCAATATCGGGTTTGGTAACATCGTCGCAGCCAACCGGATCATTGCCATCGTGGCGCCTGACTCCGCGCCCATCAAGCGCATTATCCAGGAGGCAAGAGACAAAGGCGCCCTCATCGATGCCACGTATGGGCGTCGGACCCGGGCCGTCGTCATCACCGACAGCGGTCACGTTCTACTCTCGGCCGTGCAGCCCGAGACGGTGGCGCACCGCTTTACGACCAGAGATGAAGAAGGGGAGCCACCGCAGTGACCGGCGCCGGACCGGTCCGGTCATGACCAGCGATTCAACCATGGCAGGTTACTCTGATCCCCTCACCCCTTGTCCCTCTCCCTCCAGGGAGAGGGGAACAAGGTTGGACCCTGCCGGGCCCTCACGAACTTGATCATCGCCATCGCTGGACCCATCGGGGTGGGGAAGAGCACGGTGGCCCGTGGGCTGGCCGCGCGGTTGGGATACCGGTATGTCTCCGGCGGCGAGGTCTTCCGCGACATCGCCCGCGCCCGGGGTCTCTCGATCACCGACGTGAACAAACTGGCCGAGCAGGATCCCACGCTGGATCGCGAGCTGGATGAACGGCAGCGCGAACTGGCCAAAGCCGGGAACTGCGTCGTGGAAAGCCGCCTCGCTGGCTGGATGGTGGAGGCGGATTTGAAGATCTGGCTCCGCGCGGCGGTGAACATCCGCGCCGCCCGCGTGGCGCGGCGGGAAGGTCAGCTCCTCGAATCTGCCCGCGCGGAACTCGTCGAGCGGGAACGGAGCGAGTGGGCACGCTACAAACGCCTCTACACCATCGACACGAACGATCTTTCTCCCTACCACCTTATCATCGATACCAGCTACTGGAGCGCCGACGCGATTGCGGACACGCTGGCTGGTCTGGTTCGGTCGATCCAAGCCCGGGACCAGGGACCGGGGGCTCGGGACCAGGTCAAGGCGGAGCACGCCGGGGGGCGCTGATGGTGAAGCCGACTCAGCGGCTGGCAGGAAAAGTGATCGTCGTGGGGGTGACTGGGGGCGTTGCGGCCTTCAAGGCGGCTCACGTCGTCACCGGGCTTCGCAAGCTCGATGCGGAGGTCCATGTGGTCATGACGTCGGCGGCCGCCCAGTTTGTCTCACCCCTGACCTTTCGTGCGCTGTCCCAGCACCCGGTGGTCACGGACATGTGGGACGCACAGACTCCATACGATGAACCACACGTGGCCCTCGGGGAGCGGGCCAACCTGCTGGTGGTCGCTCCGGCCACTGCCCATACTCTGGCCAAGCTGGCACTGGGACTGGCCGATGACGTGGTGTCGGCAACGGCGCTGGCCACCCGGGCGCCAATACTGGTCGCCCCGGCGATGAGCGACGCGATGTACGAACATGCCACCACCCAGGAGCATCTGCAGACACTGCGCCGCCGCGGCGTGCGGATCATCGGCCCCGTCGTCGGCTGGCTGGCCTCGGGGAAGGAGGCGATCGGCCGTATGGCGGAGCCCGAGGCCATTATCGAGGAGATCCTGGTCGTTCTCGAGGCGAATGACGGGACCGCGGGATCGGGGAATACGGGAACGCGGCGGACAAGATAACTGTTGGTAACAGAGAATGTAAACCGGGACTGGAGTGCGATGACACTCCGGTCCCGTGCGCTTTCTATGGCCGAATCACGAATCACTAGTCACGAGTCACGTTCCGGCGCGTTTGCCGAGGTCGCTCTCAACGTCCCCCTCCACGCCGGTGATCGTGTCTTTACGTTCGGAATTCCCCAGTCCTTGGAGCCCCGGATCTCCCTCGGCACTCCTGTCCGCGTCCCATTCGGCCGCCAAACCTCGCTAGGATTCGTCGTCCGGCTCGCCGAGCAGGTCGACCGCCGTGTTCGACAAATCGCCGCGGTGGAAGACCGTCTCCCTGTGCTGCCAGAAGACCTGGTCGCCCTGGCCTGGTGGATGGCCGGACACTACGTATGCACCGTCGGAGAGGCTGTGGCGGCCATGCTGCCGCCCTTTGCGGCTGCCCTGCGAAGAACAACGGTCGACCCCATCGTTCTTGTGCAACCGCACGGCCCGGCCCCCGAGGCCTCCGCGCCGACAGGGGTGGTCGCTCACCTCAGTACAGATCCCCGGAATGTCGCGGTGGTGGGAGAGGATGCCCGGTTCGATGCCTACGCGGAAGCGTTGCGATGGGCAGTCGAGGGAAACCTCGGTGCGATCGTGCTGGTCCCTGAGGTCTCTCAGGCAGAGCGGATGGCCGGGTGGGTGGCCAGGCATGCTCGCGTTCAGGTCGCGCTGCTCACCGGGCACGTGCCGGAGCAACAGCGATGGGATGTTTGGCGGCGGATCCTCGCCGGCGAGGTCGGATTGGTCGTTGGGACACGGCTGGCAGTCTTCGCTCCGCTGCCCCGATTGGGGTTGATGATCGTCGATCACGAGGAGGACACGGCGTATAAGGAAGAGCGTGAGCCGCGCTATCATGCGCGACGGATCGCTGAAGAGCGGGCTCGCGTCTGCGGCGCGTCCATGCTGTGGGGGACGCCGGCACCATCGCTCGAGGTGGTGCACGCGGCGCGGACAGGACGTGCTGCGGTTATCACGCTGGCGCCGGCGGCGCGGCCTGCGATTTCCGTGTCCGATGTGCGGGCGGAAGCGGGCCCGCTGGGCGGCCTGTTCGGACGGCGGCTCTACCAGGCCCTGGCGCGTGTCCTGCCGCGCGGGAGAGCGATCATATTTGTGCCCCGGCGTGGGTACGCCGACTTCCTCCTTTGCCACGAGTGTGGCTCGGTGCCGCGGTGTCCGCGGTGCGGCGTGGCGTTAACGTATCACGTGGAGCGTGCTGCCCCTTCCGGTAGCCGGTCTCTCGCGGCCGCGCGGGTAGAACTACGCTGCCATCTCTGTAACCACACCGAACCGGTTCCGCAGGTTTGCCCGCAATGTCAAGGTGCGCAGCTGCGTCCGCACGGCATCGGGACCGAGCGCGTGGAGCAGGCGGCGCGAAAGCTGTTTCGATCCGCTCCCGTGATGCGCCTGGACGCCGAGGCGGCCCCCACCGAAGCTTCCCAGCTCCGGGTCTGGCAACAGTTCCAGCGGCGGGGCGGGATGCTGATTGGGACGCAACTGCTCATCAGGGGCGTGGGCCAGGTGCGCGCTGCCGTCGTCGGAGCGGTCGGCATCGATGCCGGCCTGAACCTTCCCGACTTCCGCGCGGCCGAGCGGGTGCACCAGGTGCTGACCCGCCTGCTGCGGCTGGCGGACCAGGAGATGATCGTCCAGACTTTCTCCCCCACGCACCCCGCGCTGCTGGCGGTGGCCCGGGGGGACGCCACGAAGTTCTGGGAGGGGGAACTGGCGGCCAGGGAACGTTTTGGGTACCCTCCGTTCCGGCCGCTGGTGAATCTCATCGTGACGGGTCCCCGTGAGAATGTCGTCCGCGAACGGGCAGACCGGCTGGCGGGCGAGCTCGCCGGAGCGGGAGAGGTGCTGGGGCCGTCGGCGGCGCCGATTGCGAAAGTCCGGGGACGGTACCGGTGGCAGCTCCTGGTTAAGGAGCATGAGGATGCGGCGCGCCGGCGCCTCGCGGCGCTGCTCACGACGATGAAACTTCCCAGGGATGTGAAGCTGACGGTCGATGTGGACCCGATTGACCTACTATGAGTCTCCCCAGTCTTCCCGGTCTACCCAGTCTTCACAGTCTGATGCGTCATGGCTAAGTCAGGATTGTAGACTGGGGAGACTGGGAGAGACTGGGAGAGACTGGGGAGACCAGGTAGACTAGACGGCACGTTTCGCTTTAGACTGATGTGACGTGGAAATTATCACCGTGGATAGCCCCAAAGCAGGCGTGCTGCGGCGGAAAGCCAGGGCCGTTGGGCGCATCACTCCGCAGATCCAGCAGCTCATCGATGCCATGATCGAGGTGATGCACGAGGCCAATGGAGTCGGCCTGGCCGCACCGCAGATTGGCGCGAGCAAACGCGTGATCGTCGCTGAGGTGGAGGAGCGCCTGCACGTGCTCATTGATCCCAAGATCCTGAAACGTGAAGGCGAGGAGATCGGGACCGAGGGCTGCCTGTCCATTCCCGGCATCATCGCAGATGTCCCGCGGGCCGCGCGGGTGAAAGTCAAGGCGAAGAACCGGAAAGGCAAGGGCATCACACTCGACGCGGACGGGCTGCTGGCCCGCGTGCTGCAACACGAAGTCGACCACCTCGATGGCGTACTGTTCCTCGATCGCGTCGTGGACAAGTCAACGATCCGCGAGGTCGCGGCGTCAGCGGAGGTCGAGGCCGCCGTTCCGACGGCATGAGTCCGGGCCGCCTGCGAGCCGTCTTCCTCGGCACTCCCGCTTTTGCGATCCCCTCGTTGCGCGCCGTGCTTGATGAGGTGGAGGTGCTGGCGGTCGTGACCCAGCCGGATCGCCCCCGGGGCCGCGGCCGGCAGGTGACGCCCCCACCGGTGGCCCAGGTCGCGCGCGCGTTGGGCCTGCGGGTCCTGCAGCCTGCCAGGCTGAACGACCCTGCGGTGCTCGACGATCTGCGGGCCTTGCAGCCCGACGTCATCATTACCGTCGCCTACGGCAAGATGATTCCGCCGTCGATCCTCGCGCTGCCGCCGCTGGGGTGCATCAATGTGCATCCGTCCCTTCTCCCCAAGTACCGAGGCGCGTCACCGATCCAGTCCGCGATCGCCGATGGTCAGCGGGAGACCGGCGTGACGATCATGTACCAGAGCGAAGCGTTAGATGCCGGCGACATCATCTTGCAGCGCCGGGTTCCGATTGAGCCGGACGACACCGCGCCGACGCTGGAGGCCAAACTCGCCGAGGTGGGCGCACAGACGTTGGTCGAGGCGCTGCGATTGATCGCCGAGGGCAGGGCACCACGGGTTCCCCAGGACGCGTCCGCGGCCACGTATGTGAAAAAACTTACAAAAGAAGACGGACGCCTGGACTGGACCCGCCCCGCCCGGGCTTTGGCCAACCTCATCCGGGCGATGGATCCGTGGCCGTCGGCGTACACCCTGCACCGCGGCCGGCTGCTGAAGATCTGGAAGGGAACCGCGATCGAGAGCGTCAAGCCGGCCGCTCTACCAGGCACGGTTGTGGAAATCCGGCGTGGCGAGGGGTTTGTCGTGACCGCGGGTGAGGGCGCCCTGCTGGTGACCGGGGTCCAGCCCGAGGGCCGCAGAGGGATGACGGCGGACGAGTATGTGCGGGGGAACCGGTTGCAGGTGGGAGAGCAGCTAGGAGAGCCACAGAACAGGGACCCGTAACTGAGTCACTCCATAGCCGCCCTTCGGGTCCGGTGCGGAGGGTCCCACAGCCTTGCCGCACATGTCGAGATCGGCAACCTGGGATGCATCCCCGCCCACGTTCCCTGTATAATTGTCCGCGGAGGTGTACTGCGATGCCGTTCTTGTTCTACGATCCGACGTTTATCATCTTAATTCCGGGGTTCCTCCTGGCGCTGTTTGCGCAGTGGAAGGTCCAGTCGACCTTCAACCACTACTCGGGCATTCGGGCCGGCAACGGGTTTACCGGAGCTCAAGTGGCGGCGGAACTCTTGCGGCGACAGGGGATCACCGACGTGACCATTGAGCAGGTTGGCGGCAGGCTGGCGGACAACTATGATCCGCGTACGAAGAAACTGCGTCTGTCGCCTGACGTCTACGGCAGTGACTCCCTGGCCGCCGTGGGGGTCGCCGCGCACGAGACCGGCCATGCCCTCCAGCACCGCGACGGCTACGCACCACTGGCGCTGCGGTCTGCGATCGTGCCCGCGGCCACCTTGGGTACCAACGCGGCATGGATTTTGTTTGTGCTTGGCATTGTCACGGGGCTGACGAGACTGATGGACGTGGGGATTGTCCTCTTTCTTGGCTACGTGGTGTTTTCGCTGATCACGCTGCCCGTCGAGCTGAACGCCAGTAACCGCGCCGTGGTCGCGCTGCAGGGACAGGGTCTTGTCGCGCCGCAGGAAGCTGCCGGCGTCCGGTCGGTCCTCAACGCTGCTGCCCTGACATATGTGGCCGCCGCCGCGGTGTCTATCTTGAATCTGCTGCGACTCGTGCTCATCCGCCAGTCTCGAAGAGATTGAGCCGCCCGTCGCCTGCGACAGCGCGGCGGCCTCCCGCTCCATCAGCCCGCGAGGTCGCCGCGCTGGTGCTTTCTCGAGTGGAATCGGACCGGGCTTTCGCCAACGTCCTCCTGCATCACCAGCTGACTGAGACTCACCTGCCGCCGGTGGACGCCGGGCTGGCCACGGAACTCGTCTACGGCACGCTGCGTCATCAGGCGCGTCTCGACTGGACGATCACCGGCGCGCTGCGTTATGCGCTTGACGAGCTGCCTCCGCGCATCCGCGCCATCCTGCGGACGGCAGTGTATCAACTTCTGTTCCTGGAGCGTATTCCGGCGCGCGCGATCGTCCATGAAGCGGTGCACCTGGCCAGGCGGCACGGCCACGCCGGAACGGCGGCGTTGGTGAACGCGGTGCTCCGTCGCATCGCCGATCAGGGTGAACGTCCTCTGCCGGCAGAGAACGACCCTGTCACTCGGATCGCCGTGGAGCACTCGCATCCAGGCTGGCTGGTCGATCGCTGGGTCCGGCGTTCCGGCATCGAAGACACGATCGCACTCTCCCGGGCCAATAACACCCCGGCACCAATCTACGCGCGCGTGAACCGGCTGCGGGCGTCGCCGGATGCGGTCATCGCCGACCTTGCTGCCTCCGGGGTGACCGCGAGGCCAACGCCGCTGGCCGAAGGGCTCCGCCTGCAGGGTCCGTTTGAGGCCCGGCATCGCCTGGTGGAATCCGGAGTGCTGACCGTGCAAGATCTCGGCGCCATGGTTGTCGCGCACCTCCTCGACCCGCAGCCAGGGGAGACGATTATCGATGCGTGCGCCGCTCCCGGTGGGAAGACCACTCACGTCGCGGAGCGCATGGCAGATCAAGGCCGTGTCATCGCCTGCGACATTCATCCGGGAAAGGCGCAGGCGATGCATCACCGGCTGACTCACCTGGGGTTGCAGTCTGTGGAGGTGGTCGTGCAGGATGCCCGGGGGCTCGGCGAGACCCTGCCACAGGTGGCCGATCGCGTCCTGGTGGATGCCCCATGCACGGGACTGGGGGTACTGCGCCGACGGCCGGAGATCAAGTGGCGGGTGTTCGCGGAGCACCTCCATGGGATGGCGGATCTACAGCGTGCGATTCTGGCAGGGGCCGCCGGCGCAGTCCGAGCCGGGGGTATGTTACTCTACAGCGTGTGCACGACCGAGCCGGAAGAGAGCGGGATGGTCGTGGACCAGTTTCTGGATCGCCACCGCGACTATGAACTCGATCCCATCCTGCGGCTGCCGGAAGGGCTGCCCGCTCTTCCGGCCGATCGACCCGGCACGGTGACCTTGCTGCCACACCGGCACGGCACCGATGGCTTTTTCATCGCCAGGCTGCGACGCCGCAGCTAACAGATGGGAACGGCAGGCACGGGAAACGGGGAACGGCATGGCGCAATTCCAACAGACCGTTGAACTCAAGGGTATGACGCTGGAGGAACTCGAGGCGTTCGCGGAACGCGCGGGGGAGCCACGCTATCGCGGCCGGCAGATTGCCCACTGGCTCTACCAGCGCGGCGCGACGTCCTTTGCCGAGATGACGGACCTGCCAGCCCCGCTGCGCGCGCACCTTGCCGAAGACGCTTCCGTGGCATCGCTGTCGCCCGTGACCGCGCTGTCCGCTGACGGCGGAGATACCATCAAGTATCTCCTCGGGCTCTCAGACGGGAACACCATCGAGACGGTATTCATGCGGTACCAGGACGGGCGGCGCAGTGTCTGCATCTCCACGCAGGTGGGGTGCGGCATGGGCTGCACCTTCTGCGCCACCGGCCTGGCCGGTTTGACGCGCAACCTCTCCGCCGCAGAAATCATCGATCAGGTGATCCTCGTGCAGCGGCTCACCGGCGAGCGGGTCACCAACGTGGTGTTCATGGGGATGGGCGAGCCGCTGGCGAACTATGAGGCGACGCTGCGTGCGGTTCGTCTTCTCAACGCGCCGTATGGGCTGGGCATCGGCATGCGCCACCTCACCGTGTCGACCGTCGGGCTGGTGCCGCAGATCCGCGCGCTGGCGTTAGAGCGATTGCAGCTCACGCTGGCGGTGTCGCTGCACGCACCGACCGACGACCTCCGCAGCGACCTTGTGCCGATCAACCGCAAATGGCCGGTGGCGGCACTGCTGGACGCCAGCGGCGAGTATGTCCGCCAGACCGGCCGTCGCATCTCCTTTGAATACGTGCTGATGGAACACGTGAACGACACGCCTGAGCTGGCTGCGATCCTGGGCAACCTGCTGCGCACACGGTCGGGTGGGGTGGTCGCCGACGACGGGCCGGACGTGGAGATTCCCGTGGGCGAGTCGCAGGGTGAGGTACCGCGTGGGGGACTCGGGTATGCGTTCCATGTGAACCTCATCCCCTGGAATCCCGTCTATGGGTTGCAGTACCGGCGTCCGGGTCGAGAGCGGGTCGAGGCCTTCGTCAGAGAACTGCGCGCTCGGGGCATTCCCACCACGGTCCGATTGGAGCGCGGCGTGGAGATCGATGCGGCGTGCGGCCAGCTCCAGCGCACAAAGGGAACCGAGATGCTCGGGCTGGACGCGACGCCGCGACCGCGCGACGGCGCGACTGCGCAGGAAAGGCGCTAGAGATGACTTCGCGAAGCAGAGTGGGGATGGAGCGACCGGGACCGTGATCGTCAGCGGGCACGTCATCGCACAGCAGTATGAGATCCTCGATCGGATCAGCGAGGGCGGGATGGCTACGGTCTACACCGCCCGGCGCATCACCGACGGCGCGATCGTGGCCCTGAAAATCCTCCGAGAGCAGTACGCGTCGGACATCGAGTTTGTGGAGCGATTCCAGCGGGAAGCGAAGGCCATCAGCGAGCTGGTCCACCCGCACATGGTGCGCGTGTACGACAGCGGGCGCGATGGCACCGTGCACTACATCGCCATGGAGTACGTGGAAGGCGCGAACCTCAAAGAGTACATCCGGCGCGAGGGCCGCCTATCGCCCGATCGCGCCGTGCAGATCGCCGCACAGGTTTGCGAGGCGCTGGATTTCGCGCACAGCCACGGGATCGTTCACCGCGATATCAAACCGCAGAATATTCTGCTGACGGCAGGCGGGCAGGTGAAGGTGACCGACTTCGGCATCGCCCGGGCTCTGAGCTCGGCCACCATTACACAGACCGGCACCGTTCTCGGATCGGTGCAGTACCTGTCGCCTGAGCAGGCGCGGGGAACCACGGTGGGCCGGTCGGCGGACCTGTATGCGCTGGGGGTCGTGCTGTATGAAATGGTGACGGGACAGTTGCCGTTTGACGGCGAGAGCCCCATCGCCATCGCGCTGTCCCACGTCCACAAGGCGCCGCCTGCGCCCAGCGGCCTGGTGCCCGGGCTGCCGGAGCGGGTCGAAGGCATCATCTCTCGCGCGCTGATGAAATCGTCCAGCGATCGCTACCGCTCGGCCGGCGAGATGCGCGCGGATCTGTTGGGCGAGACCGACCTCTGGCGGGTGCCGCCGGCGCATCGGCTGATGGAAGACACCCCCCTCACGATGGTGCTGCCAGGCGGGGCGGTCGAAGCGGAAGCGAAGGCGGCGCCTCAATCGTTCGCGGTGACCGTGGGCGTCGTGCTGGTCATGGTCGTCGGTGGTCTGTGGGGTGGCTGGCGGGTGTTCACTGGCTACCTCGCGGTTCCCGAGGTGACCGTGCCGAACTTCGTCGGCCAGCCGCTGGAGGCGGCACAGCGGGCCGCGGACTCCGCGCAGCTGACCCTGCAGGTCAGCGATCAGGTCTACAGCAGCGATGCGCCCCTCGACACTATCGTCTCCCAAGACCAACCGGCAGGCAAGGTGGTCAAGCGGGGCCGGATGATCAACGTCGCGGTCAGCCTGGGGACTGAGGTGGTCCTTGTGCCCGACGTGGAACGCCGCACGCTGCTGGAGGCCCGCCTGCTGTTGGAGCAAGCGCGGTTGCGCGTCGGCGAACAGCGCGAAACATTTGATGAGCAGGTCAAAGGCGGTTTTGTGATCGAGCAGGATCCGCAGCCAGGCGCGCGCGTGGAGCGCAATCGCGCGGTCAACCTGGTTGTCAGCAAGGGGCCACAGCGGCTGGAGATGCCCAACCTGGTCGGCCGGCCCCTGCCGGATGCCCGGCGGCTGCTGCAGGACATGGGGGTGACCCTCTCCGAGGTCCGCAATACGGCGGCAACGGACATCGAACCCGGGATCGTGGTCGAACAATCCCCGCGGGCCGGGACGCGCATCGGAGCCGCGGATCCTGTGAGCGTGACCGTCACCGTGCGACCAGGCGAAGAGTCCGCGCCACCGGCCACGCCGTTGGTGACGGCGCAGGCTCAGCCGGCGCCGAGTCCGGATGAAAAACTGACCGACGTCCAACTGGTGGTGCCGGCCGGGGAACCAAATCAGGAAGTCAAGCTTGTTGTCGTCGACGAGGCCGGCGTGCGGACCGTGCTGCGCAGGGTTTTGTCGCCGGGCACGCGCATCAGTCAGTCGATCCGCAGCCGCGGGTACACCATCATCCAGGTGTACATTCAGGGTCGTCTGGTGCAAGAGGTCCGGCCGTGACCGGCGCGGTGCGCATTGCGGCCAGCATTCTCGCCGCCGACTTTGCGCGGCTGAATGAGCAGGTCGAGGCTGCGCAGGGGGGCGGCGCCGACTCCATCCATGTGGACGTGATGGACGGCCGATTTGTGCCAGAGATCTCCATCGGCCCCGTGATCATCGACGCGGTGCGGCGCAGTACCTCCCTGCCGGTCGACGTGCATCTGATGATCGTCGAGCCTGATCGCCAGCTGGACCGCTGTGTGCGCAGCGGGGCGAGCTCCATCACCGTGCACGTGGAAGCGAGTCATCTGCACCGTGTCATCCAGCAGATCAAGGATCTGGGCGCCAAAGCGTGCGTCGCGCTCAATCCCGCCACGCCGCTGGTGACAGTTGAGCCTATGCTGGGTGAGCTCGACATGGTGCTGTTGATGACCGTGAATCCCGGCTACGCTGGGCAGCGCTTCATCCCGGCGGTGCTCCCGAAGGTCCGTCAGCTCCGCGAATGGATCGCCACACACGGCCTGGCCCTTGACGTGCAGGTAGACGGCGGGATTAACGAGTCTACGGCGGCACAGGCCGTTGCTGCCGGCGCCAACGTCCTCGTGGCGGCATCGGCAATCTTTCAGTCAGAAGGCGGTATCGAGGCCTCAGTGCGGCGGCTCCGGCAGGCCGCTCTCGCGGCAGAAGTGAGAAAATAGCTGGTGTAAGTAGAACGCAGAGCGCAGAAGCCAGAAAGCAGAAGGAACTCCTCTGCGAACGCAGTCATCTGCGTCTTGCTGTCTGCGTTCTGCGTTCTGGTCTATGACCACTGTCTTCGTCAGCCATCCCGATTACCTGAAACACGAAACAGGTCAAGGCCATCCTGAGCGGCCGCAACGTGTAGCCGCCATCATCGAGGCTGTCGACCGCAGCCCCCTGGCAGAGACGCTTGAGCGCGTCCGCCCGGAGCCGGTGGACGAGGAACAGCTTGCGGCGGTCCATGTGCGCGAGTACGTCCAACACGTGCGCGATGTTGCAGCCCACGGTGGGGGCGCGCTGGATGCCGACACGGTCGTGTCGCCGGCATCGTATGAGATCGCGCGCCTGTCGGCCGGAGGCGCCGTCGCAGCGACCAGGGCGGTGCTGGAGGGCCGCGTCCCGGCCGCGTTTGCCGCTGTCCGCCCTCCCGGGCACCATGCACTACCCGATCGCGGAATGGGCTTTTGCCTGTTCAACAACGCCGCCATCGCCGCAGACGACGCCCGGCGGCGGTTCGGGCTGTCGCGCCTATGCATTCTCGACTGGGATGTGCATCACGGCAATGGGACTCAGGCCGTCTTTTATCGTGACGGCGGGGTCCTGTACATCTCGCTGCACCAGGAGTATTGGTATCCGGGGACCGGAGCGATCGAGGAAACTGGAGCGGGTGACGGGACAGGCTTCACGATCAACATTCCGCTGCCGGCGGGCACCGGCGACGAGGGGTACCGGCTGGCGTTCGAAGAGGTCGTCATTCCCGTGCTCAACGTCAGTGCGCCCCAGGTGCTGATCATCTCCGCCGGGTACGACGCCCACTTCGGGGACCCACTGGGCGGTATGTTGGTGACCGCAGCGGGTTTCTGGACGCTGGCACAGATGGTGTTCCACTCCCGCCCTGAGCGGACCGGGGTCGCCGCCATCCTGGAGGGGGGCTACGACCTTGCCCACCTCACCAACTCCGTCATGGCGACGCTGGCAGCCCTTGCCGGTCGGCCGGCGCCTGTCGCCGAGTCCCCCCGTCCAGGCCCCGAAACGCCCTATTCGGCGGTGAGGGCTAGGATCAGGCAGGTCCGCAGCGCCGTCCGCAACTCCTGGAACATTTGATGGGTGAACCTGGAACAGGGGCGTGAGGAGCGAGCAACACTGAATTTTCCGCCGCATTGTGTCACCAGCGCACTCAACCCCTGAACCTTTCCGTGACGATCCTGCGCTAAGGTCAAATAGGAGGGCAGGGAAGCGCCGGGAGGAAGAACGGGTCATAACGCGAATACCGATAGCCGTTTCCCAGTTGGTGCCTGAATAGACTGTGAGCACGCTCGAAGGGCTCGTCGGGAGGGCGGCAGTATGATCGGAGACCAAACCACACACCAATCGCTGACCATCGTCGACGATCCTGGGGGGCTCGCGGAAAAAGTATCCCCCCTCACCGAACGCCAGATCGTTCAGGGGACGGTCGTCAGGGTGGACAACGAGGGAGTGCTCGTCGACGTGGGGGCCAAGTCGGAGGGGCTGATTCCCTCTGCCGAGATGTCCCGCGAGGGTTCGGCGGCGGATGTTGCGGTGGGCGATCGCATCGACGTCATGGTCGTACGCGTGGAGGGCGAGGAGGGGAACATCACCCTCTCCAAGCGCCGTGCCGACTTCGAGATGGCCTGGCGGCGCGTTCAAAACGCCCATCAAAGCAGCAAGATCCTTCACGCCATGGTGGTGGACAAGGTCAAGGGCGGCCTGGTCGTCGATTTGGGCATGCGCGGCTTTGTCCCCGGCTCGCACGTTGATCTTTCGCAGGCGAAGGGGCGCCGTTTCGAATGGTTCGTCGGGCAGTCGATCCCGCTGAAGGTGCTGGAAGTCGACCGGCCAAAAGGCCGCGTCATCCTCTCGCATCGCCTGGCGGTTGAGGAGGAGCGGCAGACGCGAAAGGGCGAGTTGCTGGCTACGCTGCAGGAGGGAATGGTCGTCGAGGGCACGGTGAAGCGGCTGACCGACTTCGGCGCCTTCGTCGACCTAGGCGGCACCGACGGGTTGCTTCCAATCAGCGAGATGTCATGGACGTATATCAAACACCCTTCAGAAGTCATCCGCCGCAACCAGCGGCTCAAGATTACCGTGCTGCGGGTGGACCGTGAGGCTGGGCGCATCTCGCTGGGACTCAAGCAGATACTCGACGATCCCTGGCAGAAGGTCGGCGAGCACTTCCGGGTCGGTGACGCCGTGAAGGGCAAGGTGGTACGGCTGGTTTCATCCGGCGCGTTTGTGCGTCTGGGCGACCTGGACGGGTTCCTTCCCATCGCTGAGGCCGCGGAGAAACGGGTGAACAAGATCGAAGATGTGCTCAAGATCGGCGATGCCATCGAGGCGATGGTGGCCGAGATCCGGCCCGACGAACGGCGTATGCAACTATCGGTGCGGAAGATGGAACGGGAGCGCGAGCGCAAGCGGGTCAAAGAGGTGCTGCGGCAGCAGGAGGAAGAATCCCGCATCACCATCGGCGATATCGCCGGCGCGCTGCTGCAGCAGGCGGTGGCTTCGGCAAGCGTCAAACCCCCAGCCCCAGAGACAGCGGATCGCGACGGAGAGGAAGAAGTCCCCTCGGGATCGTAAACCTGGAGGATTGCATGAGCGCGGCGACCGCGGGATGATCACCGCGGTCGTTTGCTTTCAGGCGGTCATTGCGAGCCCGAAGGGCGAAGCAATCTCCTGTACCGATCCATTTCCAGGAACCTACGGGCGTAGGGTTGGCTCGGGCCTGGCCTCGCTCCACGACTCGGCCGGGCGACCAACCAACGACTCGCCTTCGGGGGACCGCCCCGAACTCGCCCGGACGATTCCCTTAGGTGGATTCGGTGCTGGTTTGTGAGGCTGATTGGCGCGAATCGTCCGGGCTCAGACACCGGGGCGGACGACACCCCCCTCGGCTCGTCGGGTGGGTGCCCCGCCCGGCCTTCGACGCTGCGCTCGGCTCAGTCCCTGCGCCAGCCCTCGCCGGACTTGGGCGGTAGTGCACGAGAACCCGCGGGCCTCGGGCTGTCATTGCGAGCCCCGAGGGGCGAAGCAATCTCCTATCCAGAACTGAACGATTACGCGACCGCGTGACATGCTGCTCCGGTGTTGACCTGGGATCGAGGTGTTCTTACGTTCCGAGGGTTGGCAATTTTCTACTGGCGAGGGCTGACTTCGAGAACCCGCCGTCCGTTTATGAATCGAATCTGTGCCACAGATCGTCCATTGGGACTGGGTGTCGGGCGAAGAGAACCATGGAGTGCTACCGGACTCCCCTGCTGCGTGTCCTCTGCCCACTGGGGGAACGTTCCGCCAATGCGCACCTGTCGGAGCTCGTCGCGAGTGACGTCGTATGCGTATTCCCATAGATTTACCTGCGGCTCGACGAGGAGTATCGCAAGATTTGCGTCATGAAATGCTAGGTATACCCGCTGGAATTCTGGCTGACTCATCGCGCCGGGCAGCAATTTCCTCTCGGTCCCCGTCTTGGTGTCATATAGCCTGATTTCCTTTCGGGAGGCGTATGCTAACCAGCGAGAGTCGGGTGACCATATAGGTCTCGTGTTCATATATCCCTGAAGTGGCACGAGCCTTCGCGTGGTCCGGACGATCGGATCCATCAGCGTGAACCAGACTTGGCCATCCTCCCAAACGGTGTACAGCAGCCACTTCCCATCAGGGGACCAGATGGGGTCGAAGTGTTCCACCAGACCCTTGAATGGGAGGGTCGCCGTTGACGACGCTGCGCGGAACGCAGCGACATCCGTCACCTCGACGTGCCGGTGCGTCGGCGACAAGGATGATAGCGCCACTGTCATCGTCAGTTGGGTCTGGTAAGTTCCGGGTTCGGCAAGATAGATTAGGTAGCACGGCCCTATTTTCTTTACGTTCTCAGGTGCTGCTTCACCATCCGGGTAGACTCCACAGGCGTCCTCGATAGAAGACCTGTTGCTGCGCAGTTTGAGTTCGGAGCCAAATTCAAAGCCTGGCCCTTCTCCACGGACCAGGACAGGAAGATCGCTGATCCTTTT
>VBAL01000243.1 GCA_005888595.1 Candidatus Segetimicrobium genomatis
CCACACCGAGTTGATCTGTCGCTGCAGGGTTTGGCGCAGCGAGCGGCGAAGGACGACCCAGACGGCAACCCAGGGAAGCATCAAGGTGAAGACGTTCCACGGGATATGAGCGAACCCGAACGCCCACAGCTGGACCCCCAGTGCGGCACACCCGATCAGGGCGCTGGGCGGAACGATCCCACGAACGTTCACCCGGACGGCGAGCAAGATCGCCGTCCCAATAACGTGGCAGATTGCCAGGAAGGCGAGAACGTCGACGATCGCCAGCAGCATTCCAGGATCAGGCACGAGTAAAGACCGTCATGGTGGTGTCGTCGCCGAACCGGTGGGTCTGGATGGTTCGATAACCCTGGGGATCGGCGACGGGCGATAGCGGTGCATCGCCGACATCGAGGATGTAGTCGGGCGCGTCGGTGGCCGCGGCGGTCAAGCTGTCCGCCATGGTGATCGGCCGAGGATACATTCGCCAGGTCGCCCAGTAGTAGGCGTAGGTGCGGTTGAAGTGGTTCACCCGGGCGCCGTAGCGGTAGACGATGGCCACGGATGCCCCGGGGCGCATCAGCTGTTCGGCAACGATGATCGCCTGCCGGCTTCCGTCCGGCGGATGCGCGTTGCTGTCCGCGGGCGAGGTGCGCAACAGCGTGAGTGGGTGCTGGTCCAGGAGGATGTCGCCCCCGAGCAGCAACGTGTGGAGCGCCCACCCGTAGACAATGAGTACAGCAGAAACGACCAGGAGTCGTCGAGGCATCGACGACTGCACATTCTAGCGAGGGGTCGGACCACGACATGGCACACGTTGACTTTCCTCTAACATCTCCTGACCGGTGCGCATCGGGATCGAGGCAAACGCGCTCAAGAACGAGGCCGGCACTGGCGTTCTCGTCCGTCATCTCATCCGCGAGCTCCGCGCCCGCGATCATGAGGTCATCGAGTTCAGGCACGACCTCTCGTCGAAGGGTTCATCGCGGCCATCAAGTGCCCGGCGCTGGATGAATGGGTTGCGACAGGTGTTCTGGACGCAGGTCACGCTGCCGCTGGCGGCGGCGCGCCGGCGGGTCGACGTGCTGCTCTGTCCGGCGTACGTCGGACCGCTGCTCTCACCGGCACCGGTAGTGCTGATGGTGCTCGACCTGACGTTTCTGGTCGAGCCCCAAACCGGTGACCGGCTCTATATGCGGTATTTACAGCGCCTCGTGCCGGCACTGGCGCAACGGGCGCGGCGGGTGATCACCATCTCGCAGAGCGCCGCCACCGAGATCGCCCGCCTCATACCGGCGGCCGCCGGAAAAGTCGATGTCGCGTATCCGGGAACCCCCACCCTGCCCTCCCCCACAAGCGGGGGAGGGAACGAAGACACCCCCACCCTGCCCTCCCCCCCAGGCGGGGGAGGGAAATATGTCCTGATGGTGGGGACGCGCGAGCCACGCAAGAACTACGCGCGCGCTATCCAGGCGTTCGCCGTATTTCGGAACCAGGGCTTTCCGCAGTGGCGCCTGATAATCGCCGGCGGGCCGGGCTGGGCGGCCGACGACCTCGCTCAAGAAATCGATCGTCTGGGGCTTGGCGACGCCGTGACCATCATGGGCAAGCTACCGGCAGCGACCTTGTCGAACCTGTATCGCGACGCCGGGGCGCTCTTCTACCCGAGCCTGTACGAAGGCTTCGGCTTTCCCATCCTCGAAGCCATGACGTCCGGCTGCCCCGTGGTGACATCCAACCGATCCTCGATGGCCGAGGTCGGTGACGCCGCGGTGCAGCTGGTCGATCCACTCGACCCCGAGTCGATGGCCGAGGGGCTCGCCGCCGTGGTGGGCAATGGCACGAGGCGCGATGAGTTAGTCGTCAAAGGCCGAAGCAGAGCGGCCGACTTCTCCTGGG
>VBAL01000244.1:0-1908 GCA_005888595.1 Candidatus Segetimicrobium genomatis
CGTTCGGCTACATCAACGGCAACGTCTACGCCTTCGCGGCGAGAAACCCCGGCAGCCCGGCGCTGATGATCTGGGACGTGACGAGCTTGGTGCAGTAAGGGCTCAGGCGACCAATGACTTCAGTTTCAGGAATGCCTCCCCCGACCGCTTGCGCGCCCGCTTGAGCTGGCGCCGGGCGTTGGTGGGATCGCCGATGCCCACGAGGCGACGCGCCACCACCAGGGGCAGCCGCTGCCGGGCCATCAGCTGTTCGAACGCCACCATCCGCACGCACACGATGAAGTGCTCCACCCGGTGGAAGCCGAGGTGGGCGAGCGTGCGCTTCAGCCCGTCGATCCGCTGGCCGGTCAGCACCGCGAGATCCTTGGGGCGCCGCACTCGCCAGGGGTGCTGGCAGATCAGCTCCACCAGCGGCTCCACGGGTCGGAACACCGGCTCGTGCTCGAGCACCAGGCGCGCCAAGCGCCGCCCCGTTTGTCGCGAGAAGTCCTCAAGCAGCGCCTCCGTCACGGGCGTGTAGCCGGCCGCGCGATCGGCGGCCCCACAGCCCACCACGCGCGAGGAGGTTCGAGCGGCGAGCTCCACCCACGCTGGGTGCACCGGTGCCTCTCCCGTCACGAGCCACAGGGTGGCCCGCTCGAGCAGCGGCGCGAACCCGTCCGCCGCGAACTCGGCCGGCAGGCTAGTGAGGTCCACGACGACGAGATCCGTCGCCTCGACGCCTTTCGCGGTCGGGACCCTGTCCCAATATCGCAGCTGGACGAACCCGGCGAGATCAAGGGAGAGCGCGTGAAACAGCCCAGTGCGGTCCCCGGCGACTACGTGAATGGCGGCGGCCTTCGACATGCGGCCCACAGTAGCGGGCGGGGACGCGTTGTGCAAGTTGCGGCGCCCCACTGCAGGGGCCGCCTCAGGACTCGGCGATGACCCGGTTCCCCCCCGCCGCCTTGGCCTGGTTCAGCGCGTGATCCGCAGCCTGGAGCAGCCCTTCGACCGTCGCGCACCCCTCGCCGTACGTGGCAATCCCCACGGTGACTGTGAGCGCCAGATAGCACCCGCCGACGCTGCGTTCCGCAAAGTACCGACCCGCGTCCACGCTAATCCGTTCGGCGGCGACCCGGGCGTTGCTCGGATCCGTGTCCGGCAGGACGACCGCGAATGCGTCGCCGCCGTAACGGCAGGGGATATCGACGGCGCGCAGGTTCCGACAGGTCAACTCGCTCAGCGCCTGCAGGGCGAGGTCGCCCGCGGGGTGACCGAACCTGTCGTTCGTCGCCTTGAGGTCGTCCAGGTCGAGCATGAGCAGAGACACCATCACCCGGTGACGTCGGCAGCGCTCCACCTCCCGCTTGAGCGAGGCCTCAAGGAAGCGGCGGTTGAAGAGCCCCGTGAGCGGATCCCGCATCGCGTTGCGCTCGATCTCATCAAGGGCAGCGCTCTCGATGATCGTCGGCTGGGCGAGCCGCGGGCTGATGTTGACGAAGTAGTCAAGCGTGGCGACTTGTTGGCCTGCATCCCGCCCCAGCCGGTCCGAGAGGTTTCTCCGGTGCCGGGCGATGGCCCGCCATTGACGCTCCGCCTCGGCCTCTGACATCTCGAGGTGTGCCAACTCTAGGAGGTGGCGGGCGAACGGCGGCGCCTCCGCAAGGAAAGGTACGGGCGACGGCCGCGCGCGCTGGCGGGGGGGGGCCATCGCCTCCGCTCCCGACCCCCAGATAGGCTGGGTGTCGTGCCGTTGGCCCAGCGGTGCGCGGCGGTCGCGGAGTGTACGCCGGTCGAAGCCGATCCGACGCTCAACGGGGACCCGGTGATTCGATTCCCGCCGCTCGCTTCCCCTGCGCCGGTCCTTCGTCACGCGGCGTTCCCGCCCGCTGCGCCCGGTCTCGTCTACCTGGAATTCTCCAGCCC
>VBAL01000244.1:2065-2440 GCA_005888595.1 Candidatus Segetimicrobium genomatis
GGATCGTCGTTCGGGCGTCTCTGAATGGGGCGTCGGGGCTACAACGTTATCCACAAAGCCGTGCGGTCACATCCTTTTGTACCTGGGCCCGCTTCCCCCCTCGCGGGGGGTCCAGCGCGGCCCAAGCACGTCAGTGGCCTTGCAGTCGACGCAATTGGGCGGGTTAACCCTGAGCACACCGTCGGCCAGCTCGTATACCCCCGCGGGGCACATGTGCGCATAGAACTGGGCGACTGGGGCGGGGACATCGCGCCCCACGACGAGGTGCGTCGGGATGGTGTCGCGCGTCGCATTCCCCGACTTGAAGACGGCGTCCACCTTACTGACGGTGAGCTTGCCGTCCGGTGCGAACGGGTCGCTCGCCCCCCACCCTCC
>VBAL01000236.1 GCA_005888595.1 Candidatus Segetimicrobium genomatis
GATGACGCCGGGGATCTTTTCGATCGGCTTCGTCGTCGCTCCGCTCGTCGCCGCGAGCGCGTTGATCTCGACCAGCGCGACGATCACCAGCAGGAGGGCCCAGTACAGGCCCCCGTGGGCGATCGGGCCGGGAGGCATATGGGTGGCTGCGCCCATGAAGAACAACATCGGGATCGAGAACACCACGTTGGTGCGCGAAGCGAGGAATGCCCGGCGCGCCGCCCCCGCCGCCGCGGGATTCGCCTGACCGCCGCCGGCAGTGGCCACCGCGTTCGCGATCACGATCTTCTGGTTCCGCCAGATCACGCCCCACACGTTTACGAGCATGATCGTCCCGAACAACGCCCCGGTGAGGATCGCCTCGCCCCAGGGGCTCGTCGCGACCGAGGTACCGGCCGGGGCTTCTCCGAAGCGTTTCGCGATGATCAGGGCCCCGGAGAGAAAGGTGAGTGCCGCGCTCCAGCGGAACCACCACAGCGCCGCCTCGGCGAAGAAGGGCCCCTGGACGAAGTTGAAGTAGTACAGCAGCCCGATCCACGTGATGCCGGAGAGGAAATGCAGCCAGCGGAGCAGCAACTCCGCACCCGCCGAGGAGAACAGGTTCATCGCGCGCCTCCCAGAGAGATTTCCGTCGGGACACCCAACGGCGAGTCAAGATACGAAAGGAACCCGCGGAAGCAAGACGAGGGACGAGGTGGGAAAGAGGTACGACACGGCGCACAGATAGAGTGGCGTCGCCGTCACTCGCCGTCTATAGATGCACGTTCACGATGGGCAGCCACCGGAAGGGCGCCCCATTGTTCTTTGCGTGGTTCAGTACTCCGATCTGAATGCCCTTCAGCACCCGCGCCGAGTTGTAAATGCCGATCGTGAGTCCCGTCTGCGTGCCCCGCACGCGATTGTAGGCGCTCACGGAGACGCCGGTCAGGTCCATGGTCTTCGTGTAGATGCCCGCGATGTTGAGGCCGCGGATCTCCGGGCTGTCTACCCGGTAGCCCGCCGCGGAGAAGCCGGAAATCCGCCGTCCGCTCACCACCGCCAGCCCGCTCAATGCTACGCCACGAATCTCCCGGTCGGCGACGACGGCCAGGCCGCCCACGGACAGCCCGGTGATGCCGCGATCGGCCACGACCGCGCCGCCCGACAGGGCGATCCCCCGGATACCTTGGTCCGCGACCACCGCGAGACCCCCGATGCCCGCCCCGATCATCGGACCGTCCGTCACCACGGCGAGCCCGCCGACCGCTAGGCCGCGGGCTCCGCCGTCGGCAACCGTGCCCAGTCCACCGATACCGATTCCCTGCAGCTCCTGATCGGTCACGAGGCCGAGCCCGCCCACGCCGAGGCCGGTGATCCCACGGTTGGCCACGGCGCCGAGTCCGCCCACCAGGATCCCGCGCGCTGCGCCGTCCGTGACCGCGCCGAGGCCGCCGATGACGATGCCGCGCATGCCACGGTCCGCGACGGCCCCGAGCCCCGCGATCATGATGCCTTGCGCATCCCCGTCGGTCACCGCGCCGAGGCCCGCGACCGTGAGCCCGTGGAGGTGGCCGCCGGCGACTACGCCGAAACCCGCGAGCGCGATGCCGTCAATCGTGCCATCGGAGACGACACCGAATCCGCCGATGTTGATCCAGCGAGCCCGATGCCGGGCGACGACCCCCGCGACTCCGATCGAGATCCCGTTGAGGTCCGCGCCGGATGGGATGCCCCCCAGGGCGAAGCCATTCACTGTGCCGTGGAGCGGCTTCTTCGGCTCCCAGATGGTGATGTTGACGCCGTTCACCCGCTCCAGGCCCGCGTCCTGAAAGTTGAGCCGCAGGCCATTCACGCGTGGTGCGTTGCCGATGCTGAGACCGTAGTCGTGGTAGGTGAGGCCGACGTGGAAGTGGCCGATGTGGCGCGGGGTAGTGTCAGATGAAGAGCGAACTTCCTGGCCGGGCGCAGGAAACGGGAGGCAAGAAAGCGCGACGCCGAGCAGCACCAAACGAAGGGTGACGGGCATGGCGAGGGGTCCTGGAGGGAGCAGGGCCCATACGGGATGGCGGTTCACCGCGTTTCAGGTGTCTGCGCGGAACCTCCTTCCCCCCATCCCATCCGCACGCGGAGCGTCGTGATGTGCGCCGTGTGGTGCCGGCCGTGCCAGGCGTACATCGCCAGCATACCATCCAGCGTCGGCCGTCCCCACTCCGGGTGCTGGATCGTGCGGGCGAACTCTCCCGGCCCGAGCGCGCGCAGCAGCAGCACCCAGCGCCCGTGCAGCGCCTCGAGCAACGCGAGGGAAACATCGATCGGGGCGCGCATCTCCGGCGTCTCAGCCCATAGCTTCTCCTGGTAGGTCCGGATCGCCGGCTCGTCCTCGGTAAGCCCGAGCTTGAAGCGCACGTACGCGTTCATGTGGCTGTCGGGCACGTGGTGCACCACCTGGCGCACCGTCCAGCCGCCCGGTCGGTACGGAGTGTCGAGCTGCCGGTCGTCGAGCCCCGTGACGGCCCGGCGCAGCTGCGCCGGCACGGTGGCGATCTGCTCGATGCACTCGCGGCGCAGCGCGGGGGCGAGCGCGGAGACCGGCTCGTGGTGTCCGATCGGATAGCGGAGATCGGTCATGGCGTGTCCTTCGGATACGGGTGGTGCTGCGG
>VBAL01000088.1 GCA_005888595.1 Candidatus Segetimicrobium genomatis
CTGCGCCCGCGCGTAGGCTTCGACCAGCTGAACGTGTGACTCGGCCCGGCCCGTCAGACGCAGGTAGGCCAGCGTCTCAGCGTCGATCGGAAAGAGCGCCGCGGTGGCGCCGTACTCGGGCGACATGTTGGCGATGGTGGCCCGATCTGGCAGCGCCAGCTCGTCCAGCCCCGCCCCAAAAAACTCGACGAACTTCCCCACCACGCCGAGCTTGCGCAGTATCTGGGTCACCGTCAGCACCAGATCGGTCGCGGTGACCCCCTCCGGCAATTCGCCGGTCAGCCGCATGCCCACGATCTCTGGAGCCGTGAGGTACATAGGTTGGCCCAAGAGCACCGCCTCAGCCTCGATACCACCCACGCCCCACCCCAGCACGCCCAGCCCGTTGACCATGGTGGTGTGAGAGTCTGTACCGACCAGGGTGTCGGGGCAAGCGATGTTTGTGTTACCAACCTTGTGGACGGCCACTACGCGGGCGAGGTACTCCAGGTTTACCTGATGCACGATCCCGGTACCCGGCAAACGCCTGCTGCGACCACCGCAGCAGCATGTATCGTTCTTGGTTACGCTGGTATTCGAACTCGACGTTGCGCGCAAAGGCGCCGGGCATGCCGAACACGTCCACCTGCACCGAGTGGTCGATGACGAGGTCTGCCGGGACAACCGGATTTACACGGCGCGAATCTCCGCCCAGCCGCGCCACGGCGTCACGCATCGCGGCGAGGTCCACGACGACAGGCACACCCGTGAAATCCTGAAGCAGGACGCGCGAGGGTAGGAACGCCGCTTCACGGCGCGGAGTGATCCCCGGCCGCCACGCGGCAAGGGCGGTGACGTCGTCTTCGGAAAACGGCGCGGTGCCTGCGTGCCGCAGCACGTTCTCCAGCAGGACCTTGACCGTGATGGGCAGTCGTTCCAGCGGGGTAGCCAGGCGCGGGCGCAGCGCCTCCAGCGGGTAGTACGTCACCTGCTCGCCGCCGGCTACTAGTAAGCTTGTCACTCACACCCTCCCCGTCTGATGGAAAATCAACCGTTTGGCGCTCACATCTTCAGTATACTGCCGTGAGCGCGGGGCATTCATCTCGCGCCAGGAGAACTTTCCGCGGCGATTTACCGCTTGCGCATATGCAAGTCCATCTCAGAAGGGAGGCAGTTGCGTGAAACAGATGATGGTGTTCGTGGCCGTGTTGACCGCGGTGCTCGCCGTCGCGACGACGACGTGGGCCGCGGGTCCAATGCAGGAGGCCACCCAAGACCGCTCCACATCGGGGCCCTTCGTGTTTCAGGCCGAGGTGCTGGAGGTTGGCAACGGCTGGCTGGAAGTGAAGACGGTGGCGGTGGAGCCGGGTTCAGACCTCCGGGCCAACAGGAGACTGCTGATTTTCGAAACCGCCGACACGAAATTCCTGATGGCCGGCGAGGCGGCGTCGAATGCTGACGTAAAAGTCGGTGAGATGGTCGGAATCGCGGGGACCATCGACGACATGGCCTATCAGGCGAACAGCATCTCGGTCATACCGTAGGGCGCGGGGGTGGGTGGAAGCGATCCGCTCTCCACCCACTCCCGGAACTTCTTGGTTCTCCAGAACGCTAACTTACAGAGAGACTCCACGTAGTAGGAGGGATTGCAGTGCGACGTGCTCTGTTCCTGGTCAGCGTGTTCGTGACCGTCCTCGCGGTGGCAATGTCAGCGAGCGCGGCAAGCACCACAACCACGACGAAACCACAGGCGTTTGCGATTCAAGGCAAGGTGCTCCAGGTCGGCCCAGGCTGGATGCAGGTGCAGGTCGTGAAGGTGCAGCAGGGCTCTGGTCTCCGGGCCAACGCCAAACTGCGGATTCAGCAGACGGCGAAGACGCGGTTCCTGCGGACTGGGAAGGCCGCGTCGGCCAGGGACCTGCGGGCCGGAGAGACCGTACAGATCAACGGTTCAATCGTCCGCAGCGGCACCAGGTTGACTTACCAGGCGGGCAGCATCACCATCTTGAGGTAGCTGAGAATATCGCGGTGCCCCGCACGATTCGCTCAGGCTGGTCTCGGCGCTGACCAAACACTGGTCTGAGCGAATCGCACGGGGCGTGCCGCATACCGATGACATCTGCCCACGTCACACTCAATGCCACGTTGCCGGTGGATGAACTCGCGCACACCACAGACGTGACGTCCGCCCGGGACCGCTTCGCTGAACTGCTGGCGGCGCACTGGGACCGGGCCTATCGCTTCGCGTACCATCTGACCGGCAACGCCGCCGACAGCGACGACCTGATCCAGCAGGCGGCGGAGGAGGCCTTTCGCGCCTTCCACCGCTTCCAACCCGGCACACGCTTTGACCGGTGGTTTTTCCGGATCATGCACAACTCATTCGTGGACCGGATCCGGAGGGACCGCCGGCGGAAGATTTTCTCGCTTGACGAGGTGACCGGCGCGGTCACATCGGACGCTGCCGATCCCAGCGCCATCGCCGAGGGAGCGTTGGACGGCCCGGTGCTGCGCGCCTTGCACGCGTTGCCTCCGGATGCGCGCGCGGTCATCGCGCTGGTGGACCTGGTGGGCTTGCCTTACGACGACGCAGCTGAGATTCTGCATTGTCCCGTCGGCACCGTCCGCTCGCGGCTACACCGCGCCCGGCTGGCCCTACGGGAGTGGTTGCGACCGTATGTCGATGCGATGAAGCGAGGCGATCTGTGATGCCGCACCTCACCGACCAGCTCAGTGCCTACCTGGACGGTACCCTCACCCCAGAGGAGGCGGCCGCGGTTGCCTCGCACCTGGCCGAGTGCGCGGAATGCCGGGGGACTCTGGACGATCTCCAGGCGGTTCGGAACTTGCTACGAGCGGTTCCTGACCGCGCCCCCCATCCCTCGTTGCTTCCGCGCACCCTTGCCAGGGTCGGGGCCGCACCGCATCGAAAGGTGGCGCCGCGGTGGATGATCGCGGCCGCCGGCGCCGCCGTGGGGCTCGCGCTGTTGCTGCAGGTCCGCCTGCTCCCAACACCGCACACCGACCGTGCCGCGGGGATCTGGTACTTTCAACAACACGCGGTCTTTGCGGCGGCACACCCGATGACCGATGTCGCGCTCGCATCGTACCTCAGCAGCGTGCTGCCCTACGAAGTCCTGCGTGAATGGTCCGCAACTCCACAGAATCCCTAGTCCGAGTCGCGTTGCTCTGGGTGCTCGTCGGGGCGATGGCGGCGCCGGCCCGCGCCGGCCCCATTCCCCAGCCGCTGCTGCAGGCGGTACGGGCCCGGGCGGCGGTGGCCTATCGCGGCGAGCAGATCGTGGTCGCCTGGGAGGGCGCGGCGAAGGCTCAGGCCTCGCTGGTCCGGATCGAGCACGATCCGCCCGCCTGGACGCGGTTGGACTACGTCCCTCTCGGACCGAGCCTGCGCTGGACGGTGATCCGTCGCGACACCGTCGAGATTCGGTTCGACCCGCTCCGGCTCACCGGCACGACCGGCCCACGCGCGAGCACTGATGAGGACGCCTTTGAGACGGTCCATCTTCCCTGGCTGTTGGAGAACTATCGGATTGCCACCGCGCAGGACGCCCTCCTCGGAAGGAAGGTCACCAGGGTCGAGCTGGTTCCGTCGGCCGGCGACCGGCCTACGCACCGCCTCACCGTGGACGACGAAACCGGTGTCGTGCTGCGCTCGGAACGGATCGGGCCGGACGGATCCTTGGGTGAAGTCACGGCGTTCTTGCGGTTCGAGATCATGCCCGTGGGCTGGCGTAGGAACGCCACGATGCCGGCCGGCCTGCACCTGACTCCGCAGGCGCGGGTCCGAACCGCCAGCACGGCAGATATCATCCGCGTCCTGGGAGGTCCGCCGGTGGGTGTAGCCGTACCCGCCGGGTTCCACAAGACGGGGGAGTACCTCACCGGAGACGGACCGGTCGTCCAGACCATCTATTCCGACGGGCTGAGCACGCTGGTCGTGTACCAGCGCCGCGGATCCGTGGCCAGTCCTCCCCAAGGCAGCAGGGTCGTGCCTACGCCGGCCGGCCCCATCTGGGTGCAGCGGCTGGGCCTGCGCACGCTGGTGCACTGGTCCCATGCGGGCCGGGTGCTGACGATGGTGGGCGAAGTCTCGCGTGCAGGCTTGCAGATCGCGGCGGAGCGCACCGGGATCGCGTCCGCTCCGCGAATCTGGGATCGCCTGCTGGTGTGGCTGCAGGAACTCGTTCGTTCATACTAGTGAGGGGCGCGGCGACGTCAGACCGCGCACGGGGGTGAGGGCGATGTTACCGAATGTTGGCTGGCCTGAGCTGATTGTCATCCTGATCGTCGCCATGCTGATCTTCGGCCCGCAGCGGTTGGCCGAGGTGGGCGGCGCGATGGGGAAAGCGATCCGCGAATTTCGCAAGAGCGTGCGCGAGGGCGAGGATGATCTGAAACCTCCCACGTCGTCCGGTAGTTGAGGGACGAGAGCCGGGTATGGCGTTCCTCTGGCGGTACTTTCCGGTCGCCCACGACATCCCGCAGTCGATCGTCGAGCATCTTGAAGAGTTCCGTCGCCGGGTGCTGTGGGCCGTTGCCGGATTTCTGTTCGCGACTTTCGTGGGGTTGTGGCAGCAGAACCGTCTCCTCCTCTTGCTCATGCGGCCGGCGGGACTCACCCATCTGATCGCTCTGACCGTGCTGGAACCTATGCTCGTCAAGTTCAAAGTAGCCGTCGTCTTCGGTCTCATCCTCGCGTTTCCGTGGTTGCTGTTGCAGGCGTTGATGTTCGTCAGCCCCGCGTTGACCGAACGGGAAGCGCGTTACGTGGTCCCGATCACCGCGTTGTCCCTCGCGCTGAGCGTGGTCGGCGTGGTGTTCGGTTATCTCTTTGTCCTCCCGCCGTCCACGCGCTGGTTGCTCAACCAGGCCGGATCGGTCATGTCCGTGGAGATCACGGCCCTCTCGTACGTGTCCTATGCAACATTGTTTCTGGCGGCGCTCGCCGTCACATTTCAGACCCCGCTGGTCGTGCTGACGCTCATCGGGCTGCGACTCATCTCCCGCGCGCAACTGCGCCGGCAGTGGCGGGCAGTGTATATGACCATCACGGTACTCGCGGCGGTCATCACGCCTGACTGGAGCCCGATTACGATGCTTCTTGTGGCGGCGGCCATGGCCGGTCTCTACGAACTAAGTCTCGTCCTGGCGCGCTGGGTATTTCCGGGCCGGGAACTCGCGCCGGTTGCAGGCGAGGAACATGCCGGCTGAGGAGACCACTGTGTCCGCTGGTGTTGTGTTGAGGCGACGAGGGACCTGGGGATGGGTAACGTTGGTCTGCTTTGTGTTGCTGGCCGTCCGGGCACGCGGCGGGTTGCTTCCCGGCGACCAACGCACGGCCGCCCTGCTCCATTTGCTCCCCGCCCCACTCTTGCAGGCCTGCGCCATGATAGCTTCCACTGCGGGGATCGCCGCACTCGGGCTGCTGGCCGTATGGCGCACCCGGCAGGATCTACGCCTCCTGCCGCTGGCCGTCACGATGGGCCTTCTCCTGCCGTTAGACGCCGCCACGAAGTTCCTGGTCCACCGACTCCGCCCCCAAGGCGCGGGATTCGGCTTTCCCAGCGGGCACGCGATGGTGTCCATGACCGCGGCGCTGCTTGTAAGCGGAGCAATATGGCCGGCGCTTGACGGGCGCCGGAAGGCGTGGGCGACCGTGCTGGTGGCGGCATTGATGTTAGCCGTCGCCGTCGGACTCGTGGGACGGGGCCGGCACTGGCCCAGCGATGTCGTCGGTGGATGGCTGCTTGGGGCAGCTTACTCCGGGTGGACCCTGCCCTTTATACAGACGGGTGGACCGCGACGTGCTGCCGGCAGCCTTTTGCGGGCATCGTGTGAATGAGGGATTTTGAGAACAATGACGCGTTCGGCCTGGATAGGCCTGGGGGTCGTGATCGGCATGACTGTTCTGGCTGTCTTGATGGCCGGAGGTATGCGCTTTCCTGCCCCTCGTCCGGCAATCACCACAGCTGCATCGCCGGTAATTATCACACCCGGCCGCACCGTCAGGGCGGTTAATGTCTACGCATCCGCCACTGAGCCGTATCTGCGCCGCGGAGTATCCGGCATCCCGGCGCGGGTGTATGTGCCGAACAGCAGCGATGGGACCGTCGACGTCATCGATCCGATCAGCCGCTTGGTGATTACCCATTTTCCGGTCGGGAGCGTCCCCCACCACATCACCCCGTCGTGGGACCTGAACCAGTTGTACGTGGACAACACCAGCGCCAATACGCTCACCGTGATCGATCCACACACGAGCCTTCCCGTCGAAACCATCAGGATCGCCGACCCATACAACCTGTACTTCACTCCGGACGGCAAGGCAGCGATCGTGGTCGCCGAGCGTCTGAACCGGCTCGACGTCTACGACTGGTCCACCTGGACCCTGTTGTTCAGCGTGCCAGTCCCGTGGCCCGGTGTGGACCACCTGGATTTTTCTGCAGACGGACACATCGTATTGACCAGCGCCGAGTTCAGCGGCGCCATGGTGAAAGTCGATCTCACAAGACGGATGGTCGTCGGCTATGCGTATGTCGGCGGCCTGCCGGTCGACGTGCGCCTGGCCCCAGACGGGTCGGTCTTCTATGTAGCGAATCAAAGCCGCCACGGCGTATCTGTCCTCGACCCCGAGCGCATGGAGGAGATCACGTTCATCCCTACCGGCCTGGGCGCGCACGGGCTGGCTCTCAGCCGGGACGCCCGCCTGCTGTATGTGAGCAACCGGCTGGCCGGTACCATTTCGGTCATCGATCTCGCGGCGCGCCGGGTCACGGCGACCTGGGATGTCGGCGGGAGTCCAGACATGATGCAGGTGTCACCGGACGGCCGGGAGTTGTGGGCCAGCAACCGTTTCGGCCACACGGTGTCGGTCATCGACTCGTCGAACGGCCTCGTCCTTGATCGCATTGAAGTGGGCGAGAGTCCTCACGGGTTGACCTACTTTCCCCAACCCGGATTGATCAGCCTGGGGCACAACGGAGTCTACCGCTGAGCGCAGCAGGGACCACCCGGGGCTCAGAGAAGATGCAGTCGGCCGGTGAACCCCGCCCGGCTCTGCGGCACGCGTACGCCATGGTGAGGGTTTCCTGCGTCATTCCTGCGTATAATGAGTCCGCCACGATCTCCGGCGTGGTGCGGGCCGCCCGCGCCTGCCCGCACGTCAGCGAAGTAATTGTGGTCTCAGATGGGTCCACGGACCAGACTCCACGCGTCGCGGCGGAATCAGGGGCCGATTGCGTGCTGGCCCTGGACGAAAACCTTGGCAAAGGCGGCGCCGTCCTTGCCGGCGTCGAGGCCGCCCGCGGTGATGTGGTCCTCTTGCTCGATGCCGATTTGTGCGGTTTAACCCCCGAGCACCTCACCCGGCTGCTGCAGCCGGTATTGGCCGGCCGCGCCGAGATGGCCGTGGGGGTGTTCAGCGACGACTACTTGCACGGCATGATGCGGCCCCTGTCGGGCCAGCGGGCCGTGCGCCGGGCCCTCCTGCTGCGGGGACCCAAACTCGCCGAGGCGGGTTTTGGATTTGAGATCGCGCTGGACCGGCTGGCCAAGGCACTCGGTGCCCGCAGGGTCCAGGTCTCCTGGACCGGCGTTTCGCACCGCCTGAAGAGCAAGAAATACGGCATGATGCGAGGCCTGCGCCTGCAACTGCGGGCGTCCTCTGACCTGATGCGTCAAACCCGGGTGGCGCGACCACGCCGCAGAACCCTATCCGCCGGCTCGCGGAGGCGCACGCGAATGGATGCGTTGGTGATCGCTCTGATCGTCCTCGTGGCCGTGGCGCGGCCGCTGTTCTTCGCGCATCCCTCCCAGGCTGCGGCGTTCCATCTGCCCTCTCTCCCGGTACCGGGACCGGAGGACCGGGTGCTCGTCGTCGTCGCGCATCCAGACGATGAGATCATCGGTGCGGGAGGCTTCATCGCCGCAGCGCGGCACAACGGCGCCGCGGTGAGCGTGCTGGTCGTGACCAACGGTGATAGCAACCGCGTGGCTGCGGCGCTCGTGGGCCGGCATCTTCCCCCCCGCACCGGCGAGTTCATCCGCGAGGGGCGCCTGCGCCAGCAAGAAACGGTCGAGGCGCTCCAGCGGCTCGACGTGGCATCGGCGGACGTGTACTTCCTCGGGTTCCCCGATCGCCAGCTGGCGCTTGTGATGCGCAGCCCCCTGGAGCCGGTCGCATCGCGTTACACGGGGCTACGCTCGGCTGAGTATCCCGGGGTAGTGGATCAGGGCGCTCCGTACACACGCGCCGACATCGTCGAACTCGCCCGGACGATCGTGGCCCGCGTCCAACCGACGCTGCTGATCACGCACAGCCCGCTGGATCGTCACAGCGACCACGTCGCGGTCGCGCAGCTGGTGGACCTCATCCGTGGGCAGACACCTGTCTACGCCTTCGTGGTTCACGCGTCAGGCTTCCCCCGGCCGTTCCGCTCGTCTCCCCACGACCCCCTCCTGCCGCCGCCGGGCATGGATCTGCCGGCGGAGTGGACGTGGATGCGGTTTGAGCTCTCTCCCGACATGGAACGCGCCAAGCGGGCCGCTATCGGAGCCCACCGCAGCCAGCTGGCTACGCCCTACCTGGGCCTGCTGCTGACGAGTTTCGTACGCACGAACGAGTTGTTTGCGGTCCGGCCGGCCGATCTGGTCGCATCGCACCCACAATGAGGCGGACCGTCCTCGGCCGGATCCTGTTATGGGCGGCTCCGATCCTGCTGGTCGCCGGCATTGCCTTGAAGGCGGCCGACCTGCGGGAGATCGCCGGTGCGGTGGTCGGCGCCAAACCGGGCTGGCTGGCGGTCGCCCTCCTGCTCGCCATCCTGTTCACTCTGAGTCAAGGCACGCTGTACCGGGCGATCTTCCGGCTGTTCGACGTGAAGATTTCTCTGCGCGTGGCGGTCCGACTGGCTCTAGTGATGGCTTTTGGGAGCCTGGCCCCGGCAGGAACGGTAGCCGGCATGGCATATTTCGTCGCCACCGCGCGTGAACACGGGATCCCCGGTCCGCGTGCCATACTCACCAGCCTGGCGTTCTACTTGTTTGATTATGGAGCCCTGCTGCCGTTCGTGGCCGCCGGGGTAACGGTGCTGCTGACGCATCACGGTGCAGAAGCCGGGATCGTGATCGCCGGCGGGGTGATCCTCCTGGCGACCGCGGCCGCGGCGGCCGCGCTGCTGTGGGGACTGGCCGATGGTCGCGGTTTGGAAACGGCCTCGCGCCTGGCATCGGCCGTCAATACCTTCGTGGCGCGCCTGCACCGTCGCCCGGTCGATCCGCGGCGCGCGGCCTCCTGGATGGAAGACCTCCGGGAGATCGCCGTGCACCTCCGCCGCAGTCGCAGACGTCTGCCTA
>VBAL01000230.1:0-1250 GCA_005888595.1 Candidatus Segetimicrobium genomatis
CCGTGAGCGACCGGCAGTACTGGCTCGCCAGCAGCAACGGCGTGACCTGGGTCGACATAGACAGCACTTACCTCGCCGTGTCGGTCACGCCACTCGTCACCGCGCAGGCGCTGATCAGCGCCAACGCGGACCTGTGGACTGCCAACGCAGGCATCAACCAGGACATCGGCGTCGCCGTCAGCGGCGGAGTCTATCCGACCGCCGCCGGACAGCCCGAAGCCTGGAAGGAGAGCGGCGGCTTCGCCGGCACCTTCTCCCCCAACGCCGCCTATGTCCAGACCGTCCGCCTGTTGCAGGCGGGCACCACCTACACAATCAAAGCCCAGTGGAAGGCCAACAAGCCGGCGAGCGGTACCACCATCTTCGCTGGCGCCGGCCCCATCGGGCCCGACTTCTCGCCGACGCGGCTAACCGTGCAGCTCGTTCCCAACGCGGGCGGCGCGGTCGCGTCGGCGTCGAGCATCAACCAGTTCTACCTGGTCAACAGCAACGGATCGACCTGGACCGACCTCGGTCCTGGCGCCGATCCAACCGTGCCCTTTACCCCGCCGTCGAACGGATCGCTCATTGTCAGCGCGAACGCCGACTTGTGGACGGCCAACGCGGGCTTTAACCAGGACATCGGGATCACCGTGTCCGGTGGAACAGGCGTCGGGACGACGTACCCGTCGGTCGCCGGCCAGCCCGAGGCGTGGAAGGAGAGCGGCGGCTTCGCCGGCACGGCGTCGCCCAACGCGGCCTTCGTCCAGGCGGTCCTGCCGGTCGCGAGCGGCTCAGCCTACACGCTCAGGCTGCAATGGAAGACGAATCGCCAGGGGTTGTCGACCATCGTCGCCGGCGCGGGTCCAATCGGCGGCCAATTCTCCGCCACGCGGCTGACCGTCTTCTTCATTCCCGCGACCGGAAACACCAGCGTCCAGGACGCGGTGACCACCGGGCAGCCGTTCCTCGGCGCGAACAACGGCGCCACCTGGGCTGATGTCGATTCGGTCAAGCTCTCGCTGCCGATCACCACGACCACCAACTGTCTCGCCGTGCTGACCGGAAATGCGGACCTCTGGACCACCCGGGCCACCTATAACCAGGACGTCGGGATTCAGGTCAGCTCCACCAGCACCGTCACCGCCGACCGGGTCGGCTGGAAGGAAAGCGGCGGTTTCGCCGGCACCTATTCGCCGAACGCGGCCTTCGTGCAGAGCATGTTCCCGATCGCCGCCAACACCGCTTATACCGCGCGTCTGCAGTGGAAG
>VBAL01000230.1:1540-3365 GCA_005888595.1 Candidatus Segetimicrobium genomatis
CCCACGACTCCGGCCGACCAGTTCACCTACTCCTACAGCGGCGCCATCCTCGCCGACACCCCCAACATCTATTACCGGCTCGGTGAGAGCGCGGGCACCGTCGCCACGGACTCGAGCGGCAATGCGCACGACGCCACCTACGCGGCATCCGGCGTGACGCTGGGCGTCGCCGGGGCGATTGTCAACGACACCAACACGGCCATCACGCTCGATGGCACAGCCGGCTCGGTTCAGGAGACGTCCGGCGCGGGCGTCCCGGTCGGGTTCGCCAACCGCAGCGTCGAGGCCTGGTTCAAGACCACCACGACGACGGCCATGCCGATCGTGGCCTACGGGTCGCCCGGCATCGCCAACCAGTACTTCGGCGTCTATGTCCACGACACCGCGATCGAAGTCCAGACGGGCGCCGGGACGACCATCACCTTCCCCGGCACCGCGTCGTTGAGCGATGGGGCCTGGCACCACCTCGTGGTGACCTACGACTCCGGAGCGATAGCCGGCAACCTCAAGGTCTACATCGACGGAGGCAGCTTTGGAACGCAGACGCCAGCCGCCCTGTTCGACACGACGCTCGACGCCGCAGGACTCGAGGTCGGCAAAGACGACACGGTCACCACAGCATTCTTCAACGGCAGTCTCGACGAAGTCGCGGTCTACGCGACGGTGCTGGCGACCTACCAGGTCAGCAACCACTACAAGGCCGGCACCGGCACCTAGGAAGAAATGACCCCCACCCTAACCCTCCCCCGCAGAGCGGGGGAGGGAAACGGGAGGGAGGATCCGGGTGGGGTGTATGCGAGGGAGATTTCCTCCGTAAAGAGGTAAGCCCTTTAGCTGACGGAAATAGGGCCGGTAACGCCGGTGATCTGGCTGTTGGGGGTGTCGGTGGCTGTCACCGTCTGAGTCCCTACGGTGTTCAGGATCACCGAGAAGGTGCGTACCCCGTTGTCGGTGCTCACGAAGGTGTAGTTAGCGGGGAGCACCGCCGCGCTGTCAGAGCTCGTGAAGTGGACCGTCCCGCTGTAGGACGGCGTCGTGTTGCCGTATTTGTCCTGAGCCGTGATCGTCAGGTTGAACGGTGCGCCGTGGGTCGCCGACGACGGCGCCACCAGTTTGAACTGGGCGGTGACATCCGGCACCACCGACTCCATCTGTGTCTGCGTGGTGAACCCGGTGGCCTGGGCCTGCACGCTGACCGTCTCAGCCACCGTGTCCTTGAACTTGAAGCTGGCGGAGCTGGCCCCGGCCGGGATGGTCAGCATCGTCGCCGGCGCACCGCTGTTATCCAGCGTCACCGACTGGCCGGACACGCTCGTGCTGCTGATGGCAAAGGTCTGGCCGCCGAGCCCCGCCGGGGCCGGATTCCCATAGCTGTCCACCAGCTGCACGATGATCGGTCCGGAGGCCGCGCCGGCCGTCACACTCTGCGGCGCCGTGGTGATGCGGTCGGTCAGCGCGGCCGGGCAGCTCAGCTGCGCGGTGAGCCGGGTCGGCGAATACTTCGAACCGATGGGGCCCGCGCCCGCAAAGATGCTGGCGCCGCTTGCCGTCCGGTTCGCTTTCCACTGGACCTTGACGGCATAGGTCACCCCGCTGTTCATCGGAAACAGCGTCTGCAGTGAGGCGGCGTTGGGTGAGAAGGTCCCGGCGAAGCCGCCACTTTCTTTCCAGCCAACCCGGTCGGCGGTGTACGTACCCTGCGTCGAGCTCACCTGGATGCCGAGGTCCTGGTTGATGCCGGCGGTCGCGGTCCAGAGGTCGGCGTTGGCGCTGAGCGTGGCGACGCAATTGTTGCTTGGCGTGATCAGCAGCTTGAGATTGGTCG
>VBAL01000231.1 GCA_005888595.1 Candidatus Segetimicrobium genomatis
GCGAATACTGCTGGTTGCTGGCGGCGTCCATCCTCGCGCCGCCCGTCGGAACCACCCAGAGCGAGAGCCTGGTGGGCGAGTAGGCGCCGCCAATCGGTCCGGCGCCCGCCAGGATGGTGCCGCTGCCCGAGCGGTTGGCTTTCCACTGCAGCTTGAGGGTGTAGGCGACCCCCTTGCTGACCGCGAGCATGCCGTTAACCGCGGCCGCGTTGGGCGAGTAGGTGCCGGCGTATCCGCCGCTTTCCTTCCATAGCTCGGGTTGACCCCCGATCGTCGGATACGCGCCACCCTGCACCGTGATGCCGAGAT
>VBAL01000241.1 GCA_005888595.1 Candidatus Segetimicrobium genomatis
GGCGCAGTGCGCTGCGCCGCCTGCCCGACATCGACGACGTGGCGAGCACCGTCGAATTTCTGCTCGGCGATCAGGCGAAGAGCATCACGGGGACCGTGCTCACGGTGGACGCGGGCAGTACGGCATGACGCACATGCTGGCCTCCGCCTCCCTGCGGAAGATGAGTGACGGCGACACCGCCGGGCGACCAGCCGGGAGCCCTGGGGGAGCGACCAGGGCGTGGGTGCGTGCGTTCGAGCTGACGGCGCCGATCGCCAACCATCCGCGTCGGATTCTGCCGATCGTGATCGAGGACCTCGCCGAACGATTGGGCGAGGCGCCAGCGCTCCTCTCGGACCGCGAGTGTCTGACATTTCGGGGGCTGGCGGAGCGGGCGAACCGCTACGCGCGCTGGGCGCTCGCTCAGGGGATAGACAAAGGCGACGCCGTGTGTCTCTTGATGCCGAACGGGCCTGAGTACCTGGCCATCTGGCTGGGGGTCAGCCGGATCGGTGGAGTCGTGGCGCTGCTCAACACCCAACTGGCCGGTCCCGCACTCGCGCAGTGCATCAATCTGGTCGCGCCCACTCACCTGATCGTGGCCGCGGAGTTGATCGAGCCGTTGATCAGCGCGCGGCCGGACCTGGCGGGGGCGGCGCAGATCTGGGTCCACGGCCCGGGCGCCGATGAATTCCCGCGCATTGATCGCGCGATCGAGCGGCACGCGGGCGAGCCGCTGCGCGGGGCCGAGCGCCGGCCGCTGACCATCGAGGACCGGGCGCTCTACCTGTACACCTCGGGCACGACTGGGCGGCCCAAGGCCGCCAAAGTGAGCCATGGGCGGCTGATGCAATGGAGCCACTGGTTCGCCGGCCTGATGGACACGCGGGTGAGCGACCGGATGTACAACTGCCTGCCGATGTATCACAGCGTCGGCGGGGTGCTGGCGACGGGGGCGGTGCTGGTCGCTGGCGGTTCTGTAGTACTGCGGGAACACTTTTCGGCACGCCACTTCTGGGCCGACGTCGTCCGCTGGGACTGCACGCTGTTTCAGTATATCGGCGAGCTGTGCCGCTACCTGCTGCACACGGAGGCGTGTCCGCAGGAGACGGTGCACCGGATCCGGCTGGGGTGCGGCAATGGGCTGCGGCCCGATGTCTGGGACGCCTTCACGCGGCGGTTTCGCATTCCCCAGATTCTGGAGTTCTACGCGGCGACAGAAGGCACCGTGTCGCTGTTTAATCTCGAAGGCCGGCCCGGGGCTATCGGCCGCATCCCGGCGTTTCTCGCGCATCGAGTCCCAGTGACGCTGGTGAAATTCGACGTCGAAAAAGAGGAGCCGGTCCGCAACGACCAGGGCTTCTGCATTCGATGTGGCCCGAACGAAGTCGGAGAGGCGCTGGGCAAGATTCTCGCGGACCCGTCTAACGTGGGCAGTCGATTCGAGGGCTACACCAGCCCGGAGGCCTCCGAGCAAAAGATCCTGCGCCACGTGTTCGAGGCGGGAGACGCCTGGTTTCGGACGGGCGACCTGATGCGCACGGACGCGCAGGGCTTTTTCTATTTCGTCGACCGGAGCGGCGACACCTTCCGCTGGAAGGGGGAGAATGTCGCGACCTGCGAGGTGGCGGAGGCGCTCGGTGCGTTTCCCGGTGTCACGGAGGCCACCGTCTACGGCGTGGCCATTCCCGGCACCGACGGGCGGGCCGGCATGGCCGCGCTCGTCGGCGACGATGCGCTGGATCTCGCGGCTTTGCGGACCCACCTGATCGACCGGCTGCCCGCGTACGCCCGGCCGTTGTTCCTACGGCTCCGGAGCGCACTGGACGTGACCGCGACGTTCAAGCCCACGAAGCATGAGCTCGTGCGTCAAGGGTACGATCCGGCGGCCAGCGTCGACGCCGTCTATTTCAACGACCCGGAACGCCAGGCATTCGTGCGGCTCGACGCGGCGCTCTTCGACCGCATCCAGACCGGCCAGATGCGTCTATGACCGGCCTGGCAGAGTCGAGGTGAGCCCATGAGACGCGAGACGATCGCGATTCACAGCGGTTACGACGTGGATCCGACGACGAAGGCCGTGGCGGTCCCGATCTATCAGACCGTGGCGTATGCGTTCGACAGCGCCGACCATGGCGCGGCCCTGTTCAATCTCGAGGTCGAGGGGTATCGCTATAGCCGGA
>VBAL01000242.1 GCA_005888595.1 Candidatus Segetimicrobium genomatis
CGGGCAGGCGCTGTTTGGTAGCAAAGTCCATAAGGCGCTGACGATTGTGCAAGAAAAAACGATCCGCCATCACCAGGAGCGCTCCCGGCCGTGCCCTGATAATCGCCTTGTACGTCTCTTCGAGATCCCCGGCGTTCCTCACCTCCAAGGCTTGCACTGTCATTCTCAAGACCTGAGCTGCAGCCCGGATCTCCCTCAACTCGGCCACGAGAGTTCGATTATCCGGATTCCAGAGCACGGTGACTCGCGAAATGGTAGGGAGCACCTCTCTGAGAAGCTCCAACCGCTTCCCCTCCAGGTCCTCAGAGATCGAGGTCAGCCCAGTGATGTTCCCACCGGGTCGCCCGAGGCTGGCAACGATTCCCGTAGCCACAGGATCACCGACAGCCACCATGACGAGAGGGACCGAAGTCGTTGCCTTCCTGACGGCCTGGGTAGCGGGCGTCCCGGCGGTCACGATCACCTCCACCTTCTACTCGAGCAACTCCGCGATGAGGACGGGAAACCGTTCGTACTGCCCTTCCGCCCATCGATACTCGATGACGATATTCTGTCCCTCGACGTAGCCCAGCTCGCGCAAGCCCTCGCAGAATGGCCCACCAGGTTGGCCTCAAGGGCCGCCGTGGAGTTCCCGAGGAAACCCATCCGATACACCTTCCCCGCCGGCTGCGACTCGGCGGCGAGCGGCGCGGCGAGGATGCTCCAGCCCACCATGGTGACGAACGCCCGCCGATCCATCATTGGATGATCTCGTCGGCTCGAATCAGGATGGATTGCGGAATCGTGAGTCCGAGGGCTTTGGCGGTCTTGAGGTTGATCACAAGGTCAAACTTCGTCGGCTGCTGGACGGCAAGATCGGAAGGCTTGGCCCCCTTCAGGAGCCTGTCGACATAGCCTGCGGCGCGCTTGTGCAGATCAGCATCGTCTACCTCATACGCCATAAGCCCGCCGCTGTCTCTGGCGAACGCCGCATACGGGTAGACCGCGGGCAGTCGGTGGCGAGCGGCAAGCTCGGTCACTCGTGCGCGTTGAAGCCGAAAAATACTTTCCGCTGTAGTGAGGAGGCCCTGGGCGTGAGCCCTGTCCCCAGCGTCAAACGCCGCCGGGAGGTCGTCGACCGTCCGGATGTCACGGATGAACAGCGTCACCCCCAGAGAAGGCGCCGCCTCCTTCAGCGCCTTCACCTGCAACGGTGCGATCGGATCGACGAGGTACGACAGCACGAGCACCCGCGAGATTGCTGGAACGGCCTCCTTCAGCACTTCAAGGCGCTTGGCCGCAAGCCCAGAAGTCATCTGTGACATCCCGGTGATGTTTTCACCGGGTCGGGCGAGACTCTCAACGAGCCCGGTCCCCACGGGGTCACCCAGCGCGACCATGACAATCGGGATCGTCCGCGTTGCGTTCTTCGCCGCGTGGGCGGCCGGCGTCGTGCTGACGACGATGATGTTGGCTTTGAGGCGAACACATTCGGCCGCCAGTTCTGGAAACTTCTCGCTACGACCCTCTGCGACAAGGTAGTCGATGGTGATGGTCTTCCCATGCACATAGCCGAGGTCGCGAAGGCCCTCGAAGAACGCCTTGAATCGAGGGGATGGCGACTGCGGCGTGCCGGGATCAAACGTCAGGAAGCACAGCCGAGGGATTCTCCCTATCGACTGCCCGTCAGCGACGTGTGGCGGAAGTGCGAGGCTGGCAGCGAGGACGAGCCCGATCAGCCGCATGGGCACCTGGTATGACGTTACGAGCGAAGGGGGCTCGCAAGCGTCGTGGCAGTTCCCCTCGTCGGAAGGAGGAGGGTACGGTTAAAGTCTGTCCGGAGGTAGGACGGGAACGACGACTGATTTACGGGCACCTCGGCGCTCCTGCGCGAGCAGCCGTCAACCGAGAACGTCGCGCCCCGGCCGCCGGGTCGAGAGCATTCATCAAGGATGCTGGGAGACGGGTCGCCGCCATCCCTCATATTCGACCAGGCCATGCTGACCTCGCGGCCCGTGGCACCTGTCCGGCTGATCCGCGCCGTGCCCCGACGTCTCGCGAAGGGAGTGCCATGGTGGAGCGGTTGTCGGCATTGATGTGGCGTTGCGTGAACACCGGATTGCCGTCGTCGACCGTGATGGTGAAGCGATGCTGTGCGCCGTCGTGGCGAGTGGCGCACCA
>VBAL01000014.1:0-8257 GCA_005888595.1 Candidatus Segetimicrobium genomatis
CCCCCGCAATCACCATGATGGTCCCCCCAACCCAGATCCAGGACACCAGCGGCGTGATCACTGCGCGCAGGACCGCGCTCTGGGCGCCGGGATCGAACGCCATCAGGACCACGTACAAATCCTCTCGCCATGTCGAGCGGACCGCCGGCGTGGCCACCGGAGTCCGCGCCTGACGATAGAAGTTCTCCGACGGGCGGAGAAGTTCGATGGCCCCGGGGGAGTCGGGTGAACCTGCCGAAGCCGTTCCATCCCCCGCAAAAACGGCCACCGGCGCGGCCACAACCATCTTGTCCGGCTCCGGTCGGGCCTCCAGCCCCTCCAGCCGCAGTGTGTACCCGCCCACCTGCATCGTGCGGCCCACGGAGAGCTGGCGCTGCACTTCAATCCGGCCGGACTGCGACGCAACAATGCCGGTGATGACGATGGCGAGCCCCAGATGCGTGAGATACCCGTAGTAGCGCTGCCGGTTGAGCGCGAACAACGACCGCAGCGCCGTTAGCAAGGGTTCGCCGGTCGCCTCCCGCCGGGCCAGCGCGCCCCGCACATATTCACCAACCTGAGCCAGCCCCGTAAACACAACCGCGGTAAGCCCAACGAGACCGGCACCGCGCACGCCGGCGACGCCGAACCCGGCTGAGATGAGAAAGGTCATCCCCAGCGACCACGCCAGCTTCCGGATTTCCTCGATTCCGGAACGTCCCCACCGCAGTGCCGTGCCGGTGCCCATAACGACCAGCAGCACCACGCCCAACGGTACGAGTACCCTGTTGAAAAACGGCGGTCCGACCGTGACCTTCGCGCCGGTGACGGCTTCCACAATCAGTGGAAAGATGGTGCCGACGAAGATGGTGAACGCCATCGTCAACAGCACAACGTTGTTGAGCAGCATCATCGCCTCGCGCGAGAACGGGCTGTCGAACGTCCCCTCGTCGCGGATCTGGGGCAGGCGGGCCAGCAGGGCTAGTAACGAAGCCGCCGTCGCGAGCCCGAGGAAGGTCACAAACAGTGGACCGATCCACGACTGCGTGAACGAGTGCACCGAGGCCAGGATGCCGCTACGGGTGAGGAATGTTCCGAAGATGGTCAACAGAAACGCGACGATCACCAGGCCCAGGTTCCAGATCCGCAGCAGACGGCGGCGCTCCTGCACCATCGACGAATGAATGAACGCCGTTGCGACCAGCCAGGGCATGAGCGCAGCGTTTTCCACAGGATCCCAGGCCCAGTATCCCCCCCAGCCCAGCACGTCGTACGACCATCGTGCGCCGAGCAGCAGCCCCGCAGTCAGCGACGTCCAGGCTACCAGCGTCCATCTCCGGGTGATCGTCATCCACTCGTCCCGGTGCCGTCCCGACAGCAGCGTCCCCATCGCGAACGCGTAGGGGATAGAGAATCCCACATAACCGAGGTACAGGAAGGGTGGATGGATGGCCATCAGCAGGTGATTCTGCAGCAGTGGGTTGAGGCCGCGGCCGTCGACCGGTTGGACCGGCAGCCGTGCGAACGGATTTGCCGGTCCGACCATCACGCCCACAAAGAACACCGCGATGCCGAGCAACACCGTCAGGACGTGTGGGATAAGCTCGGAGTGTTTGCCCCGGTACTCGACGGCCACGAGGAGGGTCAGGCCGGCCAGGACCCAGGCCCACAATAAGATCGATCCCTCCAGCGCGCCCCACAGTCCGGCGACGCGGAACACGAACGGCGTGGCGCGGTTCACGTTGAGGGCCACGTAGCGAATGCTAAAGTCGAACCCAACCAGCGCCGTCTCCATCATCACGACGGCCAGCGTGACGCACACAAAGACCCCGGCGGCAGCGAGGCGGCCCCAGGCTGCCCGCACCGGATCCTGACGAGTGCGCCTGCCGGCGAGAAGTCCCACCAGCCCCCCCACGGCACAAAGCAGCGCCAGCGTGAGGGAGATGGAGCCCAGGGTGGCAATCATGGTGCCTGCGGCGGCGCGTACTCTTCAGAGTGCTTCACGATAATCGAGCGGGCGACGAAGACGCCATCGCTACCCAGCGTGCCTTCCACGGTCGCGCTCCCGGCTTCCGTGAACAGTTCCGGCGGCGCACGGTGAGACACGACCGGCACGGTTGCCTTGCCATCCGTCAGCACAAAACGCAACTCCAGCGTGACGGGATCCCACCGCCGCGAGCCCGGGACGACCTGGCCCCCCAGGCGCGTCGCGCGGCCGACCGCGCTCTGGCCCTGCGCCAGCACCTCGCTGGGCGTAGCGTAGTACACGATCGCCCCGCGGAGACCGCCGAGGATGAGGTACACTAGCGCACCGGCGACGATGACGGCGGCCAGGATCAGACGGGTGCGTTTCATCGGGAAGAGGCGTCCTTCCGTACCCGCCGGGCCTGCTCGGCGCGCCACAACCGGCGGCGCAGCCCCCGCGTGTAGATGACCAGGGTCACCAGCACCACACTGTAGGCCAGTGCGATCCACAGGGCCGGTGTCATCACGGCTCCCCGCCGGCCTCGAGCCACGCCAGGCGCGCACGCAGCCGCAACAGATAGGCGAACAACACCGTGAACGCGAGCAGGCTGAGCATCAGCGCGAGGAGCATCGGCGGAGCGATCTTCAGGCTGCCCGGGGCGATCGACGCCGGCTGGTGCAGCGTGCGAAACCAGACTACGGAGTAGTGAATGACCGGGACATCGAGGAAGCCAATGACGCCAATCACCGCGGCCAGGCGGGCCCCGCGCTGTGGGTCGTCAGACAGGCCGCGCACCAGCAGCGCGCCGCTGTAGATCAAGAAGAGCATGGCGGTGGTCACCAAGCGGGCGTCCCACGTCCACCACGTCCCCCATACCGGGCGCCCCCAGATCGAGCCGGTGGCCAGCGCCAGCCCGGTGAACAGCACGCCGAGCTCGGTGGCGCTGTGCGCAATGTGATCGTAATCCGGGCGCCGTTTCCACACGTAAAGCACGCTGGCGACGAAGGTGATGGCGAACGCGAGGTAGGCCACCCAGGCGTTGGGGACGTGGGCATACATGATGCGCACATACTCGCCCTGGAAGGCGTCGGGCGGTGAGGCGAAGAGGCTTGTGTACGCAGCGGCAGCCAGCAAGAACACCGCGGCGGCGCCGAGCGTGGTCTGCGCCTTCATGCTTCGTCCATGACGACCTCAAACAGGATTGGACACACCAACAGATACACCAGGTCGAAGACCACCAGGACCAGGAGCCAGGGTGCGGAGGTAGTCCCCGCCAGAATCGCCTCGGTGAGTCGCACGCACCCCAGCACGACCGGAAGTGCCAGTGGAAGCAACAGCAGAGGCATCAGCAACTCGCGACCGCGGACGTGCAACACCAGCGCCGCGAGCAGCGTGCCGATCGCGCTCAGCCCGACGATCCCCAGCATGCCAACGCCCAGTAGGGCCCCCCCGTGGGTCCATACGTCCACGCTGAATAGCACGCCAAGCAACAGAAGCAGCGCGACCAGCAGCGCGGAGAGCATGAGGAGGAGAGCCGCACCCTTTCCCCAGTAGAGGTGTTCGCGGCTGCCGGGGTATAGCAAGAGTGTCTCGAGCGCCTGTTGCTCGACCTCCGACTGGGTGATGCGGGGAATCCCGACGATCGCCGCAAAGCCCAGCGCCACCCATAGGACCGCCGCCGCCCGCCCCGGCTCGGACCCCAAGACGAAGCCGAGCAGCAAGATCATCAGCAACGCCACCATGCCGGTCGCGGTGATCGTCTGGCGGCCCCGCCATTCCATCAGCAAATCTTTGCGCGCGACCGCGGCGGCGCGGAGGAACCCGTTCACCGTTTGCCTCCCGCCGCTGCAGCCAGGTCCGCGGCCGTGAGCTGCGCGGCCGGACCGACCTCCACCGGCCGGCCCGCCGCCAGCGCCAACACCGCGTCGGCCACCTTCATCCCGCGCTCCCATTCGTGCGTGGCAATGATCACGCTCCCGCCCCGGCGTGTCGTGTCCGAAGCCATCTCGGCGACCAGGGTCAGGCCCTCGCTGTCCAGCCCACTGTAGGGTTCATCGAGCAGCAGCAACCTGGGGGATGACAGCCATGCTCGCGCCAGCGCAAGCCGGCGTTTCATCCCATTGCTCAGGGTCCGGACGGGAGTGTCGGCGACAGCGGTCAATCCAACTCGGTCCAGCCACTCGGCGACGGGCGCATCCGGCCGGGCACCCATGGCGGCCGCAAACCGGAGATTCTCGCGCGCCGTCAAGAGGTCGTACGCGCCGGCGGAGGTCCCCACGAGCGCCGTCAGCCGGCGTACCGCATCAGCGTCACGAACCAGGTCGCAGCCAAAGATGGATCCGCATCCGTCGGTCGGCCGCAGCGCCGTGGCCAGCAGGCGCAGCAGCGTGGTCTTGCCGGACGCGTTGGGGCCGACCAGCAGCAGCACGGAGCGCGGTGGGAGCACAAATGTCACATCCCGCACGGCCCACTCGACACGAAACCGTCGGGCCAGGCCACGCGCGATCACTGCGGGGGTGTCCACAGCCACGTCAAGATCGTTGCGCATCGAAGTGAGGGGATAGGCGGGAACGTAGGAATGGATTCGCGATGATGACCCCCACCGCCTTCCCGAGCGGGCTGGGGGAGGAGTCCTCTGCCGTCCGAAGAATCCAAAGTGGCGATATGTTTGTCCGCAGGATCACCGCCCTGGCCGTCATCGCGGTCGGCGCTCTTTTTTTGGCCGCGTGCCAGCCCACCATTGATGTCTCCCGAGCCGGCAACAATGTTCGAGCAGGGTTGTCCCTGGCGCCTCCCGACAAGCCGCTGTTGCCTCTGCGGCGTGATGGGTCGCCGATCAAGCCTTCCGCTGTCGAAGGGTCGAAAGTCTTCATGAAGGCTCAGTGTGTCGTCTGCCACGGCCCAGAGGGCCTCGGCAACGGACCGGCGGCCGCCAACCTGAAGTCGCCCGGCAAGGACCTGCTCACCGACTTCCTGTCATTGATTGGGATCCGCGCCAAAGGTGAGCAACTGCCAAGTCATCCTGCCAACTTCCACAACGTGGTGCAGATGCGTTTGAACAGCCCGTTCAGCATGTACGAAACTGTGACCCGCGGACGGCCCCACACGGCAATGCCGTCCTTCGGACCGCGGCCGGCGTACGGTGCGGCGACGTTCGGCGTCCGACTCACCGATGAAGAGCGGTGGCATGTGTTGTTCTTCGAGTGGGCGTTCTCGACGACCCCCCAGGAGGTCGCGCGCGGCAAGCAGATTTACGAGACCCGGTCTCTCGACGTGGGCGGCCGGGCGCTGACCTGCGCCTCCTGCCACGGCCCGAACGGCGACGGGCGGGGGCCGGAGGGCCTGGTGCTGTCCGCAAGACTGTGGAACTGGGCGCGCGGCCAGGGTCCCGGAATCTTCACGGACGTCAACCTGATGGCCCAGCGCAAGCCCAGCGAGCTGTTTCAATCCGTTATCGATGGCCACGGTGAGATGCCCGCGTATCGCGGCAAGCTCGCCGAGGACGAGATTTGGGCCGTTGTAAACTATATCTGGACGTTCATCTACGAGTACCCGGGCAAATGATCGGGACACGGGAACCCCCACGCTCGCCTGGCGAGCTCGGGGCGGGGCGCGGAAACACTCGAATGCGGTGCCTATAATGGAAGTAGAACGATGAGTACACCCTCTCCAGAGTTAATGCAGCGCCGCAAGTTCCTGAAGCTGGTGACGACCCTGCCGGCGCTGGCGGCAGCGGCGGCACTGGTGTCGCCATTGCTGCGGTTTCTCAAGCCCAACGTGGAGAAGTTCAAGATCTACGCGCCGACCGTCCAGGACGCCGCGCGCGGCGAGGTGATCGCCGTGGCGACACTCAAGGAAGTTGCCAATCCCTGGGACTACAAGTATTTCGTCTTCACGCAGAAATATCCGCAGTATACTCCGGAGGGTTTTAAAGCCGCCAACGTCCCGGGTGTGGTGATCAAGCTGCCCTATAAGATCGCCCTGTTCGATCCCGCCACGGGTCAAGGACCATTGCGCTGGGTCCGGGACATCGGGAAGACCCCGAAGGTGACGGAGAGCGATCTCATCATCTTCTCCCGCATCTGTCCCCACCTGGGGTGCATCTACAACTTTGTGCCAAACTTCAAAGAAGTCACCGCCGGGTATGGGGGGTATCTCCCGCCACCGCCGCGGCAGCATGCGTTGATGGCCTGTCCCTGCCATCTCAGCATTTACGATCCAGCCGACCCGCAGGTCCCCGGGCGGGTCCTGTCCGGTCCGGCACCGCGACCTCCCCGGACGTTTCTGTACGAGATCCAGGGGGAGAACATCATCGCCACCGACGTGGAGCCGGGCGGCATCGCCTGAACTGACGATCCTGGATGCTGGATCCTAGATCTTTGATTAACGAAACGACATTGGCATTATCCAGGATCCAAGATCCAGGATCCAAGATCGTGAAGGGACGCTGATGCTCGAACGAGTCCGAGATTGGCTCCAGGAGCGCCGCCAGAAGCTCGATCTTTTCGACGAGACGCTGGTGGCCCGTCAGGACAACCCGCTGTACCTGATGGGGCCGATGCTGTATTACTTCTGGCTGGTCACCGTGGTCACCGGCGTCATCTTGATGCTGTGGTACGAGCCGACCACGACCGGCGCCTATACGTCCATTGAGCGAATCCAAAACGACATCGGCCGCCTGGCGCTCACCTTTCTCGGCCGCCCCGTGACGCTCGGAGGGTTGACTCGCGGGCTTCACAAGTACGGCGCCGACGCATTGATCACTATCACCTTCCTCCGCATTTATCGAATGTACTTCCTCGCCGAGTACAAGAAGCCCGGAGAACTCTCGTGGATGCTGGCCTTTCTGGGGCTCATCCTGGGAATGGTGTCCGGCATTACCGGCTACCTGTTGATCTGGAACCAGCGGGCCTTCTGGGCGGCCAAAGTCGTGCTGACGGTGCCCGTGTACTTCGATGAGCTTCCCCTCATCGGGCCCCTGAAGTTCGGCTCGATGATTGCCTTCCTGTTCCTGGGCGGGCCCGCCGTCGGGCAGGCGACCATCACCCGATTCTATGCTCTCCACTTCGGGATCTCGCTGGTCCTGCTGATCCTGGTGGAAGTCTTCTTCCAGCGCACACGCCGCAAGCGCATCAACATGTCGTTGTTCCCACTGGCGCTGTTCATGGTGATGCTGGTCGTGATCTCCATCATCCTGCCCGCGGAGAGCGGCCGGCGGGCGGATCCGACAAAGACGCCGCTACCGATTCTGTCCGACTGGTACTTCCTGGCGCTGTACCAATACGTAAAGTACACGCCGCCGCTGTGGGCAGGCCTGGGGCCCGGTCTGCTCATTGGGTTCGGGTTGATCGTGCCGTTTCTGGACCGTAGTAAAGGCCGCCGGCCGCTGGAACGGCCGTTTTTCACCGTCGTCGGCGCCCTGGCCGTGATCTACTTCCTGGCATTCACCGCCCTGATTCTGTTCAACATCGCGGTGATCGAGCGCGACCCGTTCCTCATTATGAATATCACGCTGGTCGTCCTCGCCCTGGGGCTGTTCTGGGAGCTGCAGTATCGGCGGCGGCGACGGCAGGCCGCCGCCGCCGGCATCAGTCCGCCGGCCAGGGCACCAGCGCACGGATGAGGCTGGGCGCTGCGTGAAGGCGCTGGCATTTGTGGCCGTCTTCCTGGTGGCCATGTGGGCGCGGCGCTGCGACAGACGTGGCAGATGCCCACACCGGCGGGGCTCGGGAACACGCTACTGTATGGGGCGATCTTTGCGGGGTCGTTTCTCTACCTTGGGTTCTGGGTGTATGCGTGGGACCGGGCGGCGGGCCGCGTCCGGCGACGCATTGCGCTCTATGAATGGTTCTTGCGCCGCAAATCGTGAAAAGCGGGACTAGGGACTAGGGAATGGGGACTAGAACAGATAACGTTGGGTTCCTACCAGTCCCTAGTCCCAGATCCCCAGTCCCGTTGTTCAGGGGGTAGAGGGTGCGTACCGTCTACGTGATGGGCATCGTGTTGCTGAGCGCGCTGTCGCTGCTGTTCGCGCTCGGCATCATCTATGGCGAAGCGACCGATCGGTGGTTTCTGGGCGGCGGGTCCGTCGGCGCATTGCTGATCGCGTATTCGTTCATCGTCTTGCTGCTGCGGAAGATGGGCATGACCGGGCCTCGGAAGACTGAGCGATGAGCACTGTAGTTGAGCGCCAGATACCCGGACGCTATGCGCGGCTCATGACCTCGCTGCTGCGGGGGACGCTGCGGCTGGATGTCTGGGTGAACAGGCTCTATCCCACCGATTTCAACCCGCTGTACTACACCGGTGGGC
>VBAL01000014.1:8337-36390 GCA_005888595.1 Candidatus Segetimicrobium genomatis
CTGGGCGAGGCGTTTGCCTCTGTGCAGTACATCACCGACGGCGTCCCCTACGGGGGGATCGTGCGTGGCGTGCATCGCTACGCTGCCGACGGCTTCATCGTTGGCATCCTGCTGCACCTTCTTCGCAACTGGTTCACCGATCGCCACCTGTTCGCGCGGGACAACCCCTGGATCTCCGGGATGTTTCTGCTCCTCTTTGGCGGGTTCATCGGGTTCACCGGCTACCAGCTGGTGTGGGACGAGCGAGCGCAGTTGCTGACCTCGATGTTCGTGGCCATGTTGCGCAGCATTCCCGCGGCCGGCGCTACGCTGACCCGGCTCTTCATCGGCGGCCTTGGGATCAGCGATGGAACGCTGGTGCGCATCCTGTTCTTACACATCGGCCCCGCCACCGCTCTGTACGCGTTCCTGTGGTGGCACTACGTGCGGTTGCGCCATCCGAAGATCTGGCCTCCGGGCGTCTGGGTGCTGTTCTGCGTGGGTCTAGTGTTCTTGCTGGCCGGAGCGGTGCCCGTGACCCAAGAGGCCATTCCCGCCGCCACACCCGCGGCGCGCCCCACCAGCTTTCCAATGGATATTTTCTTCCTGATCCCGTTCTGGCTCCTGAACTTTCTCCCGGCAGGCGTTGTCGTACTCTTGCTGGTGTCTCTCTTCGTGGGGGGCCTCGTCATTCCGTACCTCAGCCGCCGTGAAACGCCGACCGAGATGGGAGTGCGCCACTCCGGCGTAGCGCAGGTCATCGACGGCAACTGCACCGGTTGCGAGCTGTGTTACTACGACTGTCCCTACAACGCGATCGTGATGGTGCCCTCGCCTGGACCGGGCCTGAGTAAGGCGGCGGCGAACCGCAGCCTCCTGGCAGTGGTCATTGAATCCCGCTGCGTGGAGTGTGGCATCTGCATCGGCGCATGCCCGTTTGAGGCCCTGGAGCTGCCGAAGTTCCTGGAGCGGGATGTGCTGCGACAGGTCGCCGAGGCGGTGCAGGCATGACCCGTTCCAACCCCCGGCGCCGCAGCTTACGGACGCGATTCACGAATCGCGGAGGTTGGAGCGGGTCATGACCCAGACACCGAAAGTCGTTGGTTTCATCTGCGACTGGAGTGTAGACTTGATACCGCTGTCCGACGGCGGCCGCCTGCGCGCGTTGCCCAACGTGCGCGTCGTCCGCGTGCCGTGCTCCGGTTTCGTGCGCCCGGAATGGCTCGAGGATGCGCTGAATCGCGGCGCGGATGGCGTCTTTGTCACCGGCTGCCCCTACGGAGACTGCCTCAACCGCGAGGGGAACTTCTTGATGCGCGACCGGATCGATCAACTGCAGCGCCGCCTGCAGCGCCGCAAGGTGGATCCCGCGCGCCTTGGGATGTTGGCGTTCGGACTGCACGACGGGGCTGCGTTCCTGGCCGAGGTCAAGGCATTTGCGGATCGGATTGCCGTCCTGCCGCCGGCCCAGCCGGCGCGGACCGCCGGGCGCCCAGCCGTGGCCCAACCGGCGGGCACGCCTGAAGGTGACCGGACGTGAGACGGAAGCCGCTGCGCGTCTATCTCGCCTACCTGGTGTTCTATCTCCTCTGGTTCTTGCTGCTGACGTTCATTGCCTCATTCGGGTTGATTGCCGAAGCCTAGTGCGCGGTCGCGCGGTCGCGCCGTCGCGTGCCTGCGAGCGGTTCTCTTTCGCGACTGCGTGACTGCTCGACTGCCCGACTGCCCGACTGCGTGACCCTAGCCACCAGACATCTGCTTTGCTATTCTTAGAAAGGTTTTCCACCTTATCATCCGTCAAGGGAGGATGGCAATGCGCAGATGGATCTGGTTGGGAATCGTCGTCATGCTCGTGGCCGCCTTCGCCGCGGCGTGCGGCGGTGGTGGGCAGCAGGGTGGTGGTCAGCCGAGCGGGACGCCGGAGGGGTCCGCCGTGGCGGTCTCGGAGAAGGAATGGACCATCCAGTTCGCGAGTTCGACGATGAAGCCAGGCAAAGTGAAGCTGCTCATCAAGAATGAAGGCACGATCGAGCATAACTTCGTCATCGAGGGGACCAGCGTCGACTTAGAGGCCATTCCGCCCGGCTCCACAAAAGAGGTGACCGTGGACCTCAAACCCGGCACGTACAACGTTCTCTGCACCATCGCCGGACATTCCGAAGCCGGCATGAAGACGACGATCACCGTGGCCCAGTAGGATACGTCACGGCCGCCGCCCTTCGACCCGTCCCCGCGGGTCGAAGGGCGCTGCTGTCCTTCCTCGAAGCTTCTACGTATGCGTTCAGACGAATCTCGCCTGGCAGGTTCCACGACCACGCGCATGGATCTGACCACGATCTACGCGCCTATCCAGGACGAGCTGTCGAGGCTCCATGCTCAGCTGGAACAGGAGCTGGTCGCCGAAGACCCGTTTGTCAGCGAGCTGGTGCGGCATGTGCTGGGCACGCGAGGCAAGATGATCCGGCCGGCGCTGGTGTGTCTGGCGGCGCAGGCCGGGGGCGGCGCCGGGGAAGCGCGGCTCTGGCTGGCGGAGGCGGTGGAGCTCATCCATATCGCCTCGCTGATCCATGACGACATCATCGATCAGTCGGAAGTGCGTCGCGGCGTCGCCACCGTCAACGTGCAGTGGGGAAACCAGATCGCCGTGCTGCTGGGAGACTACCTCTTCGCGAAAGCCTTTGATCTGCTTAGCCGCATCCGCCATCCGGACGTCGCGCCCACCCTGGCCGCGGCGACGGTGAAGATGAGCCAGGCGGAAATCATGCAGATCAAGTACGGGCAGGAGCCGCACGACGATGAGAGCGTTTACTTTCAAATCATTGCGGGCAAAACCGCCCACTTGTTTTCGGCGGCCTGCCGGGCCGGAGGTCTGGTGGCCGGCAATCCAGCCGCCGCCGAGCGCCTGGGGACCTTCGGCCTGCAATGGGGAATGGCGTTTCAGATCACCGATGACGCGTTGGATCTGACCAGCCGGGAGGATACTCTCGGCAAACCGATCTATAGCGACGTCCAGAGCGGCACGATCACCTTGCCGGTGATCCGGGCGTTGCGTGAAGCGACGCCAGACGACCGCGCCCGGCTCACCAGCCTGCTGGCGGGTCCGGCGGGCGACGGGCGGATGGAAGAAGTTCGCGGGCTGCTGCATCGCTACCGGGCGATTGATTACGCGCTGGATGTGGCAGGCCGCTATTCGAGGCAGGCCGGCGAGGCGCTGTCGTTTCTGCCCCCCAGCCCAGCGAAGGACAGCCTGCTCGCGCTTACCGAGTTCGTGGTAGTCAGATCGCACTGAACAAACGGGTCAGCAGTCTGCAGTCGGCAGTCTTCAGTCACAGACCAGCGTTGCGGGAGCGTGGTGAACGCCATTCTTGACTGCTGACCGCAGACTGCTGACTGCCGACTGGCTCTAGGAGATGTCGGCGGGCATGGAAGCTCGACTCGGACGGGTCGCCGTCACCGGGGCTGCGGGTTTCATCGGTTCCCATCTTGTGCGCATGCTGCGAGGAGAGGGAATCGATGTACGCGCGGTGGTACGACCCGGCACGAAGAAAAACCTCCACATGGCCGCCATTCAGGGCCTGGGGTGCACGCTGGCCTACGCCGACGTCGGCGACGTGGGGGCCCTGGAGCGGGCCTTTGACGGTTGCGCTGCAGTGGTGCACCTGGTGGCGATTATCCGAGAACGGGTCGGCGCCACGTTTGATCTGGTGAACCGGCGCGGCGCAGCAGAAGTCGCCGCGGCGGCGAGGGTCTCGGGTGTCAAGCGGATCGTCCACCTCAGTGCGTTGGGCGCCGGGCCAGAGGCGCCGCGCTATCTGCAGTCGAAGTGGGCGGGCGAAGAGGCCATCCGGCACAGCGGGGTCCCGTCCGTCATCGTCCGGCCCTCATTTGTCATCGGCCCGGGCGGTGGCGCCGCCGCACAGTTCGCCGCCGTGGTACGGCTGGGGCCCTGGTACCCGTTGTATCTGCTCGGCGCGCCCGAACGGCCCCTCGCGGTCCTTGCTATCCTCACCCCCATCGTCCCGGTCCTTGGTTCCGGGAAGTACCGCTCGATGCCGCTGGATGTGCGTGACCTGCTGGCTGTGATAGGTCAGGCCCTCAGGCGCGACGACGTGCTCGGCGAAGTCTACGAACTCGGCGGTCCCGACGCGCTGGCCTACGACCGTGTGCTGGATGAAGTGATGGCGGCGCTGGGTGTCCGCCGGTGGAAGGTGCACATGCCGATGTCGCTGGCCCGGGCGCTGGTTAGGGAGTTCCGGTATTTGCCAAATCCGCCGATCACCCAGGATGAGTTCGAGGCGCTTTTGGTGGACAACGTATGCGATAATACAAAGACTGTGCGCGTCTTCGGGCTGAATTTGAGACCTTTTCGGGATACCGTCCGGTATGCGCTTCAGAACGCTGTGACGGCTGACGGGAGTGGGAGGTCATGAGCGAGGACCCGCAGTCAGCAGGATCCGATCCGGTGACCAGTGTCGTCGGCCGCCTGCTCCAGCACATTGTCGCCCTGCTTGAGGCGCGCGTGGATCTGACCAGACAGGAGATGCGCGCGGCCCTCCGCGACGTGGCGATTTCGTTATTTCTGCTGGTCTCGGCGCTGGCCCTGGTCCTGCTGATGATCCCGGTGGCGGTGGCCGTGCTGGTGCTGGTGCTGGCGCAGGTGTTGCCGGTGTGGCTGGCGACGGCGATTGTGCTCGGGGTCATGCTCATGATCGTCGCCGTGCTGCTGATCGTGGCGCGGTTCAGGCTGCGCAAGCGGCGGCTCACTGTCCTGGCCGGTCTACGCGAGGACTGGCGGGCGATCCGCCAGGCGTTGGAGCGGCAGCGATGAAGCCGGGTGCACCCGACGAGGAGCGCATTGCGCAACTGCGCCGGCAGATTACGGCCGATCTGAGGTCGCTGCGCCGGACATGGGGCACCCGGACGCAGTGGACACGCCGGACTGCCGACGGGTGGGTGTCGCAGGCGGCGCGCCTGCGGGGGTTCCCCACCTGGGCGATCGGCGTGCTCGCCGGGCTGCTGGCGGGAGTCTGGTCTGCGCTGCGCCGGCCGCGCAAGGTGGAATAAGCAAGGGTGTATAATCGAGTCAGGGGGTGACGCATGCCCAATGTCGGATGGCCGGAATTGATCGTCATTCTCCTCCTGGCGCTGATCATCTTCGGTCCCCAGCGGCTGGCGGGGGTCGGTGGCGCGCTGGGACGGGCGATCCGAGAGTTCCGCGGAGCGGTGCACGAGGCGGAGAACGAACTGGACAAGCCGGCCTCGCCACAGAAGAAAAGCTCCTGACCTGAGGGTGGGACCTTGGACGACCGCCCGATGACGATCGTCGAGCACCTTGAGGAGCTGCGGAAGCGGCTCCTCTATTCTTTGGCCGCATTTGGCGTGGCGACCTCCGCCGGTTATCTGTTCGTGGAACGGATCCTCGCCGTGGTGTTGCGGCCGGTCGGGCAGGTGGTGTTTCTGGCGCCGACCGAAGCATTCTTCGTGAGGCTGAAGGTCGCGGCATTGGCGGGGGTGTTCCTGAGCCTTCCGGTGACGCTGTATCAACTCTGGCGATTCGTCTCGGTGGGGCTCACTCCCACCGAGCGGCGGTACAGCCTGTCGCTCATTCCAGCGGCGCTGGCGTTGTTTGTCAGCGGCGCCGCGTTTGCCTTCTTGGTCATCCTCCCCATCGGCGTACGGTTTCTGCTGAGTTATCAGACCCCCAACCTCGTTCCGATGATCTCCGTCCAGGCCTACACCTCGTTTGTGACGGCGTTCATCCTGGCGTTTGGGCTGCTGTTCCAGCTTCCGGTGGTGATCCTCTTCCTGGCGCGGCTGGGGGTGGTAACCCCGGCCTCCCTGACCGCCGGCCGGAAGTACGCGTTGTTGGCCATCGTGACCGCCTCCGCGGTGTTGACCCCGGGGGGTGACGTCGTGTCGCAGATGTTGATGGCAGTGCCGACCTACATCTTATATGAAGTGAGTATTTGGGTCGCTCGCCTGGTCAGCCCACGGCCTGTTGCGCAGGAATCCCCTGGTACGAACTAGTACCCTGCCGACTCGGTCGAAGGCCGTCTGCGAGCTGGAACGAAACTTCGGTTTTGGGAGCAAGGCTTGCGTCGGACGCGCAGCCCGTGGTGGGTCTTAGTGTTCGTGATCGTCGTGGGAGCGCTGTTGGGCAGCGTCATCGCCGAGGCCGTCGCCGCCTACCCGGTGCTGTCGCTGCTGTCCCGGGACGTCCGCGCCGGGATCGATCCGCCGTTGACCCTTGACATCCGCGTCCTGACCTTCACGATTGGAGCGACCGTGCGGTTGAACCTGGCTATCCTGATTGGTATCGTCGTCGCCATCTGGATCTTTCGGCTGCTACAATAGCCCAACTGAGCTATCCCCTGCATTTGAATCGCGACAGGTCCGTTGCTATACTTGTTGCGCGTTTGTCGATCGCGCGGCTCACCAGCGGGTGTGACCATCAAAGAACTTCCCGCCGAACTTCGCCCCCGCGAGCGCCTCAGGACTAGCGGCGCAGGTTCTCTGTCGACGGCAGAGTTGCTGGCTCTCGTGCTCGGGACGGGCACACGGCAGGCCACTGCGCTGGAGGTCGGCGCGACGCTGCTCGGTCGGTTCCGGTCAGTGGGCGGGCTCGCCCAGGCGACCCTTGAGGAGCTCGTCACCCTGCCCGGCGTCGGGGAGACCAAAGCGGCCCGGGTCCTGGCGGCCCTGGAGCTGGCCCGGCGGCTCCTGGAACCTCCGCCGCAGCGCCGGATCATCCGCTCCGCCGCGGACGCCGCCGCCCTCTGCGCCTCGATGCATACGCTGGACCGGGAGCACTTCCGGGCCATCCTCCTCAATACCCGCCATGAAGTGCTCGGGGTCGCCGACGTCTCCATCGGAGGCCTGGCGTCAGCCCCGGTGCACCCTCGGGAAGTGTTCAAGGAGGCCATCCGCCACAGCGCCGCCGGGGTGATCGTCGTTCACAACCACCCGTCGGGGCACCCCGAGCCCAGCCGCGACGATATCCTGATTACCGAGCAACTCCGTGCGGCCGGGCGGCTGATGGGGATCGAGGTCCTGGATCACATCATCATTGGGGAGCGCGCATTTGTGAGTTTGCGCGAGCAGCGGCAGGGATTTCCCTAGCGGGCTGAGCAAGAGCATGTAGGGGCCTACGCAGCAGCGGATTGGGGCACCCCACCATCACAGGGCAGATCGGGGAGGGCCATGGCGCTCAAGTTCCTGTTTCGCCGGTTCAGTCGAAACCTGGGGGTCGATCTAGGGACGGCCAACACCCTGATCTACGTCCAAGGCGAAGGCATCGTGCTGCGTGAGCCATCCGTGGTGGCCAAGCGCGCCGATGATGGGCAGATCATCGCGGTTGGCGAGGAAGCCAAGCGCATGGTCGGCCGGACCCCGGGCGAGATCGTGGCCACGCGGCCGCTCCGCGACGGTGTCATTGCCGACTTCGACACCACGGCAGCCATGCTCGCGTACTTCATCCGCAAGGGCCTCAAGAACAGGACATTGCTCCGCCCGACCGTGATCGTCGGCATTCCGTCCGGCGTCACCGGGGTCGAGCGTCGGGCCGTCATCGACGCCACGGAGCAGGCGGGCGCCCGGGAGGCTTATTTGATTGAGGAGCCGATGGCCGCCGCGATCGGTGCCGGGCTTCCGATCTCAGAGCCGGTGGGGAGCATGGTGGTAGACATCGGCGGCGGCACGACCGAGGTCGCGGTGATCGCCATGGGAGGCATCGTCACTTCCAAGTCCATCCGCGTCGGCGGCGATGAAATGGACGAGGCGCTCGTCCAATACTGCCGGCGCGCCTACAACCTGCTTATCGGGGAACGCACCTCCGAAGATATCAAGATCGCGATCGGATCGGCGTACCCGATGAAAGAGGAGCAGAGCATCGAAGTGCGGGGACGGGACCTGGTCAGCGGGCTGCCGCGCACGGTGCGTATGACGAGTTCCGAGGCTCGTGAGGCCCTGGCCGAGCCGGTGGCGCAGATTGTGGAAGCCGTCAAGCAGACGCTGGAGCGTACTCCACCGGAGCTGGCCGCCGACATTGTGGATCGGGGCATCGTCCTGGCCGGCGGCGGATCGCTCCTGCGAGGCATTGACCGCTTGCTCAGCGAGGAGACGGGCATGCCCGTGATGCTGACCGATGATCCCTTATCCGCGGTCGTCCTGGGCACGGGGCGGGCGCTCGAAGAGATCGACACCATGAAACGTGTGCTGATCACCTCGAAGAAGCTGTGAGGATGAAGGCTGGATGACCGAACTGATCGCCGCCAGGCGGCGGATGGCCATCTTCCTGGGACTGTTTCTGTTCGTCGTGGTCCTGCTCACCTCACAGGCCCGCAGCCCTGATCGCCGGCAGGTAGGTGCCATCGGGACCGGAGTGCTGACCTTGTTAATGCCCGTGCAGGCCGGGATGGCCCGGATCGCCGACGGCGTGGGGCGGATGTGGGAACTCTATACGGAGATCGGCCGACTGCGCGTGGAGAATGCGCGGTTGCGCGGAGACGTGGAAGCCCTTTCGCGGAAAATGGCAGAGTTGCGCGAGCAGGCCGCGGCCGCGCAGCGGCTGGAACGGCTGCTGGAGCTGCGAAGCCAGACCGCCTACCGGTCGCTTGCTGCGCACGTGGTGGGACGGGACGTGTCCCGGTGGTTCGGGACCCTGCTGGTGGACCGTGGTAGCCGCGACGGTGTGCGCCGCAACGCGCCCGTGGTCACCGCCGACGGCGTTGTCGGGCGCGTGATCGAGGTCACGCTGACGACGTCACGCGTGCTGCTCATCGTTGACTCGCGGAGTGCGGTCGGCGCACTGGTGCAACGCTCCCGTGACCTGGCCGTGGTGGAAGGCCGCAGCGAGCGGACCCTTCACCTGAAGTACCTCTCGCGCACAGCCCAGGTGGAACCGGGCGATCTGGTAGTGACGTCGGGCCAGGGTGGCGTATTCCCCAAGGGCCTCGTGGTGGGCCGGATCACCCGAGTGGTCCAGGAAGAGGGGGAGTACCTCCAGGAAGCCCAGGTCGAGCCGGCCGCGGCCCTGGACCGCCTTGAGGAAGTGCTGATTTTGTTGCCGCGCTGAGCGCGGCCAGGGGCAGTGAAAGGGAACGAGGAACGTCTTCTTAGTAAACGTCATGTCCGGTTGAGGATCTGGAGAGGTGGCTGTGACAGGCAAACGGTGGCGTTTGCCGGGCTGTGAAAGGTTGCGGTGAGCCGGGCCCTAGCCTACACCGGCGTCTTGGTGGTAGTGGCGTTGGTGCAGGCTGCGTGGCTGGCGCGCGTGCAGGTGTGGGGGGCAGCGCTCGACCCGTTATTGCCGTTCGCCGTGGGGATGGGCATCCTGCGGGGGGCCGAGAGTGGTGCCGTGGTGGGCGTCGCAGCAGGGTTGTTGCAGGATTTGCTCTCTGGCGGCGGCCCGCTCGGCGTCAACGGCCTCAGCAAACTGGTCGTGGGGTTTGCCTCCGGGTTGTTTGAGCGCAGTATCTACATAGAGAACCCGCTCCTGCCCGCCATCGCCACCTTCGTGGGCACACTGCTGGGTGAGGTGCTGCTGGTCATCGTCGCGCTGATCGTCGGCCTGGGTGTGCCGTCCTGGTCCGGCCTCGTCGCCAAGATGATCGTGCAGGCCATCCTGAACAGCGCAATCGCCCCGCTGCTGTTTCGGGGGATCCGGGCCATCGAGACCCGGCTCCAGCGAGAGCACTAGAGGCACCGGCGATGGAGAACCAGCAGCCGTCGAGACGGCTGTTCATCCTTAGTCTGATCATTGGGATGCTCATCGGCATCCTGGTCGTACGCCTGTGGCAGGTGCAGGTGCTCCAGGGCGCGTCGTACCTGCGCCAGTCCGAAGACAACCGGATCCGCGACTACACCCTGGCCGCCCCTCGCGGGATTATCTACGATCGAAAGGGCCGGCCCCTCGTCAGCAACCGGCCGGCGTTTACGGTCGCCGTGCTGCCCCTCGAACTGCGGAACCCGGCGATCGTCATCCCGCGGCTGGCCCCCATCCTGGCGATGGCGCCGGACGAGATCACCACCCGGATCGTCAGCAACCGGCCCCGACTGTTTGAGCCGGTCCGCATCAAACGTGACGTCGGTCCGAACGTCGTGGCCATGATCGAAGAGAACCGCCTGGATCTGCCCGGCGTCATCATCCTGCCGGAGCCGGTCCGATACTACTTGCATGGCAAGATGGCCGCCCACGTCCTGGGGTATCTAGGAGAGGTCGACCCCGACGAGCTTGCCGCCCGCCAAGTCGAAGGCTACAAACCTGGCGACCTTATCGGCAAAGCCGGCGCGGAGCGAGCCTATGAGACTGTGCTGCGCGGTATCGACGGCCGGCTGCGCATGGAAGTGGACGCGCTGGGACGGCCCCTACGGGTGCTGTCGCGCCTGCCGGCGATCCCGGGCCGCGCCATCGTCCTGACCCTTGACCTGGACGTCCAGAAGGCCGCGTACGATGCCCTGGTAGCAAGTGGCATGCAGGCGGGCGCAGCGATGGCGATGGATCCCCGCAGCGGCGACATCCTGGCAATGGCCAGCATTCCCTCGTATGACCCCAACCTGTTCGCCATCGGTATCAGTCCCAAGGCTTGGCAGGCGATCACGACGGATCGTCGCAAACCCCTGCTGAACCGCGCCATCGCGGCGACGTACGAGCCGGGTTCCGTGTTTAAACTGGTGACCGCAACCGCGGCGCTGGAGCATGGGATTGTGACACGGCAGACCATGTTCGACGCGCCGGGCTACTTCCAGCTCGGCCAGTGGACCTTCGGCGACCTCCGGGCCTGGGGGCGCATCGACTTTATCACCGGGATCGCCAACTCCGTGAACGTGGTTTTTTACACGCTGGGCTACCGGCTGGGCGGCGAGGAGCTGGCGAAGTACGCGTTGATGATGGGGTTGGGCGAGCTGACCGGGGTCGACCTCCCGGGCGAGATTAACGGCACCATCCCCAGCCCCTCGACGAAAGAGCAACTGGTTGGGGAACCCTGGTATCCAGGCGACAGCGTGAATATGTCCATCGGCCAGGGTGCAATCACGGTGACTCCCATTCAGGTGGTGCGGATGCTCGGGGGGATCGCCACCGGTGGGCAGCTGATGCAGCCGCGGATCTTGTTGATGACCTACGATCGCAACCGCTCCCAACACCGCGCCGACCCGTTTCTGCAGCGTACCGTGCCGTTCCAGGCCTCCACCCTGGCGGTACTCCGGGAAGGGATGCGCGCCGTGGTGGAACGAGGCAGCGGTCTCGGCGCGAGGATTCCGGGGCTCCCCATGGCGGGGAAGACCGGCAGCGCCGAAAATCCCCGCGGGAAGCCTCATGCCTGGTTTGCCGGGTACGCGCCGGTCGGCGAGCCCCGCATCGTGGTCGTGGCGTTCGTTGAACATGGATTCCGCGGCGGCATCTCAGCGGCCCCCGTCGCGCGTGCGGTGTTGCACGCCGTCTTTCCGCAGCCTGCTGACGTCGAGGTGCCACGATGAGCCGGCGCCTGCTGCGGTACCTGGACTGGCCGGTGCTCGTGGCGACGCTCATCCTGGTGGTCGGTGGGGCGGTCGTGTTGTACAGTGCCGTGCAGAATTCCGGTGATGCGTCGACGCTTGTGCGTGCCCGCATCCTGCATGCCGTCATGGGTCTCGTGGTGCTGGCCCTGATGGCGTTTATCGACTATCAAACCATCGCCCGTGCCTGGCGGCCCATCCTGGGGACCACGCTGTTCCTGTTGGTGGTCGTCCTGATCATCGGGCGGAGTTCGATGGGGGCGCAGCGCTGGATCGCGCTGGGCCCGCTGGGAGGATTCCAGCCTTCGGAACTGGCCAAGCTGGCGTTGATCATCACACTGGCCAAGCACCTGGACGGCCACAAAGAGCTCACGTCCTGGCGGGACATCCTGCCGGTGCTGATCCAGGCTGCGGTCCCGATCGCCCTGGTGATCCGCCAGCCGGACCTCGGGACCTCGATGGTCCTGGCGGCCATCGCCGCCGTCATGCTGTTCGCCGGGGGCGCGCCGCTGGGGGCGTTGGGCGCGATGGGGGCGGGGGCGGCGGTGGTGGCTCCGATGGCCTGGCGGATTCTCCACGAGTACCAGCGGCGGCGGCTGCTCGTGTTCATCGACCCCGGCGCCGACCCGCTGGGGGCAGGCTATGCGCTCATCCAATCCAAGATCGCGGTCGGATCGGGTCAGGTGTTCGGCAAGGGACTCCTGCACGGCACGCAGAACCTGCTGCATTTTATCCCCGAGCAGCATACCGATTTCGTCTTCACCGTGATCGGCGAAGAGTTAGGGTTCGTCGGAGCGGCGCTCATGATCGGCCTGTTTGTGTTGTGGCTGTGGCGCGGCATGACGATCGCGGCCCAGGCGAAAGACCGCCTGGGCATGTTGATGGCGGTGGGGGCTGTGGGGATGATCGCGTTTCACCTGTTCATCAACGTGGGGATGACGGTGGGGCTGACGCCGATTACCGGCATTCCGCTGCCGTTCATCAGTCACGGCGGCAGCGCCTTGGTGGCGATGATGGGCGCGACCGGACTGCTCCTCAACGTGGGAATGCGACGCAAGAAGATTCTGTTCTAATACATCAAGAGTAGGAGTCCATATGACCAAGGAAATCATTGCCAACGTCGAGCCGTACGAAACCCGGGTGGCGGTGCTCGACGAGGGGGCCCTGATCAACCTCTTCATCGAGCGTGGCGAACCGCTGGCCGGCAACATCTATAAGGGCCGGGTTGCGAACGTGCTCCCAGGGATGGAGGCGGCGTTCGTCGACATCGGCCTGGAGCGAAATGCGTTCCTGCACGTCGGCGACATCCGCTCGCAGCGGCTGGCTGGAGAAGAGATCGAGGAGTCCTTTGGCAAGGGCGCCATTGCCGAACGGCTGCGTGCGGGTCAGGAGATCTTGGTCCAGGTGACCAAAGAGCCGATGGGTAGCAAGGGGGCGCGGGTGACGACCTACGCCGCCCTGCCGGCCTACTACCTGGTCTTGATGCCCACCGTGAATTACGTTGGGGTGAGCCGGCGCATCGAGCGCGAACAGGAGCGCAAACGGCTGCGACAACTGGCCGAGAAGCTGCGACCCAAAGGGATGGGTATCATCGTCCGTACGGCGGCGGAGGGCGCCAGCGAGAAGGAACTGGCCGATGACGTCGAGTTCCTGCTGCAGATGTGGAATCGCGTGGAAGAGCGGTCCCGCAGCAGCCGCGCGCCGTCGCTGGTGTACCAGGACCTGCGCCTGATCCGGCGGGTGGTGCGCGATCAGTTCACCGAAGAGGTCAGTCGCTTTCTGGTCGACTCGCCAGAGGAGTACCACCGCGTGCAGGACCTGTTGAACTCGTTCGCGCCCAAGCTGAAGTCGCGCCTGCAGCTCTATCGGGGGCCCGAACCCATCTTTGAGCACACCGGAGTCGAGCGGGAGCTGGAGAAATCGCTGCGGCGGAAGGTATGGCTGAAGTCGGGCGGCTACATCGTCGTGGACCGCACCGAGGCCCTGACGGTCATCGACGTGAACACCGGCAAGTATGTCGGCAAGACGGACCTGGCCAGCACGATCTTCCGGACGAACATGGAGGCGGTGGGTGAGATCGTGCGCCAGATCACGCTGCGTGACATCGGCGGTATCATCCTTGTCGACTTCATCGACATGGAGACTGAGCAGCACCGCAAGAAGGTGCTGGCGGCACTGCACGAGGCGGTGCGCCGCGACCGCTCCAAGCTCCACATCATCGACCTGACCGGCCTGGGGCTGGTGGAGATTACCCGCAAGCGTGTGTACCAGGACCTGGAGGAGGTCCTGCGGATGCCGTGTCCATACTGTGAGGGCCGCGGCCGGGTGTTTTCGCCGGAGACCATGGGCATGAAGGTCCGCCGCGAGCTGCGCAAAGTGATGACCACCACGAAGGCGGCCGCCGTGCTGGCCGATCTGCAGCCCGATGTGCACGCGTTTCTCTTCCGCGATGGAGATGGGTGGGTCCGGCAGCTGGAACAGCAGACCGGCCGGCGGCTCCGGGTGCGGGCCCAGGAGGGCATGCACATCGAGCGGCTGCGGGTGGCAGAGGGTCCGTCGCTGGAGGAGCTGGAGCGCGCGCCGATCCGGCAGGACCGTGAGCAGGTGGCCTGGCTGGATTACGGTCCGGCAGAAGCCATCGGGGTCGGCGAAGGTGATGAGGAGCAGGAACTCGCCCTGTCGCTCAGCGGCCGGGTCGACGGGCTGGCGGCAAAACTGCGCCGGTTGCTGCGCCGTACCTGACGGTCGGCGTGGTCGCGCCGACCGTCATCGCGAGGCCCGCAGGGCCGTGGCGATCTCGTGTCGCCCGGAGAGATCACTTCCGCCGACAGGAATGTATTGAGAGGTCACCCAGCGTATGATAGAATACGCCGGGCCGAATCACGAATCACGCATCACGAGGTCATTGATGTACGCGGTCATCGAGACAGGCGGCAAGCAGTACCGAGTCGAAGAGGGAAGGACGCTGAAGGTGGAGCGGCTGCAGGCCGAACCGGGAGCCTCCGTGACCCTCGACAAAGTCCTCCTGGTTGCCGACGGGAGTACGGCGAAAGTCGGCTCGCCGGTTGTCGAGGGTGCCCGCGTCACGGCGACCGTGGTGGGGCACGGCAAGGCAAAGAAGATCATCGTCATGAAGTACAAATCCAAGGTCCACTATCGACGCAAGAGAGGACACCGGCAGCACTTTACAACACTGCGGATCGACAAGATTGAAACCTAGAATGGCGAATTGTGGATTGTAAATTGTAAATTGAACTACTGCAGTTCAATTCGCAATCCGCAATTCACAATCGACAATAACGGTGGAGGAAGATCATGGCCCACAAGAAAGGTATGGGCTCGTCCCGCAACGGGCGGGACAGCAAGAGTCAGCGCCTTGGGATCAAGCGGTTCGCGGGACAGATTGTGACCGCAGGCAGCGTGCTGGTCCGGCAGCGCGGCACCAAGGTCCGGCCCGGCGCGAACGTAGGGCAGGGCCGTGATGACACCCTCTTTGCCCTCGTGGACGGGAAAGTCCAGTGGGAACGCCGCGGGCGGGACGGCCGGCAGGTCAGCGTTTATCCAGCAACCGCGTGATTCGCGCACGTCCGGGGTTCGAGCCATCGCCCCATGAGGTGAGGCGGTGACCCGGACCCCGTAGTCTACTGCCAGCTTCCAACCCTCCAACCTTCAACGGTCTTCCAGGCACAATGTTCATTGACCAGGCAATTATCAATGTCAGAGGCGGCGACGGCGGCAATGGCTGCGTAAGTTTTCGTCGCGAGAAGTTTGTGCCCAAGGGCGGACCGGACGGCGGCGACGGTGGGCACGGCGGCGACGTGACGCTGGTGGCCGATGAGAGTCTCTCCACGCTGCTGGATTTTCAGTACCGGAGGCACTACCGCGCCCAGCGCGGTAGCCACGGGGAAGGAAGCACTCGCCACGGCCGGCGAGGGGGCTCCCTGGTCATTCCGGTGCCGGTCGGCACGGTGGTCAGGGACGCGGAGAGCGGGCAGCTCCTGGGAGACCTGCTCCATCATGGGCAGCAGGTCGTCGTGGCGCGGGGCGGCAGGGGAGGCCGGGGTAACGCCCGGTTTGCGACGTCCACGCACCGCGCTCCGCGGCAGGCGGAGCCCGGCATGCCTGGGGAGGAACGCCGGCTCGAGCTTGAATTGCGGCTGATCGCCGACGCCGGCCTGGTCGGATTCCCAAACGCCGGTAAGTCGACACTGCTCAGCCGTGTATCGGCAGCACGCCCCAAGATCGCTGACTATCCGTTCACCACGACTGAACCATACCTTGGCGTCGTTGGCCTTCCGGACGGCCGTAGCTTCGTGCTGGCCGACATTCCGGGTCTCATCGAAGGCGCGCATCAAGGAGCGGGGTTGGGGCACACCTTTCTGCGGCACATCGCCCGTACCCGCGTGCTGGTGCATCTCGTTGATCTGGGGTCCGAACGAGATCCCGTGGCTGACTTTCAGGCTGTGAACAATGAACTCTGGCTGTATGATCCGTCCCTCAAAGAGCGACCGATGGTGGTGGCGCTCAACAAGATTGACCGGCCTGAGGCGCAGGCGCGCTTACCGGCAGCGAGTGCGGCTATCGGCGGCCTAGGCTACCGCGTCTTCGCCATCTCAGCTGCGACGGGCGAGGGCGTCGACGCGCTGGTGAAGGCGGTGGCCGACCTCCTGTCAGCGTGCGCTCAGAATGTGGCCCCGCACTCTGCAGGTTCGCCGACTGAGAAGTTGGAAGGTTGGAGAGTTGGAAAGTTGGAGAGCTAAAGCCATCGGTCGATGTCACTAGGGTTTTCGACTTTCCAACTCTTCAACTCTCCACCTTTCCAACTGTAGGAGGTTAGGGTGGCGCGCATTGGCGTGATGGGGGGTACCTTCGATCCCATCCATTACGGGCACCTGGTGACGGCGGAGGAAGCCCGCGTGCAGTTCGGGCTCTCCCAGGTGTTGTTTGTCCCCAACCATTACCCTCCGCACAAGACGCTCGACGGCGTCACTCCGCCCGAGCACCGGTACCACATGACGCTGCTCGCCACCGTGACGAATCCATCCTTTGCGGCGTCGCGGATCGAGATCGACCGACCCGGGCCATCCTACTCCATCGACACGATCCTGGAACTCCGACGCGCGCATCAGGCGGGGGACCTCTTCTACATCACAGGTGCCGACGCCATCCTGCAGATCGTCCGCGGCGCCTGGGAGCGCGCAGCAGAGCTGCTGACGTTGTGCCAGTTCATCGCCGCCAGCCGCCCGGGGTTCCCGATCGACGTCGACGACCTGCGCAAGTTCAACGTGACCGGCAATCCCCTGGCCAATATTCATGTGATCGAGATTCCCGCGCTGGCCATCTCCTCGACCGATATCCGCCGGCGCGTCGCCGAGGGCCGGCCGATCCGCTACCTCGTTCCCGAGCCGGTCGAAACCTACATCATGAAACACGAGCTGTACAGAGGCGCGGGGCGGTGACCGCGACGAAAGCACTCGCCCTCGTCGCCGCCGAGGCGATGGAGGCCAGGAAAGCTGAGGACGTGATGGTGCTCGAGATCGGCCGGGTCACCCCGGTCGCCGACTACTTCGTGATATGCTCGGCGGAGACGAGCGTCCAGATCCGGGCGATCAGCGAAGCCGTCGAGGAAGCGATGGAAGCCGCCGGCGTCCGGCTGCTGGCCAAAGAAGGCCACGCCCGCGCCCGGTGGGTGTTGCTCGATTTCGGGGTCATTGTCGCCCACATCTTTGGCCCGGAGGCCAGGGCCCTGTACGGCCTGGAGCGTCTCTGGGCCGACGCGCCCATCGTTGCAGAGCGCTAAGCCCTGTGTCCTGAAACGCAATCCGCTTCCCCTCGCCCCATCGGGCAGAGGGTTGGGTGAGGGCAGGACAGGATGCGTCTAACCATCCGACCTGCGGGTCCCAGCGACGTCCCGAGTCTTGTGGAGATCTACGATCGCGCTTATCACGGCGGCTACTCGGCGTGCTTCGACCGCTATGGCCCCTCAACCCCGCAAGACTTCTGGTGGATCCAGTCCGAGAAGCCGGTGTATCTCATCGACCTGAATCAGCAGCCGTGCGGGCTGATCATCCTCGGTGGGGCCGGCCGGCAGTGGCTCGTCGAGGAGGTGCTTGTCCACACGCCTGATGCCGGCCGCGAGCCAGCCCGACGGGCGAAGCTCGAAGAGGCGGTCCTCAACGACGTGCACGACTTCGTGATCAGGCGCTTTCAGGAGGAACGGCAGGAGCTGGTCAGGCTGCGCTGCACGGAAACGAATCCTGTCGGCCTCCTCCTGGCGCGCCGGTATGAGTTCAGCTTCGCCAATGCGCTCGTGGTCGCAAGCGGGGCGGCCCGCCGCGAGGCATCGGCGCCGGACGGCTATGCGTTCCGCAGGGCGGCGAACGCTGATGCGCGCAGTGTCGCCCGGCTCCATGAGGAGACGCTGAATGTTCGTGTCCGGCCTGAGGACCTCGACCACCTCTTGAAGCACGCCGACACGCGCGTGTTCCTGGCGGAGCGCGAGCAGTTTCCCGTAGGCCTGGCACTGGCGCAGGCCAAGGACGGCGTCGGGCGCTGGACCGTCGGGGTACGGGAAACGCATCGGCGTAAAGGGCTCGGGCTGGCGCTGGCTCAGGAGACGCTACAGTTCTTCGCCGCCAAGAAGGTCACGCCGATCACAACCTATTGGGCGTTGGATACGGAGACCGCCCGATTTGTGCGGAGTCTTGATGCGAAGACCGAACGGGCGTATCTGTACTTCGAGAAGCGCATTTAGACCGAGGGTTCTCGTGAACGTGACGCCGCGCAGCTGGATCATCGTGGGCCTGGTCATCGCGGGGCTGGGGTTTGCAGTCTTTATGGTGACGATTCCGAAGCTCGAGGAGGCGCAGACCCTCGGGCGCCAGCTCGCCGCGGCCCTCGATCCGGAGGCCGCGAAGCAGGTGGCCCACCTCCATCAGCAGTATTATGCATCTATCGCCGTTATTGTTGCTGGGTCGGTTGCGATTTTCTTTGGCCTCGCGTCGTTGGCAAGTCGTGGGCGGTAGGAGTGGGCGCGGCTGGTGGGGGCGCAGATGCGCCCAACTGTATGCTCCTCTCCCGGTGGGAGAGGGATGAACGCTGAGGGGTCAGAGTCACACGTCTTGGCCGAGGTCCTAAGTCGAGTAAGACGCCGAGTCTTGAAAACCGAACTGGGGGGCGCGACCGTGAACGAACGTTCGAAGACCGCATCGGGAAAGAAATTCAGTATCACCATCCAGGTGCCTGACGATGTAGCCGCCCAGTGGCCGGATCGGTCCACGGCGGAACGGCTGATCGAAGAAATCTTTCGGGCCATGAGCGGTGCATCGAGTGCATCGAGTGGACGCCCGTCGTCTCCGCGGGCTCGCACGCCCGTCGTGGTGCTCTTCCTCGCGGCGCTGTTCGCCGCGGGTCTCATCGCAGGGTATCTGGGAGCGAGGGCGTATACCGTGTTTTCCTCGCCGGGCGACCGGCCAGCGACTGCAGCCGCGCTCCGCCCCGATCCGGCATCGACACCTCAGGCGACGACTTCCCAGGCGGGCCCACAGCCCGCGGCGGACCTCTCCGCTTCCTCGACCCCTGCCGCAGAGCCCCAGCCTGCGCCCGCGACCGTGTCGCCGGAGGTTGCGGCTCGGACTATTGTCGCGCCAGCGGTCGTGTATCATGTCCAGATCGGAGCATTCCGGCTGCGAGAGAATGCGGACACCCTGATCCAGCTGCTGGACCGTGACGGCTTCAAAGCGAACGTGCTCCAGTCGGGGAAGTTGTATATTGTGTACCTCGGGACGTTTGCTGACCAGAAGGATGCCGCCCGTCTCGCCAACGCGCTCCGGAACCACCATTACGACGTCGTCGTCATTCAAGGGCAGGCACAAGCTGCGAAGAACTAACCGCCGGCCATTCCCTTCTTCTCGAAGTCCGGCATCTCAGGTTGACGCCTTTGTTGGCGGATCGCTATAATGACACAGTTAGTGAGGCGATGACCGGAAGTAGTAGGTTGGCCTTCGAGCAGACCCCTGCACCATGGATGCGTGCAGGGCAAGCGAGCCGGGGCGTTCAGTGGGAGCCGGTGCCAGGTCGCCAGCCGAACTCATCTGGGAGCCGTCCAACCGAAGGATACTGGATATCGGATCTTGGGATGCTGGGCACCACGGGTTTGCATCCAAGATCCAGGATCCAAGACCCAGTATCGAGGAGGTTGGCCGTCACCACACGAGACGTGGCGTAAGCGGATAGCGTCGCCCTTCGACGTCACTCGGGGCGGCCTGAGTGAGCGTAGCGAATCGAAGGCCGGGCCTGTAGCTCAGGGGGAGAGCGCCCGCTTGGCGTGCGGGAGGTCGCGGGTTCAATTCCCGCCAGGTCCACCATGCACCACTCGCTTCGCTCGGGCGCATGGCCACGCCACCGGGAGCACTTGACCGAGTGGTGCATGCCCTGAACCCAAGCGCAGCGCGTGGTTCAGGGCAACGCTATCAACCGGGGTGGTACCACGGAGACCGCCTTCGTCCCCAACTTGGATGAAGGCGGCATTTTCTTTAGAGGCGTCTACAATGTCTACACGCCTCCAAAAATCGCCACCTCTCCAAGGTGGAGCCTGTAGACTTTGAAGACCGAGTAGACTTGGTAGACATAGTAGACGCAGTTGGGGAGGTAGGCGATGAATTCTGGTAAGTACATTTGGTTCAACGGGAAGCTGGTGCCGGCGGACGAAGCCAAGGTGTCGGTGATGGCCCAGGCGCTTCACTACGGCACGAGCGTGTTCGAGGGGATCCGCGCGTACGCCACACCGAAGGGACCGGCGATATTTTGCCTGCCCCAGCACGTCCGGCGGATGTTCGACTCCTGCAGGATCTTTCGGATGGAGCTGCCCCACACGGCGGCGGAAATGACCGGCGCGATCACGGAGACGGTGCGCGTCAATCGATTCAAAGAGTGCTACATTCGGCCTATCGCGTTCCGTGGTGCGGGCTCGTTCAGCCTGGACCCGCGGAAGTCGCCTGTCGAGGTGGCCGTCATCACTGTGGAGTGGGGTCGTTACCTCGGCGCGGAGGCCATCGAACAGGGCGTGGACGTGATGGTCAGTTCCTGGCGTCGCATGGCACCCGACACCGGCGTGCCGATGGGGAAGATCGGAGGGCAATACGTGACATCGCAGTTGATCACGATGGAAGCCGCCGACCTCGGCTATGCTGAGGGGATCGCGCTGGATGCCTCCGGTTTTATCAGCGAAGGCAGCGGCGAGAATATCTTCGTGGTAAAGGACGGCGAGGTGTATACGCCGCCGCTGACCAGCGCCATCCTGCCCGGAGTGACGCGCGGGGTGATCCTAACCTTGTGCCGGGATCTCGGAATTATCGTACGGGAACAGCCGCTGCTGCGAGACATCCTGTATGTGGCCGACGAAGCCTTCTTCACTGGCACCGCGGCCGAGGTCACGCCGATTCGATCCGTGGACCGGATCCGCATCGGGAGCGGCCGGGGCCAAGTCACCAAGCGGATTCAGGAAGAGTTCTTCGGCATCACTGAAGGACGAAAACCCGACCGGCATAACTGGCTGACCCTAGTCACAGAAAAGAAATCCATTGGATCTATTGGATCCGTTGAATCTGTTGAATCAGGGACAAGAACATAGATGTAGATCCAATAGATCCAATGGATTTCCGGTGATATCGAGAAGATGAAGCGGTACGATGCGGTGACACTTGAGGCCAAGTGGCAGACCCGCTGGGAGAAGGACCGTCTGCACGAAGCCCGGGACTTCGACCCCCGGCCGAAGTTCTACTTTTTGACGATGTACCCGTATCCATCCGGCGACCTGCACATCGGACACTGGTACGCCATGGCGCCGTCCGATGCCGCCGCACGCTGGCGGCGCATGCAGGGCAACAATGTACTGTTCCCCATCGGCTTTGACGCCTTCGGCCTGCCGGCGGAGAACGCCGCGATTCAACACGGCATCCACCCCTACAAGTGGACCATGGACAATATCGCCCGGATGCGGCGGCAGCTGCGGTCCATGGGCGCGATGTGGGAGTGGTCGCGCGAAGTTGTCACCTGCGACCCGGAGTACTACGTCTGGAACCAGTGGTTCTTCTTAAAGATGTACAACCGCGGCTTGGCGTACCGCGCGCTGGCGCCGGTCGATTGGTGTCCCAAGGATCACACGACGCTGGCTCGCGAGCAGGTCGTCGGCGAGGAGCGCGTCTGCGAGCGCTGCGGCACGCCGGTCATCAAGAAGAACCTGGAGCAGTGGTTCTTGAAGATCACGGCCTACGCCGACGAGCTGCTGGATTTCTCCGGCATCGAATGGCCGGACCGCGTCCGGACCCTCCAGGAAAACTGGATCGGCAAGAGTCTCGGCGTCGAGTTCGAGTTGAAGGTGCAGGGGCATCCAGGTGTATCGTTCCGCGTCTTCACGACGCGGCCGGACACGGTCTATGGCATGACCTTTGCCGTTCTGGCCCCGGAGCACCCCCTGGTGGACCAGCTGACGACCCCGGACCGCCGCGCGGACGTGGAAGCCTACAAGTTCAAGGCCGCGCGTCAGTCTGATATCGAACGGCTGTCCACCGAAAAGGAGCGCGACGGGGTCCCGATCGGCGCGTTTGCGATCAACCCCATGAATGGGGAACACGCGCCCATCTTCATCGCTGACTACGTGCTGCTGACCTATGGCACCGGGGCCATCCAGGGCGTACCGGCCCACGATGCTCGCGACTTGGACTTTGCCAGGAAATATCAGCTGCCCATCCCCGTCGTGGTTGCGCCACCGGGGTGGGACGGCCGGCCGCTGGCGGAGGCGTATCTGGGGGAAGGCACTATGGTGAACTCAGGACCATTCACCGGCCTGTCCTCGCGCGAAGGGTGGGAGCGGATCGCCGACTACATGGAGCAGCGCGGCATCGGTCAGCGCAAGGCAAGCTACCGCCTGCACGACTGGCTGATCAGCCGTCAGCGCTATTGGGGCACGCCGATCCCCATCATCTACTGCTCCCACTGTGGGACGGTGCCGGTGCCGGAGTCGGATCTACCGGTGCGGCTGCCGGAAGATGCCGAGTTCTTGCCCACGGGCGAGTCACCGCTGAAACTGCATGAGGGATTCCGGCGCACGCGCTGCCCGCAGTGCGGCGGCCAGGCGGAGCGGGAGACAGACACCATGGACACGTTCATCGACTCGTCCTGGTACCAGTACCGCTACGTCAGCCCACACGACACGCAACGTCCGTTCGATCCGGAGGTGGGCCGGTACTGGCTGCCGGTGGACCAGTACACGGGCGGCGTGGAGCACGCCGTGATGCACCTGCTGTACACGCGCTTTTGGACGAAGGTGATGCGAGATCTGGGCATGGTCGGCTTTGGCGAACCGATGCTGCGTCTGTTCAACCAGGGCGTCATCCTGGGCGAAGATGGCGAGAAGATGAGCAAATCACGGGGGAACGTGGTGAACCCCGATGCGTATGTCAACTCGGTTGGCGCCGATACGGTGCGAGCCTACCTGATGTTCATCGGTCCCTGGGAAGGCGGCGGCCCCTGGAACAGCCGCGGCATCGAGGGCGTGCATCGGTTTCTGCAGCGCGTCTGGAATCTTGTACACGACACAACGGAAACGGGGAAACGCGGAAACGGGGAAACGCGGAAACACAAGGCTCGAGGCCCACAACCCGAAACCCGTCAGTCCAACGATGGGCATGAGCTACAACACTGGACGCATAAGACGATCAAGAAAGTGACCGAGGACCTGGAAGGTTTCCACTTCAACACGGCCATCGCCGCGCTGATGGAATTCGTCAACTACATGTACAAGGTGAAGGACGAGCAGGCGGGGGCCACCCCGTGGCGGGAAGCCGTCCGGTCGCTGGTGCTGCTCTTGGCTCCCATGACCCCGCATATCGCAGAGGAGCTGTGGGCGTCGATGGGCGAGTCCTACAGCGTCCACCAGCAGGGATGGCCATCCTACGACGCGACCCTGGCCCGCGCGGAACTGGTGACCCTGGTGCTGCAGGTGGACGGCAAAGTCCGCGATCGGATCCAGGTCCCCTCCGGCTTGACCGACGCCAAGGCCAAAGAGATGGCTCTGGATAACGAAAAGGTGCGGAGGTTCATGGACGGCAGGCAGGTGGCGGACATCGTGGTGGTGCCGGGGAGACTGGTGAATGTGGTCACAAAGTGACGAGGGACGATTGCGGATTGCGAATTGTGAATTGCGGATTCCAGAGATGCGGTTCAATTCGCAATCGTCAATCCGCAATCCGAAATGTTCGTGGTTGGGGGTGATGCCGTTGGAACTCGCGCGGCCAGAATAAGAGTCCACTTCGATCACGGCGCCGTCGAAGCATTCTGGCGCCGGGCCTGGGAGGAGCGGGGCGTCTACCGCACGCCTGTGCCCTCCGACCGGCCGAAGGCCTACGTCCTCGACTTCTTCCCGTACCCCTCGGGGGACGGACTCTCCGTCGGGCACGCAAAAAACTACGTGCCCACCGATGTCCTGGCACGGTATTACCGGATGCGCGGCCACGCCGTCCTGCACCCGATGGGATGGGACGCTTTCGGCCTGCCTGCCGAGAATGAGGCCCTGCTGCGGGGTCGCCACCCCCGAGATACCACCCGCGAGTACGCCGCCAACTACCGCCGGCAGCTGCAGCTCATCGGTTGCTCGTACGACTGGTCGCGCGAGTTCACGACCAGCGACCCGCGGTTCTACCGGTGGACGCAGTGGGGGTTCTTGCTCCTCTTGCGCCGGGGCCTGGCCTACCGCGCCACCGGGTGGCAGTGGTGGTGCCCCAAATGCCGGACGATCCTGGCCAACGAACAGGTGGAGGACGGCCGCTGCTGGCGGCACGGAGACACACCGGTGGAACGACGCGCCCTGGAGCAGTGGTATGTTCGCACGACGGCGTACGCCGACCGGTTGCTGGCCGATCTGGCTGAATTGGACTGGCCCGAATCGATCAAAACGATGCAGCGCGGCTGGATCGGCCGATCTGAAGGAGCGGAGGTCCGGTTTCGGATCACGGAGGGGGATCCCGGCGCGATGGGGCAGGGTGTGGCAGTGTTCACGACCCGGGTGGATACGATCTTTGGGGCGACCTTCCTTGCGCTGGCGCCCGAGCACCCCCTGGCCACCGGTATCGCCACCCTCTCGCGCCGCGCGGAAGTCGCCGCGTATGTGCAGAACGCGCTGCGCAGGCCGGAGGTCGACCGGATGAACGCCGAACAGGTGCCGTCCGGCGTCTTTACCGGGGCGCACGCGGCCCACCCGTTCACCGGCGACCGTCTGCCGGTGTACGTCGCGGACTATGTGCTGGCGCAATACGGTCGCGGGGCGGTGATGGGCGTCCCGGCCCATGACCAGCGTGACTTCCGCTTTGCCACCGCGCGGCACATTCCCATCCGGCGCGTTGTGCAAGGAGGGACAGGCGAAGAGGGCCTGCCCTACGGCGGTGAGGGTGTGCTGCGAGACTCCGGCCAGTTTAGCGGACTGCCGACCGCAACTGGGCGGGTCGCGATCGCGGAGGCGCTGCGTGACCGCGATGCCGCTGGTCCGGCGGTGCGCTACCGGATGCGAGACTGGTTGATCAGCCGGCAGCGGTACTGGGGCGCGCCCATTCCCGTCGTCCACTGCGACCGCTGCGGAATCGTCCCGGTGCCGGACGCTGACCTGCCGGTGCGGCTTCCCGACGTCGAGCGATACGAGCCCGCTGGCACCGGCCGGTCGCCGCTGGCCGGGATCGAGTCGTTCGTCCGTGCGACGTGCCCTCGTTGCGGAGGCGCGGCTGCGCGCGAGACTGACACGCTGGACGGGTTCGCAGATTCCAACTGGTACTTCTTGCGGTTTGCTGATCCATGGTACCCTGATGGCCCCTGGCATCCGGACGCGGCCCGGTACTGGCTACCAGTGGACTGGTATGTCGGCGGAGCCGAGCACGCGGTCATGCACCTGTTGTACGCGCGCTTCTTCACGAAGGTCCTCTACGACGAAGGCCTGGTGGCGTTTGCCGAACCATTCCTGCGATTGCGGAATCAGGGGAGTATGCTCTCGCCACTGGACGGCACGCGCATGAGCAAATCCCGAGGTAACATCGTCACGCCGGACGAGGTCGTCGCGGCCTTCGGCGCCGATGCCCTGCGGGTGGCGGTCCTGTTCATCGGACCGTTCGACCAGGATGTGACCTGGGATCCGCAGGTGGCCGCCGGCGCCGCGCGCTTTGTACGCCGGCTGTTCGCCCTATGGGTGCGGGCGGCCGAGGCGGGGGAAGATTCCCCTGGCACCAGACGGTCTCCCTCCTCACCCGACCCGCTCCCGGCCCGTCTGCACCGGTTGATCCGCATCGTCGGCGAGTCGGTCGAACGGTTCCGCTTCAACGCCATGATTGCTGAGTTGATGACGTTCCTGCACGACGCCGAGCGGTGGGAGCCCACCTGGGTGGGTACGGCGCCGTGGCGCGAGGCGATCCTGACCCTCATCCGGATCTGCGCACCGGTCGTGCCTTTCGCGGCCGACGAGGCATGGGCAAGGTTCGGTCGCACGACCAGCGTTCACCAGGAGGCGTGGCCTGAGTACGATCCGACTCTGGCTGCGGCTACCGAGGACACTGTCGTCGTGCAGGTGGACGGGAAGATGCGGGACCGGTTCACGGTGCCCACCGGGATCGACCCCGATGCGCTGGTCGAACAGGCCCGGCTCCGGAACCGGGTGGTGTCCGCCACCGCCGGGCGGTTGGTCGTCCGCGTGGTCGTGGTACCCGGAAAGCTCGTGAACTTCGTGACGCGGAAACAGAGTCGACCGGAGGAAATCAGCCCCGCATGACCGTACCCAATCGAGGGCGCGCTGGACAAACACGCGCGCCGATCTTTGGGCTAAAATAGCAGGAGCGAGGGACAGCTCTCATGGACGATCAGACCAAAGCGGGGGCCGGCAAGGTGACCAAGGCGCAGCGCTCCACGACGACCGAGGCGGGTACGTCCCGGATCGACTTGAAGATTCCGGGCCGCCCGGATTATGTGGTGGTCGTCCGGCTGACCGCCGCCGCTGTGGCCGGCCGGATGGGCCTGTCTTACGATGATATCGAGGACCTTAAAGTGGCGGTGGGGGAGGCCTGCTCCGCCGCGATCCTGACCGGCGCGCCCACCGTGAGCGTGTCGTTTCTGATCGCCAGTGACCGGTTGGAAGTCCAGATCGCCCACCGGCCCGCAAAGGGCGCTCGGTCGCAGGAGACTGAGCTGAACCGGTTGCTCATGCAGGTCTTGATGGATGAAGTTGACACCCGCGCCGACGCTGCCGAGCAGGTGACGCGGATGGTGAAGCGATTGGCGCGGTGATGCATGCCACGACGTCCCCGAGCGAAGCGGCCGAGTAAGGCCGTCCTGCGCGATCTGCTGAAGCAGTTCCACGAATCCAAGGATCCGAAACTGCGCGATGAGTTGATCCTCGCGTACTCGGATCTTGCGGCCTATCTGGCCCGTAAGTTTGCCAACCGTGGGGAGCCCGTGGAGGACTTGATCCAGGTCGCCAGCATCGGCTTGTTGAAGGCTATGGATCGTTTCGACCCCACGCGCGGGACCGAGTTCACCACCTATGCGACGGCCACGGTTGTGGGCGAGATCAAGCGGCACTTCCGCGACAAGTTCTGGGCCATCCGCGTCCCGCGCCGGCTCCGCGAGCTTAACAACTCCCTGATGAAGACAGTCGAAGCCCTCGCGCAGCGGGTCGGTCGGTCTCCTACGATTCCCGAACTTGTCGAGGAGACCGGCATACCGTTCGAGGACATCGTGGAGGCATTTGAACTGGGCCATGCCTACAGTCCAATCTCGTTGGACGCCGAAGGCGATGACGAACACGGCACGGTGGCGAGCGGCTTAGGGGGCGAAGATCCCGCACTAGCCCGCATGGAAGACCGCCACACCCTGGAGGGGGCGCTGCAGCGCCTGTCCGACCGGCAGCGCGAAGTAATTCGTCTGCGCTACTACGACGGGTTGTCGCAAGCCGACATCGCCACCCGGCTGGGGATCTCCCAGATTCACGTGTCGCGAATCCAGCGCGAGGCGTTGCGGCGGCTAAGGTTTTTGATTGAGGCCTAAGACAAACTCCGGAGCCGCAAGTCCGTTCGTCCAGGCCTTTCAGCCAGCGTAACTAGGAGCGGCTGTTCGCGCGAGGCAGATAGGGGAACTTCGGAGCCACAGTCCGCTCGTCCAGGTTTTTCAACCAGGGTAACTAGGAGCGGCTGTTCGCGCGAGGCAGATAGGGGAACCTCGGAGCCACACGTCCGCTCGTCCAGGTCTTCAACTAATGCCACTACGAGCGGCTGTTTGGTCGACGCTGGGCGTCACTACTTGCGCTTGTGGGGCACTGCGGCAATCCAGCTCCGGGCCTCTGCCATGGCGTCTGTTTCCGTTCTAAAGATCGGGAAGACACGCTGGAGTCCCGTGATGGTGAAGATCTTCTCAATCTGCGGCTGGTCGAAAACCAGCCCAAGATTGCCCCCGGCCTCCCGCGCCTGCTTCTGAGCGGTGGTCAATACCGAGAGCGCTGTGCTGTCCAGATAGGTGGTCCGCAGCAGGTTGACCACCACACGGGCCCGTCCT
>VBAL01000089.1:0-511 GCA_005888595.1 Candidatus Segetimicrobium genomatis
TCCCAAACTTGACCGCTGCCTGTGCGACAGAGTCTGCCTCCAGGTGCCTGTTGGACAGGGCTGGCTCGCCGGCGTGGCATGGGGTTCGCGAGTTGCCGGTGTCTGCATGATGGCGTATTATAGGTAGCGCCTTGCGGACGGGAGACCACCCGCCGCGTGACGTGGGCCCTATGAATCGTCGCCCCAGGAGTATCAGCGTTTCAGGCAAACCGGCCTGGCGCCTCCCCGCATCACTTCAGCAGCACCTGCGAGCGCTGCGGGGTCAGTGGTGGGCGTACAGGTACTGGCTGCTCCTCGCGCTGCCGGTCGTCGCGCTGGGGACCGCTGTGGGGTTGTTTGTGCACACGGTCACCCACAGCGGCACCTTCACGGGGAGCGCCGTGGCCGCCAGGCCGTCCGCCAGCGCGCGGCCGTTTGCCTGGCCGCTTCGCCTCACAGGGCGAGTGAACATCCTCTTAATCGGGGTGGATGTCACCATCAGCGAACGCCGGCAGGTGCTGCCGACTTCCCG
>VBAL01000089.1:530-9037 GCA_005888595.1 Candidatus Segetimicrobium genomatis
GAGTTTCGATCCACAACGCGCCCGCATCAATGTGCTCTCCATCCCGCGGGACACATTCACAGTCATTCCCCGTTTCGGCCCTGACCGCATCAACGCCGCCTATGCCGCGGGCGGCCCGAGGCTCACCATCCGGACGGTAGAAGACCTCCTCGGCGTACCGGTGCACTATTATGTGAAGCTCGGACCCTCGTCGTTCGGGCGGATCGTTGACGCGATGGGCGGCGTTGAGGTCGACGTCGAAAAAGACATGACGTACACCGACTGGTGGGCCAACCTCTACATCGACTTAAAAAAAGGCCGCCAGCTCCTGTCCGGGGATCAGGCCATGCAGTATATGCGGTTCCGCCACGATGATGAAGGCGACATCGGTCGGGTGCGACGCCAGCAACAAGTCTTCCTGGCCATCGCGCAGAGGATCAAGTCGCCAGCGATGATCCTGTCGTCGCCGAGGCTGCTGCAGGCTTTCGTGCAACACACCCAGACCAATCTGAGTGTCAGCGAACTGATCACCCTCGGCGTGTTTGCCGCGCGTCTGCACACCGCAGACATCCATACGGCCACGCTGCCCGGCGAGGCCGGGCCGATCTACGTCTACCTCGATGAAGCCCAGATGCGTCAAATCGTCGCGGAGATGTTCCTGGGCGTGAGCTCGCAAACGCTGGCGTCCACGGCCGTCGAGGTACTGAACGCCAGCGGCGTGCCCGGGCTGGCACGCCAGACGGCACAACGGCTGGAGCGACTAGGATTCCGGATCGTGCGCGTGGAGGCCGCAGCGCAGCTGGCACAAACGACCACAGTGATCGACCGGACGGGCCGGCCCGAAGTGGCCCGCGCGCTGGCGGACCTGCTCGGCCGGAAACCGGTCACGTACGAGCCGGGCAGCGGCGCAGATATCACGATCGTGGTGGCCCAGGATCTCATCGCGCTGGATCCGGTGAAGGTCTCGCAGAACCCACACTAACGGAAGCGGGAAGCAGGAAACGGGAAACGACAGATTTGCCGCTGTTGCTTCCCGTTACCCGTTTCCCGTTTCCGTTATTTCGTTCTTGCCGTCGCAGGCAGATGCTTCTTGACGATCCGCCCCAACCGCCTGACGCCTTCCTCGATCTCAGCTTCTGAGGGAAATGAAAAGTTGAGCCGCATGGCGTTCCGCCCGCCGCCGTCGGCATGAAATCCTGACCCCACCACGTAGGCCACGCCTTCTTCCACGGCCAGCGGCAGCATGCGTTCCGTGTCCATGCCTTCCGGCAGGCGCACCCACAGAAACAGACCACCGTGAGGGTGCGTCCATGTCACGCCGGGAGGCATCTCGCGCGACAGCGCCGCCAGCATCGTGTCACGCTTGCGGCGATACCGTTCCACAATCGCGCCGACCCGATGGTAGATGTGGCCCGCAGCGCAGAACTCCGCCGCGATCGCCTGCGTCAACGCTGGGCAACACAGGTCCATCCCCTGCTTGGCGGTGACGAACTGCCTGATGAACTCCTCGGACGCCGCCATCCACGCGATGCGGAGCCCTGGGCAGAGCGTCTTACTGAACGTAGACAGGTAGATCACCCGGCCCTCGCGGTCCAGAGCCGCCAGCGGAGGCGGCGGTGCGCCCTCAAAACACAATTCGCGATACGGATTGTCCTCGACAACCAGCGTCCCATACTGCTGCGCCAGATCGAGCAGCCGCGTGCGGCGATCATCCGACATGGTCGCGCCCGACGGGTTCTGGAAATCGGGCCCCACGTAGATGAACTTCGGCCGGCGTCCGTCGCGGGCCAGCCGCGCCAGCGTCTCCTCCAGCAGATCCATCCGCATCCCGCTGCCGTCTTGGGGGACGCCCAGCATCTCTACCCGGTAACTACGGAAGACCTGCAGCGCGGCCATGTATGTGGGCAGCTCGACGATGACATGATCCCCGGGATCGAGGAATACTCGTCCGACCAAGTCTAGGCCCTGCTGCGACCCGAGCGTGACCAGCACCTGGTCCCGTGACGCGTGGATCCCGTCCTTGGCCATCCATTTCACCAACTCATCCCGCAGGCGCGCATCGCCTTCGGTAGGGCCGTACTGCAACACCAGATTGGCCTCGCGGTCCAGCAGGCGTGTCGCGATAGCCTTGATCTCTTCCACGGGAAAGGTGGCGGGATCGGGCAGGCCGCCGGCAAAGGAGATGATGCCTCCGCGCCGGGTGAGTTTGAGCAACTCCCGGATGAGAGAGCGGGTCATCACCCGCGCGCTGGCCGAATAAAACTCCTGCCAGTCAAGAGGCATCGTCCGCTACACTCTTCCTTCCCGGGAGGTGATCGCGTTCCTCCGGCCGAGCGTCTTCGCCACACCATCGGCCAGGGCGGCAAATTCCATGAGGTTCATCGTCTCCCCCCGGCGGATTGGTGCGACGCCGGCGTGCCGGCAGGCCTCCTCAGCCTCAGATGCCGCCATCGGCATGCTTCCGGCCAGCGCGTTCCGCACCGTTTTGCGCCGCTGGCTGAACGCCGCGCGGACAACCCGGAAGAACATCGCTTCATCGAGCACCGCGCACACCGGTCGATCGCGCGCGTCGAGGCGAACCACCGCAGATTCCACCTCTGGCGGGGGAAAGAATGCGGAAGCCGGAAGCCTCGTCACCAGAGACACCTCAGCGCGGTATTGCACCGCCACCGACAGGATGCCGTAGTCTTTGCTGCCCGGGGTCGCAGACATGCGCTCGGCCACCTCGCGCTGCACTGTCACGACCAGGCGCCGCAGGCCGAGCGGCGGCTCCAGCAGTGCCACGACAAGCGCAGACGCCAGGTTGTAGGGAAGATTGGCCACGACCTTGCGGGGTCCCGGGCCGGCGCCGAACGCGGCAGCAAGATCAACCGCCATGGCGTCTCCGGCGATGGTCTGCACGTTGGTGCACGACTCTACCGCCGCCTGGAGCGCGGGGAGCAGCGCGCGATCGATCTCCACGGCGATGACGCGACCGGCACGCCGGGCGAGCGCCGTGGTCAGTGTTCCCAGACCCGCGCCGACCTCCAGCACTGTATCCTGGCCACAGAGATCGGCCGCCGCCAGGATTTGTTCCAACGCGCGCCGGCTGACAAGAAAGTGCTGTCCCCAGCGCTTGCGGGGACGGATCCCAAACGCGCGTAGCGCCCGGGCCGTACCGGCAGGCGTGGCCAGGTCGTCCAGAGACATCAAGACTATCCTAGCGGATAAGGCGCCGTCGCGCCGTCAGGCAGTCGGGCTGTCGCGGAACGACATGATGGACTGCGCGACCGCGCGCTTGCGCGACCGCGACAACGTTATTTCGATGCATAGGCACGCATCGCTATCCCTGCACCAGTTCGACGAGGACACCGCCGGCGGCGGACGGATGGAGAAAGGCAATCGGGGATCCTCGCGCTCCCCGCCGGGGTGCGGGCTCGATGAGCATGCAGCCCGCGGCAGCCGCCGCCGACATCGCCCTGCGAATGTCGGGTACGCGAAACGCGATGTGGTGCAGTCCTGGACCATGCGTGGCCAGGAACTTGGCAAGCGGACCACCCTCGCCCAGTGGCTCGAGCAGCTCGAGGTCGACACCGCCGGATCGCAGGAACGCGACGCGCACACCCTCATCGGGCAACTCGTACCGCTCCGCCATGCTCAAGCCAAAGACTGCCCCGTAGAATCGAGCCGCGTCACCCAGGTTGCGCACAGCAATCCCGACGTGGTCGAGCATCATGCGTGGGGTCAGGATTTCGTCCGCGGCGGCGTACGGATCCATCTCGCCCCGATGGACGCGCTCGGCCAGGTCGTCCAGCCGCCCGCTGTCGCGTACCAGGTCCAGGGCACGGTCGCGGGCTCGCCGCTCCACCACCCGCACGATCTCCGCCCGCCGCCGCTCTTTGCGCCGACGCTCAAGGAGATCGTTCGCGGTGAGATACGCGCGGTGGGCCTCGATCGCCGCCAGAGCCTCGTCGGTGCCCTGCGCCGAGGTCGCCACCGTCTTCACCACCGGCGGGCGCCAGCCGCCGCGGTCCTGGTTCAACTGCAGCATCATCGTGATCTCAGCGACGGTGCGGTCGGGATCATCATGATCCGCTTTGTTGACGACAAACGCATCGCCGATTTCCATCAGGCCGGCCTTCATAGTCTGCACCGCGTCGCCCAGACCCGGGACGAGCACGATCACCACAGTGTCGCCGGCTCCCACGATGTCCACTTCGGCCTGCCCCGTCCCCACTGTCTCGATAAAGATGATGTCGTAGCCGATGGCGTCGAGGATCTTCGCCACATCGGCGGTCGCCGGCGCGAGCCCACCCAGGTGACCGCGCGTGGCCATGCTGCGGATGAACACGCCGGCATCAGTCGCGTGATCCTGCATGCGGACGCGGTCGCCCAGCAGCGCGCCCCCGGTGAACGGGCTGCTGGGGTCAACGGCCACGATGCCCACGGTCCTGCCCTGCCGCCGCAACGACGCCGTCCAGGCATCAACGAGCGTGCTCTTGCCGGCGCCGGGCGGGCCGGTCACCCCGATCAGGTACGCGCGGCCGGCGCGTGGATGCATCGCGCGGAGCGCCGCGGTCCCGTCCGGACCGCCGTCCTCGACCATCGAGATCAGCCGTGCCAGGGCCTGCGCGGAACCGCCTAATGCTTCCTCAAGCAAGGTGTCAATGACCATGTAAGTACCTAGTCTACCAAGTCTACCAGGTCTACAAAGTCTTCCACGTCTTAGAACATCGGGCGAAATCGACCCAGTCGGCAAGTATCCGAATAGGTCATGAGACCTGGAAGACCCAGTAGACTTGGAAGACCCGGTAGACCCAGTAGACCTGGAAGACCTTGTAGACAGTGGTGCAGTTAGATTACCGCGGTCGGCTTATGCACGCCGAACACGTCACGGAGGGTGTCACAGACTTCGCCGATTGTCGCGTAGGCATGGACGGCCGCAAGTATGTGGGGCATCAGGTTTTCCGTGCCTCCGGCCGCCCGGCGGAGCCGCACCAGCGCACGCTGCACCTCGTCGTGGTTGCGTTCGCGGCGCGCCCGGGCCAGGCGGGCCTTCTGTCGGGCCAGGACTTCAGGCGAGACGCGCAGGATCGACGGGCGCGCGGCATCTTCCGACTGGAACCGGTTTACACCGACCACCACCTGTTCACCGGTCTCCACACGCTTCGCCTCGCGGTAGGCAGATTCCGCAATCTGTCGCTGGATGAGACCGGACTCCAGCGCCCGCAACACGCCGCCCGCGTCTTCGATCTGGCGGATGAGCATCTCGGCACGCCGTTCGATCTCGGTGGTCAGCGCCTCGACGTAGTACGCGCCCGCCAACGGATCAATCGTGTCCACCGCACCGCTCTCCGACGCGATGATTTGCTGGGTGCGCAACGCCAGCAGGGCCGATTCGTCTGTTGGCAGTGCCAGGGCCTCGTCCTTTGCGTTGGTATGCAACGATTGCGTGCCGCCGAGGATGGCCGCCAGGGCCTGGAGAGTCACCCGCACCACGTTGTTGACCGGCTGCTGCGCCGTGAGCGCCGCGCCCGCGGTCTGAGTATGGAATCGCAGCATCCACGAGCGCGGATCGGCGGCACCAAAGCGCTCGCGCACGATCCGGGCCCACAACCGTCTGGCGGCGCGGAACTTCGCCACTTCCTCCAACAGATTCATCTGCGCCGCAAAGAAAAACGACATCCGCGGGGCAATACGGTCGACGCTCAGACCCGTCGCGACAGCCGACCGCAGGTACGTGATGCCGTCGGCCAGTGTGAACGCCACCTCTTGCACCGCAGTGGCCCCGGCCTCACGGATGTGGTAGCCGCTGACCGAGATGGGGTTCCACTTCGGGAGGTGATCTGCACAGTAGGCAAACATGTCCGTGATCAAGCGCAGGGAGGGTTGCGGCGGGAAGATGTACGTCCCGCGGGCGACATACTCCTTGAGGATGTCGTTCTGGGTCGTCCCGTCGAGCACCGCAGCGGGCACGCCCTGCCGCTCGGCCACGGCAATGTACATCGCCAGCAGGATCGCCGCCGTGGCGTTGATGGTCATGGAGGTCGTCACCCGGTCGAGCGGAATGCCGTCCAGCAACACCTCCATGTCCAGAAGCGAGTCGATGGCCACCCCGACCCTGCCGACCTCTGGCTCCGCCATCGGATGATCGGAGTCGTACCCCATCTGCGTCGGCAGATCAAAGGCGATCGACAGCCCGGTTTGCCCCTGGCCGAGCAGGTAGCGGAAGCGGCGGTTCGACTCTTCCGCGGTGCCGAAGCCTGCGTACTGCCGCATCGTCCACAGCCGGCCTCGATACATCGTCGGATAGATGCCGCGGGTGAACGGAAAATCGCCGGGAAGGCCTACGTCGCGCAGGTAGTCCACGGGTCCATCGGCCGGCATGTACACCTGGCGGATCTCGACGCCGTCCGGCGTCTCTACCTTGGGGGCTTTCTCGTCAGCATCCATCAGGAGTGCCCCGTGGAAGCGCGGAAACAGGGAAACGCGGAAGCGGGGAAACGCGACGGTCCAACGCCCAACGATCGACCTTCAAGCCTCGCGCTTCCGCGTTCCCGCGTTTCCGGTCAGTCAGAGTTCTTCCTCTTCCTCGTCGTCCTCTAACTTCATTCCAGGCCGATGCACAAGCACGTAGCGCGCGATTTGGAAGCTACAGGTCTCCCAGAAGCGCAATCCCCGTACGTTGCCGGCCGGCACGGACGCGTGGATATCGCCGCAGCCCTTGGCGTGAAGAAATTCGATCACGGCGCTGGCCATGCGCGCCCCATACCCCTCACGGCGGTATTCGGGATAGACGTAGAACTCCGCGATCATACCCGCCACGCGCTGCCGGTCGGCGGGCTGCGGCGTGATCAAGGCCACAGCGAACCCAACCTTGCGGCTGTCCGAAACGCCCCACCAGATGTGCCGGTTCTTTCCTTGCTCAGAGAAGATGTGCTTCAGGTACCCATCCAACCACTCATCGGGCGGAGCCTCGCCAGCGACCTCCTCGCGATAGCGGCGAAGCCAGTCCCGGAACTTCTTCTCGTCGCCGGACACGTACTCCAGCTTGAGCGGGATCGTGGACGCATCTCGCTGCTCCCCCATCGACCCGGAGGGCGCCTTGCTCCGAATATCAGCTGTTTCACCCACGGTGGGAAACCATCGTAGACATTCCGCGCCGCCGATGCGCTTCCTTTCCTGCAAAGGAAGAGGGAAGAAGGAAGAGGGAATAATCTGTCCTGGCTCTACAACGGAATATTCCCATGTTTTCGTGTCGGATTGGTATCCCGTTTCGTCGATAATGCAGCGAGTGCAGAGATCAGGCGAGGCCGTGTCCGGTGCGGCTCGATCACATCGTCGATATATCCGCGCGAGGCGGCGACGTATGGATTCGCGAACTGCGCTCGATAGTCGCGCGCCAGCTGTTCTCGCAGCGCCCGTGGATCGGCGGAGGCGGCCAGTTCCTTGCGAAAAGCGACCTCGATGGCGCCTTCCGGCCCCATCACCGCGATCTCCGCCGTGGGCCAGGCCAGGTTGAGATCGCCGCGCACGTGTTTGCTCGACATGACGTCGTACGCGCCTCCATACGCCCGGCGGGTAATGACCGCCATCTTCGGCACCGTGGCCTCGCAGTAGGCGTAGAGAAGCTTTGCGCCCTGCCGGATGATCCCGCCATGCTCCTGCTGCAGGCCTGGCAAAAAGCCTGGCACGTCGACGAAGGTGACCAGCGGGACGTTGAATGCGTCGCAGCACCGGATGAACCGTGCGCCCTTCGCCGACGCATTAAGGTCAAGGGCCCCAGCCAGGACCCGCGGTTGCTGCGCCACCACGCCCACGCTGCGGCCGCCCAGCCGGGCAAACCCTGTGATCAGGTTGCGGGCAAACTGAGCATGCACTTCCAAGAACGTCTCACGGTCCACAATGCGTGTGATCACCTCGGCCATGTCGTACGGTCTGGTGCGATCCTCTGGGACGATGCCGTCCAGATCGGCGTCCATCCGGTTCGGATCGTCATCGCTGGCGATGACCGGCGGTTGCTCCCGGTTGTTCTGCGGCAGGTAGGACAACACGCGGCGGAGGAGCGCGAGGCAGGCAGGATCGTCATCCGCCACAAAGTGCGCCACCCCGCTGCGGGTAGCGTGCACCGTAGCGCCTCCCAGCTCCTCGAACCCTACCTCCTCTCGGATGGCCGCCTTCACCACCTGAGGGCCGGTCACGAACATGTAACTCGTGCCGCGCACCATGATCACGAAGTCGGTGATCGCCGGCGAATAGACTGCACCTCCCGCGCACGGTCCCATGATCGCCGAGAGCTGCGGGATCACTCCCGATGCCAGGGTGTTGCGAAGAAAGATCTCTGCGTAGCCGCCCAGGCTGGCCACGCCCTCTTGAATCCGCGCGCCGCCGGAGTCATTCAACCCGATGATGGGGACGCCCGTGCGCAGCGCCATGTCCATGATCTTTACGATCTTGCGCGCGTGGGCCTCGCCGAGCGAGCCGCCCAGCACGGTGAAATCCTGAGAGAAGACGCACACCGGCCGGCCGTCGATCGTCCCGTACCCTGT
>VBAL01000255.1 GCA_005888595.1 Candidatus Segetimicrobium genomatis
TTCCTCCGACACCAGGACCGGACCCGCTATTTCGAGATCCTGAACCGGTTGGATCGACAAGGGAACCAAGAAGAGCTCGTTTCGTTCCTCCAGGCACACGCTCGGCTTTGAACGCGGCGTTGGCCGTGCCTACTTACGCACTCCGTCGAAAGGGATTTGAGCACCCCGGCGCCTTAAGCGTATTCCACGCATGGTGCTCGCCGACCGCTTCCAATCGCTCCGGGCCGAGATGGAGAGCCGCCTCTTCGAGCGACGCGAGGAGATCGAAGGGCTGATCCTGGCCCTCCTCTCCCGCCAGCACATCCTGCTCGTCGGGCCGAAGGGGGCCGCGAAGAGCATGATGATCCGGATGCTCGCGAACTCCATCCAGGGGGCGCGCTACTTCGAGCGACTCCTGACGCGGTTCACGTTGCCCGACGAGCTGTTCGGCCCGGTCTCGATCTCCGCCCTCAAGCAGGACCGATTCTCGCGGATCACGCGAGGATACCTGCCCGAGGCGCACCTCGCGTTCCTCGACGAGCTGTGGAAGGCGAACAGCTCGATTCTGAACAGTCTGTTGGCCATCATCAACGAACGGCTCTTCTACAACGACGGAGAGGTGATCCAGTGTCCGCTGGAGACGATGATGGGCGCCTCCGCCGAGCTGCCGCAAGAAGAGGCGCTGTCCGCCTTGTACGACCGATTCCTGCTCCGGTACCGGGTCGAGTACATCGCCGAGGACGGTCACCTGCTCGAGATGATGGCGGACAACCGGCCTCCGGTGTTGACGAGCCGGATCACCTTGGATGAGATCCACGCCGCCCGCGACGCCGTGGCCGCCGTTGAGTTCGACCGGCCTCTCCTCGAATCGATCGCGAAGATCCGACGTCAACTCGAGGCCGAAGGCTTGACGTTGTCCGACCGCCGGTACAAGGAGAGCCTCTCGATCGTCCGGGCGAAAGCGTGGCTCCAGGGCCGCGCCTACGCCGTCGAGGACGACCTGGCGGTCCTTGCGAACGTCCTTTGGGACGATCCCGCGTCCGAGCCGATGGTCCGGGGCCTCGTCCTCGATGTGTCGAATCCGCATGACAAGCGCGCGCGGGAGATCATGGACGCGCTCCAGGTCGCGTTGACGAACCTCCAGGGCCTCGACGATCCGCGGGACCGCACCATGGCAGCGGTCGAATTCCTCAGCAAGCTTCGAACCGCGAAAGCCGAACTGCAAGGGTTCCGCGAGCGGCTCCGACGGCGCGAGGCGGACGAAACGCAGCTCGTGTTCTTCCTCGGTGAGACCGACCGGTACGAGGTCCTCGTGAAGCACGAGTACCTGGAGACCGGCTAGGGGGTGCCGTCGTGGTGTTCGGGCCGTCGGCACCGGCCATCTCGAGGAGTACGATCGTCCACGACCCGTTCGACGAAGAGGCGTTCGAGGAAATCTTGCCGAAGGCCGCGGGGCTGCGTCTCCTCCTGGCGGAGAGCCGGGTACCTCTCGCGCAACAACTTGCGTTCGACTTGTTCTGTTCGTTCTACAAGTACTTCGTCAAGCTTCGGTCGCCATCCGAGATCGCGCCCGAGTGTCAGGGTCATCGCGACCTCTTGGCCCGGGCGCTCGAACTGCGGGAGCATTCGAAGCTGCGGGCCTTCACCCGCCTGAAGCCGGCGGAGACAGCCCTGGCCACCGAATTGGTCCTGGACGCCCTCCTCGAGGAAATGAACCGCACGCCT
>VBAL01000237.1 GCA_005888595.1 Candidatus Segetimicrobium genomatis
CTGGGTGGCGATGATCACGGGGATGCCGGCCGCGTTGGCCTTCTGAATGATCGTGTTCTGGAGGACCGGCACCCATTCCGCGTCAAGCTCGACGCCCAAATCCCCCCGCGCCACCATCACGCCATCGGCTTCCTTGATGATCTCATCAAGCGCGTTGATGGCCTCGGCTTTCTCCAGTTTGGCGATGATAGGGATCGCCGCGCCCCGCTCCGCGATAGCCTGACGTGCCAGCGCCACGTCCTTTGCCTGCTGCACGAAGCTCAACGCAACGTAGTCGACCCCCAGGCGAATGCCAAACTCTAGATCCTTGAGATCCTTTGCGGTCATCGCCGGGAGGTCTACGGAGACCCCCGGCAGGTTGACGCCCTTATGCTCCTTGAGGATCCCGCCGCGGACGCATCTGGTGGTGACCGCTGTTGCTGTTGCGCTTTCCACGACGAGTTCGAGGGTACCGTCGTCGAGCAAGATGCGGTCACCCTTGTGGACGTTGCGGGGCAGCCCCGGATAGTTGGTCGAAATCGTCCGGTCCCCGCCGTCGACCTCGTCAGCTGTAATAACGAGCGACTGTCCTTCCCGCAACTCGAGGGCGCCGTCACGCAGGCGGCCGACCCGGATCTTGTGACCGGCGAGGTCCTGCAGCACGGCCACCGTCCGGCCGACCTCGCGTTCCCCGGCCCGCACGGCCTCATAACGTTGGGCATGCTCGCCGGCTTCCCCATGCGCAAAGTTCAGACGCACGACATCCACCCCGCATGCGATCAGATCACGGATTTTCTGGGGGTTGCTGGTGGCGGGGCCCAGCGTGGCGACGATGCTGGTCCGACGATCCCAGTTCTTCGGAACGGTTCCCAGCTTCATGTCGAGTAGTCGCTTTCGGCGTATGGCAGATGCGTCCTTCGCGGGGTCCCCGCACAGGTCTGTCATTGCGAGAAGTGTAGCGACGAAGCAATCTCCTGGTGCGACCCTTTCCGGCGGCGAGACCGCCCGCTCTCGCCCGTCTACCCTGCTGCGTCGTAACCTCTTCTCTGTCATTGCGAGGAGTGTAGCGACGAAGCAATCTCCTGATGCGCTTTTCCGTCGGCGAGACCGGTCGACCCTCGAACTGGGACCCGGCAGGGCGGCTATGGAGTGACTCAGTTACGGGTCCTGCGTCCGAGGGTCGTCCCCTCCCGCCCACGCGCCCTTTCCCCGACGAGGGTGCTTTGCTATCATTCATCTGTCCGGGCCGGCGTAGCTCAGTGGTAGA
>VBAL01000238.1 GCA_005888595.1 Candidatus Segetimicrobium genomatis
CGTAGCGAAATTCTAGCGAACACGTGTCGCGAGCCGCGCACACGGACCAAAGGAGCTGAACATGAAAGCCGTCACTTTATTCCTAGTGCTGTTCAATGTCGGACTGGCCGCGCCGCTTGCGGCACGGCCGAGGGTACCGGTCGCCGCATGGCCGGGGGTCAGTGATGTGTTGCTGAATGTCGCCGTAGCAGCGCCGGTCGCGGCCTGGCCGAATGATTCTCAGCAGCCGGGCAGCGTCCTGGTCTTCCCCAAGTTCATCCGGGGAACGTTCACCGACGCGCCTGTGACCGGGCAGGCTGCACTGGCTAGGACCGAGCTCGAGATCAGCGTCAGGTGCCCCAAGGGTGCAACCTGCGGAGCAAACCAAGCGGTCCGGCTTCGGGCCCACTGGGTCTGTCCGGCCTGCGCGGAGACGAGCTTCGACCTCGAAACGACGGTCGGCGGGACTCTGTACTTCAATCCCGAGGGCGTAGTGGTCGTTGCCGGCGTGGTAACAGCGAACGCGTTCCCGAGCAACGCTACCACCACGATTCCGGTGCCCCCCTGCGACAGAGGCTATCTGATCGTGTGGGCGATCGACGGCAACGACACCGCGATCAAGTTTGACGGGCTGATCGGGGACGCGATCCTCCGGGATCCCAGCACCGATCCGACCAATAGATTGTCCGCTCGCGGTTACAACGCCATCCCGATCCAGGCGGGCGATGGCGTTGTGAGCACCGGCGACCCGACCGACTTGAACGGGGATGGCCACCTGGACTTCGACGGGAACGAGTACCACATGGTCACGGGCAGAATCTTCGGGACCATCAGGTATGAAAATGCGCTTCCACCCGAAGGTAACGTCGAGACGGACCTCACTCTGCTCACGCTCGATGTGGCCTCCAACCGGCCGAACCCGCTTACCAACGTGGGTCTAGACTTCTACACCCCGGATGAGCAGTTCGTCGACGCTGGCACGTCGTTCTACTGCTGGTCGGAGCAACGGTTGACCGACATCAACACGGGCTTCACGGAGCAAAGGATGGGCAGGAAGGGGCTCGTCGCGTCCACCTATGCTGAGCAGAATGGTGTGCCGGTCACCCTCCTGGGCATTATCGAGACCAAGGAGTTCTTCAACGCTACCGGCGGCCTTAGGCTCGATCGGGACTTTGCGTACTCGCTGTTCAACGACGGCAACCCGGTCGCAACGACCTTCCAGCCGTAGGGAACTCTCGCCTTCTCAGCGCAAGGGGGCTGGGCACCGCCCAGCCCTCGTGCGGTCTCCGCTGGCGAAGCGTGAGAAAAGAGGACATCTCTTAGCGGTCATGCTCGGGCTTGGCAGAAGATCGCGCTGGTTTCTCGCGACCATATGCGTGGTTGCGGGCCGCGCCACCGTCCCCCGATCTGCGCCGACTCTTCCCAACTATTCACTGGCCCTCACCCTGGGAGCGGGCAAGGAGTGGCGCTTTCAACCCCTGCTTGTCGATCTCAACGGGGACGGCCAGCTCGACCTCGTCGCGACGGCCCGGCTCGCCAGCCCTTCCCTCCACATCTGGCTCGGGGACGGTAAAGGCGGCTTCAACCCGGTCACGACCACCTGGACCGACGTCGGCTACGGCGCTCTCGCCACCGGGGACATCAATGGGGATGGGTTCCCGGACATCGTCGTCGCCAGCCACTTCGGTGGCGTCCAGACACTGCTCAGCGACGGGCGGGGCGGGTTCACGGAAAAGGTGCTGCGGCGGGAAGACGGGCATGTGGCAGCCCAGCTCGCCGATGTCAACGGGGACGGTCATCTGGACCTGATTCTGCTCGGGTATCGAAACGCGGGGATCGAAGTGTACTTCGGTGATGGGGCGGGGAACTGGACGCTGCACACCACCCTCCCCGAGGCCCGCCCGGGACGCACCATGCCGGGTCGGGCCCTGGTTATCAGCGATCGCAATCACGACGGGCACCTCGACCTGGTCGCGGCGTTCCAGCGCTGGGGGGTGTACATCTACCATGGTGATGGGCAGGGCAATTTCACTGGAGGTCCAGTAAACCTTGCCTCGCAGAGCACGGATTTTCAGTCGCTCGTTCTCGGTGACGTCAACGAAGATGGCCGCCCGGACCTGGTCTTCAACGGAGCCATT
>VBAL01000239.1 GCA_005888595.1 Candidatus Segetimicrobium genomatis
GGTTGACACGCCCCTCCTCGGGCGGCGAGAGAAAGACGAGCGGAACCGGTTCACCCTCCCGCCCGGAATGGGAATCGCGAACCTCAAGCTCGCTGGCCTCGAGGGAATGCCGGAAGCCGAGAGAGGTTCCGCGTTCGCGAAGTATGTCGCCGATCTGCTGAACGAATCCCTCACCTGGAAGGACATCGACTGGCTGAGATCGATCAGCCGCCTCCCCGTCCTCTTGAAGGGCATCATGACCGCGGAGGACGCGAAGCTCGCGGCCGAGCACGGCGTCGCGGGCATCATCGTGTCGAACCATGGCGGGCGCCAGCTCGATTCGACGCTCGGAACGCTGGACGTCCTCCCGGACGTCGTGCGAGCCGTAGCCGGGCGGGCGGAAGTCTACTTGGATGGAGGCGTCCGCCGAGGGACTGACGTCCTCAAGGCGCTGGCGCTCGGAGCGAAAGCCGTCCTCGTGGGCCGGCCGGTCCTTTGGGGTCTCGCCTTAGGGGGCGCGGATGGAGTCCAAGCCGTCCTCAATCATCTCCGGTCGGAATTGGATCTGGCGATGGCGCTTGCCGGTCGGCCGCATCTTGCGGAGGTGGACGGCAGCCTCGTCGCTCCCGTTCGCCTGGTGTGATGGAGACGCGCGAGGCGAGTACTCGGCCGCCGGAATCTCTTTCGACCCAAGGACGCGTACAGAACCACCGAGGTAGACATTGGCGAAGCGCGCGCACCCCGCCCACCGTGGAATCTTGTCCGTGTTCATCGCAGCGATCTTTGCGTACCTGCTCCTCGTGTTCCTCGGACCGTTCGTCCTTGGTCCATGGGCGCTTCTCGTCGCCGCGGCGATCGGCGGGTTCCTCGTCGTCATTGCCCGCCGTCACGTGCGCCGCCGCGGGCGCCGGCCACACATCGACTTCACGCTCGGCTGGAGACAGTCGGCACGGGCGAGGGAGGTGGCGCTCGCGAGGGAGGTCGCGTTCACGTTCATGCTCTCCGCCTTCCTCGTCTTTATCATTGTCCTCGGCGTCGCCTTGCAACTGAGCAGCCCCACGATTGGCAGCGGCGCCGTCCTTTTCGCGTTGGGCGGAGGACTCATCAATCTCGCGATCTTCATCGGCCTTGGCATCCTGGCAGAAGGGAATCCCCGATACGCTCTCGGGGTCCCGTTCATCGCCGAGGAGCGAGATACAACAGAAGACCACTAACGGTCGCTCGAGTCACCCGATGAGGCCGCCGATCGGATGGACTCGAGGAATTCGGTGAGGAGCCGGACCGCCGTTTCGTTTCCGGTGGGGATGGGCGGCAAGCGGCCAAGTGCGAGCTTCTCAGGGATTAGTTGCTTCAGCCGGTGAAGGTCTTCGTATCGGTAGCCGAGCGAGGCCGCGTTCCGCTCTGCCTCCGCGTGGCCTTTCGGAGGAATCGCGATGATGGGAGTCCCGGCGGCCCGAGCCTCGTTAATCGTCCCCTTGCCGGCCGTCGTGATCACGAGGTCCGAGGCGAGCACGTAGTCGTGGAGGTTCGGTAGGAATCCG
>VBAL01000248.1 GCA_005888595.1 Candidatus Segetimicrobium genomatis
CAAATCCGGACGGACCCATATTCATGGAGGGAGGGAGTACAGATTTCCGAGAGGTGGTCTCGGCTCCTGTGCCACATGCCGGGCTTCACGGCCCGGCCTTTTCCCTCTGTTTTCGACGCCAATCCTCCCTGCCGAGGTACTCGAGGAACGTGTTCGGGGGCACGATCTCCCCGTCCCATGAAGCCTCTCCCGGCCTCAACTCGAACTTCCCAACTTCGTAGTCGGTGAGGTACAGGGAGAGCTCACCGCCGGTTTGGGGGTCGGGAAATGCCTGGAGCCGCGCCCGGAACAGCTTCTCAAGCTCGGAGGCGGCATTGACGTGCGGCATCTGCTTTCCTTCCCGGTTCGTCCAGATCACGAGCCGAATCCACGCGAAGAGTCCATGAAGCGGATCGTCGTCATCGTATGGCGCAAGGGTTTCGAACGCAACCCGTATCTTGCCACTCACCCGAGGGAGTTCCACCATGAATTCCCTGTCGTACCTCCAGCGGGACATCTCGAAACGCCTAAGCCGCGATGGAGGGGACGGTCGACTTGCTCAACCATCTATCGGTGGCCCCCTTCTGTTCAGATTCTGTGTTCTGACGCCCTCGTTCCCCATCAAGCCCGCTCCGAAAGGGCCAGGCACCTTACCTTTTTGAGGCGCGGCTCGATACGAAATTGAATGCCACTAATCAAGGATCTCTCAGCCTCCCAATTGGCACGTCACGCCTCAAACGTTTTCCTGTTCCAAGGTCGCCACGTCATCGGTGGTCGTCTCCTTTACCACGCCCTCGTGCTGAACCCAAGGGAGGGCGAGGCGTTGCATGGTCTAAGTGATTTCCACGATCACGAGGGCACGCAAGAGCTATCGGCGGCTGACGAACAAGGTCTAAACCGTCATCCGTCAACAAGCGGCGAATGCTCCGGCTCGGTTGTCGCGATCGCGACGAAACGCGAGGCGAGAACTATGCTCGTCGATCTCCGCCTTCGCCTTTCTGGGCGGCGTACCGGGCCGAGTCCAGGTCCATCTGGATCTCTGTGTCCTTCGAGGTTCCAGCTGGGCGGCTCCCTCGAAGGCGCATTTCGAGGGGCACACACCATGGCCGGAGCTATGTCGGGGTTGCTGGTCCATCGACAACATGGCCGGAAATCGTCATTCGAGGAGATCTTCCACCCGGACAGGTATGAGCGCACACCGCTCTACGAGGAATGGCTTCGGGAAGAGACCACGGACCTCGATGCCTTGGAGCGCTCTCGGCAGGATCGGGTTCGAACCGCGAGACGATAACGCTCAGGTACCTCACGTCCGCCCCCCTTCTGTTCGATCATGTTGTTGCAGCCCTCGTTCCCCACCCAAGCCTGGCCACGAGGCCCGGCCCTTTCCTTAAGGATGAGGGTGACGGCTGAGGTTTATCCTCATGTGATGATTCTGGACTCATGGATCTTGAGACGTCCGTCGCCCTTCTGGCCACATGGATTATTCAAGCGGCGCTCGCGTACTACACTTGGACGCTCAAGAAAGTGGCGAAGATAGGGTCCGACCGCCAGCTTGGTCTCGACATTCGGAAACAGGTCGGCACGGATGACAAGCTGTTCGGGGAGTACTGGGCAAGAATGGAACGCGATAGAAAGGCCGGCAACCGTTGAGCGCGGCCCATCACGGTCTCGCGGCGGAGGACGGCCTCAAAACCAAGGCTCGTGACCGAGGGTAAGGGCCGTCGACCGTTTCACCGCGTAGGCCTCCAGCGGCCAGGGGAGCACATCGGAATCAGTCGAGGGCCCGTCCGCCGTGTCCGTTCGTGAGCGGAAGACCCGAGGGACCGTAGTCGTCGGGACCACATTAAATACCGTCGTGTGATTCCCCCGCAGGAGGTGGAGTAGGTGCGGAGACAAACATCCCGTAGGCTGCGAGTTGCGGCCGTAGTGTCCGTCGCGATCTTCATGACATTCGTGTTCTCCGCGTCGCGGAGTTTTGCGGCGACGAGGCACGACGTGTATATCGGCGGGGTGACCGCAGGAGCACCTCTCGCACCCGGTGGCGTCGTGTGGTTCAACGGCTATTCGCCCGGGACGATTCGAATCACGGCCGGAGACACCATCAAGTGGCATCTCGTCGGCGGCGTCCACACGGTCACGTCGGCGGATACCTTGTCGAACGGCAGCTTCACATACGATTCGAGTCCGCTGTTCACCCCCGCGGGGGCCTTGGCCGACATGGGACCGGGGAAGCTCCTCGCACCAGGTTCCGTGTACGAACTCGATACGAGCGGGCTGGCCCCAGGAACGTACCACTACTTCTGCAAGATTCACCCGGGGATGACCGGCACGCTGGTGGTCGTCGCCGGGGTCTCGACGGTCACGGTTCAAGCGACGGCCGGCTGGGGCGACTCCGTGTACGCCGTGCAAGCCTTCGCACCGGAGAACATGACGGTCGTGCAGGGAACAATCGTCCAATGGAGGCTAGCCAACCCCACGGAGCCGCACACGATCACCGGGCCGGCCCCCGGTGGAGGCATCGCGTGGGATTCGAGCCCGAACCTCCCGCCCGGGCCGCCGCCCGTGCTGTTCGTCCCCGACACGACCTTCAATCACACCTTCAGCTCCGCGGGAACGTTCACGTACCTCTGTAAGGTCCACGCATACCAGGTCGACCGCTCCTGGGTCGGGATGGTCGGGACGGTCATCGTCGAGCCGGCCGTCGTCGACACGTCGAGCACGCTCCTGACCGTGAGCTACGCCGCGCTCGCCGTCGCCGTGGTGGCCCTTCTCGTGGGTATCGCTGCCCTAGTTCGGAAGCGCAAGCCCTAAGGCCTCGCGTCGTTCTCCGATTCGTATCGGTCAGTGGGCCTGGCGATGAGTG
>VBAL01000249.1 GCA_005888595.1 Candidatus Segetimicrobium genomatis
TCGGTGAGGCGGACGCGGTAGTTGTCCCCCACGTCCACCTCGCGGGTGAGGGTGTCGAGGGTGGCGAAGAGCCGGTCCTCGACGAACACGTCGGCCCCTCCCCCTGAGAGCGCGCGCAGCAGGCTGGATTTGCCGGCGTTGGTGTAGCCGGCCAGGGCGGCGCTGGGCAGGTCCCGCCGTCCTTGGCGCTGGTTGGCGCGGTGGTCGGCCACCTCCTCGAGCCGCCGCCGTAGGGTGGAGATCTTCTTGCGGATGACGCGCCGGTCCGTTTCGAGCTGCGTCTCGCCCGGGCCCCGCAGCCCGATGCCGCCGCGGATCCGCGAGAGGTGAGTCCACATCCGCGTGAGACGCGGCAACAGGTACTCGAGCTGCGCCAACTCGACCTGGAGCTTCGCTTCATGGCTGCGCGCGCGGGTCGCGAAGATGTCGAGGATGACCTCGGTCCGGTCCATCACGCGGACGCCGAGCGCCCGCTCGAGGTTGACGCCCTGCACCGGGGAGAGGCCTTCGTCGAATAGCAGCAGCGTCGCCCCGGCGGCGCCCAGCAGACTCTTCAGCTCCTCGACCTTGCCAGCCCCGAGGAAGTAGTTCGGTGTGGGGGCGTCGACCCGCTGGAAGGTGCGGCCGATGACGGCGGCGCCGGCGGTGTCGGCGAGCCGCGCCAGCTCGTCGAGATGCTCCTCGGCGCGCAGCGCGTCGTCGCTGCCTTTGCGCGGCGCGCCCATCAGATAGGCGCGCTCGACGGGGGGCTGGATGTCGATCAGCGGACGAATAGCCGGACGCTCCCGAGGGGTCGTGCCAAAGATAATGGCGACTGTCGCGCCGTTCCCACAAAGCGCCGTCGCCTTGCCACCATGCCGCAGGCGCGCAACACCATCCCCCGGCCCAGCAAGGCTCTGTCACCACGACGGTTACGCCGGCAGGCTAGAAAGGTGCCCCGCTGCACGCGGCTTGCCATTCGTGGTGGCCAATGCCACCCGCTACCAGCATCGCGGTTCAGACCGCTCGACCTGCATGGCAGCCGCGCAGCCTTCGCCTGGTCTGGAAGCCGGCGCCGGCGACCGTTTTCTGCCCGGTCGCGGAGCTGCCTCGGCGCCTGCTCAATGTCGTGGTAGCCGCCATCGGCCTGGTGCTCGCGGCGCCACTCATGGCCCTGATCGCCGTCTTGATCAAGGTGACATCCAAAGGACCGGTGCTCTACACGCAGACGCGCATCGGCCTCGACCGGCGGGATCCCAAGGTGGTATCGCTGAACCATCGCCGCGACTGGGACCACGGCGGCGCGCCGTTCCGGATCTACAAGTTCCGGACGATGGCCACGCGCCCGGGCCGCGCCCACGATCAGGTCTGGGCGAGGCCCGCGGACCCGCGGGTGACGCCCATCGGGCGGTTGCTGCGGCAGTACCGGCTCGACGAGCTGCCGCAGTTGTGGAACGTGCTGCGCGGTGACATGAACGTCGTGGGCCCGCGGCCGGAACAGCCAAAGATCTTTCTCGAGCTCCGCGAGATGATCGACGGCTACGAGAGCCGGCAGCGCGTGCGGCCCGGGATCACCGGGTGGGCGCAGATCAACAATCACTACGACCGCTCCATCGAGGACGTGCGCCG
>VBAL01000250.1 GCA_005888595.1 Candidatus Segetimicrobium genomatis
TCCGCCGCCAACCAGACGATAGAACCTCTCACAGCGGACGTTCGGTCGCTCCGTTCCCCGCCTTCGCGGCCAAGGAGGGAGTCGCCCACCTCCCGTCGCTCGGTTCGCGCCCCGGCTCGATGCAACGGCCGACGAGACAGAACAAACGGATCGCAGAAACCCTTTACTAGGCGTCCCCGGGTTCCGAGCCCCCAGGACGTGAACGAAGGGTTGGCGAATGGGGAACGCCCGCTTCGGTGGCTCGGCGATTCGGCCGCGCGACTCACGGCGGCGTCCGCCCTGCTGTTGGCAACGAACCTCCTCTGGATCATCGCGGTCGTCCTCAATGTGATCGGACCGGTCGGTTCGTTGAGCGCCGGCCTCCTGGCCTGGCTCGCCTTCGTCCTCGACATTCCCGGAGTCCTCCTTCTGGCGGCCGCGTACGCGGGGCTGACGCGGGAACAGGGGCTCGGCTGGACTCGTCGTCGGTTGGCGATCACTTGGGGATTCATCCTCTGGGCAGGCGTGTCCGTGTACTGGCGCTTCGTACTCCCCCTCGCGATCGGGACGGACCTCCAGGACTTGTTCTTGGGACTGCTCGGCGCGGATCCGGGGGCGCTCGCCCTCGCGAAGGCATCGTGGGCGAGTATGAGCGAGCTTTTCGCCTGGTGGATCGCGGCCGCCGCGGTGTTCCTCGCGACCCATGTGCTGGTCGCCGTGGATTATCGGCGTGCGACCGAGGGGGAGTGGACCGCGGGACTCCCGGCGTACGTCTGGGTCCTCGGCGCGGGCGTCTCGCTCCTGTCGACGATTCTGATCGTGGCCGCGCTTCTGCCCGTCCTGGGCGGCGGTCTGCTCGGGTCGACGTTCACCGCGGGCGTCCTCGGCAAGCTACTCGTCGCGCCGAACATGATGCTGTCGGGCTACGTTTCAAGTCTGCACCTCGGCCGGGCTACGAAGGCTGCGCGACGGGCGAGTGTGGGCTAAGCGTTGACGCAGGATGCGCTGACCCAGTACGCGGCCGGGGGAGAGGGACCCGGGCCGGAGCAGACCTTCACCTGGGAGTAGGTGAACGGCCCGAGGGGCAAGCCCGAGGCGGGGACGCTGAGCCACGTGATCATCGGCGCAATCCGGAAGGAGTCGCTCATCGTGAGGCTCAGCACGTTTCCGGAGAACGGCCCCGAGAACGAGACCGTGACGGTCGCTCCCGCGGGGACATCCAGGGGAACGTGAATCGTGATGTTCGTGTCCAATCGACTGTCGGGGAGACCGGCCCCTTCCGAGCCAGGGGGCGCGAGGGATTGAATCCGAGCCATCGACACGGTAATCCGGGTGGTGGTCGAGGCATGGTTGGTCACCGTCACGATTCCAAGGATTTTTCCGGTCGGTCCGGACGCGTGGACGACGTTCTGGACCGACGCGGTGATCGTGAGATTGCCGTCGTTGAGGATCGTGACGGTCATGTGCAGAAGGCCGGGAGCAGCGATCGCCGTGACCAAGAGGACGACCGACAGAATCGGCAAGGGCGCGAGGAAGCTCTTCCGGCCCCAAGGCGCGCGTCGAATCGGCGTCTCGGTTGCGGTTCGCATGGAGGCAATCCCGTCTGAAGCTCGAGGTGCGGGCATCCCATCCGCGCACCGGATCGCTCTGGACCCATCACCGGATCTTCCGCATATAACCGTTCCGGCGAAAGGAGAGGCTACTTGTCGCTCATCTCATGGGTGGGAGTGGACCAGAGGATTCCGTGATCTGGACACCGCGCTCGGAAATTCAGCACGCCCTTGAATCGCGGCCGCCGAGGAAGGCAGTCAGGGATTTCTTCGTTCAGACGCCGTCGCGCTCCCGCCGCCGGCACAGGAATGCACAGATCGTATTCGACGATTCGGGTGTCAGTCTTGGTTCGCCAACAGAAGGATGCCGAG
>VBAL01000251.1:0-346 GCA_005888595.1 Candidatus Segetimicrobium genomatis
CGGCGCAGCAGGTCGGCGTAGTCCAGTCCGGGAACACTCCAGCCCCGGATCACCCGCTCCGGCGCCGTCAGCGACGTGCCCGTGTACACCACCGTGGAGCCGCCGTAGGCGTGCGCGAACGCGAGCGTCATCGTCCCCTCGGCGGTGAGAAACCCGCCGCCGTCCGCGTACAGCTGGCTCGCCATCTCGAGCTCGCGTCCGGTGAACTCGTCGTCGGCGAGCCGTGGCCCTCGTTCCAGCACCAGGACCCGGCGGCCGCCCTTGACCAGAGGCGTGAGCGCCTGGGCCACTGTCCCGCCCCCCGCGCCGGACCCGATGATGACGACGTCGTACGTGTAGGTGCTCA
>VBAL01000251.1:381-2484 GCA_005888595.1 Candidatus Segetimicrobium genomatis
CGCCCGTAGTAGCCCAGGAGAATCAGCGTCCGCAGTCCCCAGAATCCCCGCCGCACGAGGCGCAGCGGCGAATCCTGGATTCGCTGCAGGAAGCGGTTGCGGCGCACGGGATCGAGCGCGGAGAAGCGCTTGCCATAATAGAGGAAGGGGAGCCACTCCAGCGCACGGATGAGCAGGCGGAGCTGGCGGCGCAGCGCTGGCGGGCGCGACGCCAGCGCTCGCTCGACGATCCCCTCCACCTCGGTCCACCCCGCGGCGTCGAGCCGAGACGCGTCCGGCACCACCGTCTGCGCCAGCGCGCGGAAACCGGGACGGAGATCCTCGAGCACGCGCGAAACCTAGGACCCCGCCTCACGTCCAGCAAGAAAGTGGCATATTCGTCGGGGGAGGCGAAACCATGAACGAGGAGCTGGCCGGATACCTGCAGCAGATCGAGGCGGTCAAGCGGGAGGCGGAGACGTTCCTCACCGGCATGACGGACGCGCAGTTCAACTGGCGGCCCGGCCCCGATCGCTGGTCGATCGCCCAGTGCTTCGATCACCTCAACGTGTCCGTGCGGAAGACGATTCCGGCGTTCGACCGCGCGATCGCCGCCGCGCGCGCCCGAGGCCGCCTCGCGCCAGGTCCGTTCCGCTATGGATGGTTCGCCCGCTGGATGGTGGGGTCGATGGAGCCGCCGGTGAAGCGCCGGCAGGGGACGTTCAAGATCCTCCTTCCGGCACAGGAGGTCCCGCTCGCCCCCACTCTGGCCGAGTTCCGGATGGTGCGGGATCGGCGCCAGACTTCACCCACCGTGGAAGCTGAGGTTGTTGGCGGGCGCTGAAACCCGCCCCGTCCTGCAACGGTAGGGCCGTCGGCCGCGTCTAACTTGGCAACACCCTTCCCTCGCGAGGTCTGTTGTGTTCCGCTGGCCGTGCCTGGCATTGCTCTCCGCGACCGCGATCCCTCCGCGTCTCTGCGCCCAGACTGCCGCTGCGGGGATTGCCCCGCCGCGCAAGCAGGTTGTGGCGACGCGGGTGCCCGGCGACGCCGTTCGGGTCGACGGCCGTCTGGACGACGCGGTCTGGGCCGAGGCGCGCTGGATCCGGGACTTCGTTCAGAAGATGCCGCACGGGGGCGCCCCGCCGACCGACAGCATGCGCATCGCCATTCTGTACGATGACGGCGCGCTGTACGTGGGAGCGCGGATGTACAGCCGCGACCCATCCAAGATTCAGGCTCCGCTGGCGCGGCGCGACGACACCTCCCAGATCGAGCATTTGTGGGTGTCGTTCGATACGTACCACGACCGCCGCACCGCCTACTCGTTTGGCGTGACGGCGTCGGGCGTCCGGATGGACTTCTACCACCCGCAGGACAACGAGTACAACGTCGATGGCGGCTTCAATCCGGTATGGGAGGCGAAGGCCATCATCGACTCCCTCGGCTGGACGGCGGAAATGCGGATTCCCTTTTCCCAGCTTCGGTTCAACGATCGGGCGGTGCAGGTGTGGGGCTTCAACGCCGATCACTGGATCCCGTCGCGCAATGAGGACGTGTTCTGGATCCCCGTGCCGACAAACCGGACCGGCTGGTCTTCCTGGATGGGCGACTTGGTGGGCATCCAAGGCCTCAAGCCGTCCCGGCGCCTCGAGCTGCTCCCGTACACCGCCGGCACCTCGACGCTCACCGGTGCGCGCGATCCCAAGAACCCGTTCGACGATGGCAAGAACCTGGGCGCGCGCGCCGGCGCCGACCTCAAGATGGGACTCGGGCCGAACCTGACCCTCGACGGCGCCGTGAACCCGGACTTCGGCCAAGTCGAAGCCGACCCGGCCGTGGTGAACCTCTCGGCGTTTGAGGTTTTTTTCGACGAGAAGCGGCCGTTTTTCACCGAGGGCCGCCAGCTGCTCCGCGGCAACGGGCCCAGTTACTTCTACTCGCGTCGGATCGGCGCGCCGCCGCGCGGGGCGGTGAGCGGCGACTTCGTGGACTACCCGCACAACAGCACCATTCTCGGTGCCGCCAAGGTGACCGGGCGTCTCGCCTCCGGGGTCTCCCTCGGGGTGCTGACGGCCGTGACCGGCCGGGAAAGCGCCCGCACGGTCGGGTACGACACCGTGA
>VBAL01000252.1:0-990 GCA_005888595.1 Candidatus Segetimicrobium genomatis
CGGCTCCTCCCATTATCCATGCAGGTTCCGCCCAGGCCGTACGACGACTACGCCGCGGCCCTCATCCTGGAGGAGTTTCTGGAGCGCAGGAGGTAAGCCTAACAAAACTTGGTCCCGCTGCAAGACTGAGGGAGGATTTCCGCCAGAGGCGGAGTATTCCCAGTTGGACAGGTAGTCGGGCAAGGCGGGCGTGCTAGCGCCTACGACACACCTTCACCTACCCCAGCGGCATCCCCGACCGGTCCACGTGCAGGCCGAAGTCACAACGACAGGCAGTCCTGATCGAATGGAATTTCATCAAAATGTCTCCTGCCGTTCGAATGACGGCACAAAGGCGGAAGAGAGGGGGCGGCAATCAAAGGATCCGCCTGTGCGCGTACGGTGGGCGACAGTGAGCCACCAGCCATCGCTGCAGCAGAGAGAAAACTTGGACACTCGTTTGCATGCGGCGCGGGCGGGGGCTTGATCACCCAACTCAAGGGGGTAACGGGCAGATGAGGACTCTCGCAGTGTTAGTTGCAACACTCCTCGTGCTCGTGGTTGTCTCCCCAGCGTTTGCTCAGCCGTTTGCGGACGTCCCGACCGACCACTGGGCGTTCGACGCGATCGCTGAGCTCGCCGCGAAGGGCATCATCGAGGGCTTCCCCGATGGTACCTTCAAAGGCGATCGGGGAGTGACCCGATACGAGGTGGCCATGATCGTCGCCAGAATCCTGGCGCGCATCGAGGCCATCAAGATTCCCGCGCCGGCCGCAGCCGCGCCAGCGCCTCAAGTGACCAGGGCGGACGTCCAGACCATCCAGCGGCTCGTCAACGAGTTCCGCGCAGAACTGGCGGCCCTCGGCGTACGGGTCACAGCGGTCGAGGAAGAGCTAACCGCGCTGAAGGGCGCGACGAGTTCGACCAAGGTCTCGGGCGAACTGAACTATCGCTACACGCTCGGACCCAGCATCGGTGCAGGAGGCGGCACCCTCGGTACGTCGTGGGGCC
>VBAL01000252.1:1117-3208 GCA_005888595.1 Candidatus Segetimicrobium genomatis
TCGGGTTCGACTGGCGCGTCGGCCGGCAGACCTATGTGCTTGGTCCGGTCGGCCTGCTCTTCACTGAGGGCTGGGTGGGCTGCGTTCAGTGCACCGGCGTTGACGGTGCGGTGGTCAGCGGATCGTTGGGCCCTGTGGGGTTCGAACTCGCCAGCTTCCTGCACGTTTTCCGCGCCCCCCCAACTCCACCGGACACGACGCCTTCCATGGCCCGCGCCACGTTTGATCTCGCGGGCTGGACCATCGGCGGAAACTACTACTATGAGAGCCAGGCCTCCGGAGCTACCACAAACACCGGGTACAGCGTTGACCTCGCCGGCGATCTCTTCCCTGGGTTCAACCTGACGGGGGAGTGGGCCACCTTTACGCCTTCGGCCGGCACCCAGCAGACCGCGTACCAGGCGACGGTTGCCGTTGACGTGAGCGGCATGATGGGCGGCGGTATGAGCCCGAAGCTCAGCGTCTGGTACAAGAACTATCCGGTCACATGGGGTCCGGTATTCCCGGGTTCGTGCGAGACGATATGCAGCACTGAGTTCCAGAACCTCAACGTGTGGGGCGCTAACTTGGGCTTCACATTGAGCCCGCAGTTCCGGCCGTACATTAAGTACGAGACGGGCAACCGCCCCTCCTTGGCGGGCTCTACATTTACCGAATACGAGGCCGGCTTCCGATCCAGGATCACCTCCAGCGTCGATGCCCGTGTCCGGTACCAGAACCGGACGGATTCAACGGGACTCTCGGCGGGCAGGGATCGCTATCGTGTGGAACTATTCTACGCCTGGTAATCACGTGATCTGAGACAGAGCCCCCGGGGATTTTCTCCGGGGGCTCTGTTATTATGGTGGGGGTGGGAGCATTGTCAAAGCTATTCTTGATGGTCGTGGTCGGTTCACTCGCGCTCGCTCAGATCGCCCCCTCGTGCGGGGGTGAAGAGCAAACTATTGTGGGGTGGGTCCAGCGCAAGTTTCCATTTCCGGCGAAGAACGCGTATATGATCCAGATCAACAATGTCGAGTACGAAGTGCCTGACGACTTCTATCTCGAGGTCAAGGTTGGCGACCTGGTGAAGTATGAGAAAGGCATCTGGACAATCGTGAAGAAAGCCGGAACCGGGTGATCGGCATGCGCGGCAAGCGACTATCGACGATGGCACTTGGCGTGGTATTGCTCCTGGTGGGCCTTCGGCCGGCTGCCGCACAGACACGGACAGTTCTCGCCATCGCGGATTTCGCCGACGAGGGTGCTGATGGCAGGCTGATCCAGGCCTCGCGGTTGAGCCGGTATTTGCAGGAGAAGCTGCAGGCGCGGGCAGGCGATGGTCTACAGGTGGTGGCAGGCGATGAGGTTCGCGCCGCGATGCGTACGCAGGGCGTGGCTCCGCTGGATCTCCTCAGTCGTTCGCGGGCGGCCACCCTGGCCACAGCGATTGGTGCATCACGGATCGTGATTGGCACCTGGCATACGCTTTCGGTCTCAGCGGCTCCCGACGATCCTAGTTCAAGCCCGAGAGGCTCGGAGCATATGGCGACGGCGATCTTCGAGATGTGGCTGATTGATGGCGCCAGCGGAGCAGTCACGCTCCAGGCCACCTTCGTGGGGCGCGCCTCGGGGCTGCCCATCAGGCTCGCGCTGTTGCAAGCCGCCCGAGAAGCGCTCAATCAGGCGGTGAAAGCGATCGCAGAGGTCCAGTAAGGGCTCGGGTTAGAGCGACCGCGGAGCAGAGGATGTGCCTCTGCCCGCGGTCGCTGTCGTTCGTGCGCGAACTAGTAGCCGAGGGTCACGCCGACATAGAGCGAGGAGCTGCCACCAGACCCCGTCAAGCCCACGACACCCCCGACGCGGCTGGAGAAGATGTACTGGCCGCCCACGTCAAAGGCAGTGGTGCTGGTGCCGCCGGTCGAAGTCAGGTTGATACCGACGTACCCGTTCCACTGGGGGGACAACCTGGTCGTCGCGCCGCCTCCAATGAAGAAGCCCGTCGCGCCGGTCGAGAAACTCACGCCTGCTCCCGCATAAGGAGCAAGCCCGGCCGGTCTGGCTGGGAACCAGTACCGGGCGCCCAGGCTGGTCGTGCTCGTCCCTCCCGCC
>VBAL01000253.1:0-2381 GCA_005888595.1 Candidatus Segetimicrobium genomatis
TGCCACAGCTCGAATTCGGCCACGTGGAAAAGCTTCAGCGCGGCGCGCACACTTCTGCGGAGGAGAGCCTTGTTCCAGGCTCCGGGACGCTGGCAAGCCACTCGGACAGTACCGGGCTTGGCGCGAACCGGGGGCCGTATTGCCGGGCCCATGCCTGCAACTGCTCGACGATGTTGCGGACGCCCACCCAGCGCGCGTAGGCCAGCGGAGCCTGGTGAACGGGCGGCCAGCCGAGCCCGAGGACCGCGCCACGATCGGCGTCCTCGGCGGACGCGACCACGCCCTCGGCCAGACAGTGGCCGATTTCATTGATCATTTGCCAGATCGGGCGGACGGAGATGTCGAACGGTGTCGGGCCGGCCCCGACCTCGCGGCCGAGCAGCCCCGCCTCCAATCCCGGCCAGAGGCTTTCCATGTGCGTGACCCGATCCCGGACGTGTCGCGAGACCCAGTGATGGACTCCTCGCACGGTGTCGAGGCCGATGGCGTCCATTAGCTGGAACGGCCCCATGGGCCAGCCAAACGCCTGCATCGCGTTGTCCACCTCGTCTACGGATGCACCCTCGGTGACCAGGGCGACCGCCTCGTTGAGGTACACCAGGAGAATGCGGGTGGTGAAGAAGCCAGGAACGTCACGCACCAGCAGCGGTACCTTCCCCTGCCAATGGATCAGGTCGAGCGTGCGTTGCAGCGTGCGTTCGCTGGTGGTGGCGGCCCTCGCGATTTCGACCAGTTGGTAGCGCTGGGCCGGCCAAAAGTAGTGTGTGCCGATGACATTGTGCGGGCGGCTGGCCTTGGCCGCGATATCGGCGAGCGGGATCGACGAGGTATTGCTGGCGAAAATGCATGCCGGTGACGTATGCGCTTCCACGGCCGCGAGCACCTCCTGCTTCACGGCGACCTCTTCGGGAACGGATTCAATCACGAACTCCGCTCCCTCGATGTCCGCATACCTCGCAGTCACACGCACGTTTCGCAGGCCGGCATCGGCCTCGGCTGCACTGAGACGCCCGTGCCTGACGTCGGAGGCATACCAGTAGTGAATCCGCTCGGTGGCCCGCGCCACGCCACCGCGGCGAGGCGCGACGACGACGGCCGTGGCCCCCAGTCCCGACAACAGTCTCGCGATTCCCGAGCCGATCGCGCCAGCGCCGACGATGGCAACCCGACCTGTACGCGGCGGAGGCACTGCGGGACGCACCGGGTCCGGTGCGAAGGGCAACCTTCCCGGCGAGGCACCGAGCGTTGGCCCCATCACACGCGAGCCTCAGTCCGCTCGATGTTGCGCGTAGTCGTACCACTGGTACGTCACCGCACCCCAGGCCATGCCCGCACCCACGGCCGGCATGACCAGCCAGTCACCGTCCCGGAACTTGCCGTCACGCCTGGCCTCATCCAAGGCGACAGGGATAGAGGCGGCCATGAGATTTCCGGTGCGCGGGTATGTGACCACGAACTTCGACATGTCCAGCTCGAGCCGCCGAGCCAGGGCACACAGGATATTCACTGAGGCCTGGTGTGGAACGACCCACGCGATGTCCTCGATGGTCAACCCGGCGCGCTTGACGGCCTCGAGCGCACAGAACGCGAAGCGGTCAACGCCCCAGGCGTGGATCTCCGAGAACTTGAACTGCCAGTAGTGGAGCCGTTGGTCCAGGACTTCCTGTGAGAAAGGTTGCTTCCCGGCGCCGCCCGGCACCCAGACGTATTCGCCGAGGTGTCCGTCCGATCCGGTGGCGAACGACCGGACACCGTAGCCGTTGTCCATACGCTGGTGGTGCAGCACCACGGCGGCGGCGCCATCGCCGAATATGGTGAGCGGCATGAATCCCTTCGGATCACACAAGCGGGTTGATGTGTCCGCGCCGACCACCAAAGCTGTCTCGTACCTCCCTGCGTCGAGGAGGCTGCAGGCCACAAGGAGACCATCTACGAACCCCGTGCAGGCAGAGTCAAGCTGAATGACTTGGGCCTTCGAGCCGAGCTTGGCCTGCAGCATGAACGCCGATTGCGGCAGGCGATAGTCGTTGGTAATCGTGGCCAGGACGATCACGTCGACGTCCCTCTGGTCGAGCCGCGCGTCCTCCAGGGCGCGACGTGCGGCGACGGCCGCCATATCGGACGTGCACTCACCAGGGCTCGCCCAGTGGCGTGATACGGCACCGTGGCGCGACCGGACCCACTGGTCCAGGCTGAGGTTGCCAGCTCGGGCGCGATCGTAATCCACGCCGATGGCCTCGAGGTCCTCGTTGGTCACGATGCGCTCGGGCAGGTAGCTACCTGTACCGAGAATGACGTTGCTCATCGACTCACAGCTCCCTGTGCTCGGAGGGCAGGAGGTCGAACAGCAGGCGGTCGTACGGCTTGCCGTCGACCCAGTG
>VBAL01000253.1:2388-3021 GCA_005888595.1 Candidatus Segetimicrobium genomatis
TGAAAGTTCGCGCGGTGCCCGATCTCGACGGAGACGTTGTGCTCCACGGCCCAGGTGTTGATGGCTTCGAGGCCCAATTCGTGGAAACCGAGCGTGATCAGCTTGCTGTACGCCCGGGTCGAGTAGCCCTGACGGGCGTGGGACTTGTCGCCCAACACGACCCAGACGCTGGCGGTCTTGAACTGGCGATGGATGTGAGTCAGGCCCGCGACGCCGATCGGCGTGACGTCGTCGTCCGCCGTGAACACGCGCAGCAGGCTCGTGTCCAGCTGCGTCATGATCTTGACCAGCGCGGGCGTCGGTGGCTGCCCGGTGCCGCCAAAGTCCAGCCACTTCCAGTTCTCCTCCCGGGTCAGCCAGCTGGTGGCCAACGCGAGCAGATCGGGACGGTCCACAGGCAGAAGCTTCATGCCGCTCCTTCGGCTCGAAGGCGAGGAAGCCGGCGGGCGATGAACTCCGCGATCCGCGCCGTAGTGCGGAAGTGCTCCACCTCGATGTCGTCCACCGACACCGTCAGGTCGAACGTCTCCTCGAGGTGCGCCAAGAGCTCGACGAACCGCAATGAGTCGAGCAGCCCGGTCTCAACCAGGTCCGTGTCGGGCGACGGGACCTCGATGTGGAGCTTGTCGGTGA
>VBAL01000254.1 GCA_005888595.1 Candidatus Segetimicrobium genomatis
GGATCTTTTTCGTCTTGCCTTTGACCTGAATCGGCTCGAGCGCTTCGACTTTGGGGGGCTGCTTGAGCGCCTGGTAGAAGGACTCCGAGATCAGGATCTCGTTCGGGCCGGCGATGGAGCAGAGCCGGCTGGCGATGTTCACGGCGTCCCCGATCACGGTGTACTCGAGGCGCCGGTCGGAGCCGATGTTCCCCGCGAACACCTCGCCGAAATTGATCCCGATGCCGATGCCGAGCTCGGGCCGGTCCTGCTCTTTCCATTTCTTGTTCAGCCGCTCGAGCGAAACAAGCTGGTCGAGGGCGCACTTCATGGCCCGGTCGGCGTCGTCCGCATGGGCGATGGGAGCCCCCCACAAGGCCATGATCGCGTCGCCCATGAACTTGTCCAGGGTGCCGCTGTGCTCGAAGACGATCTCCACCATCTCGGTGAAGTATTCGGTGAGCAGCGTCGCGATCGCGTCGGGCCCCATCGTCTCCGACAGGGGGGTGAACCCCCGGATGTCCGAGAAAAAGATCACGACGGGGCGCTTCTGCCCGCCGAGCTGCACCGCGCCCTCCTGCTGAGCGATCTGGGAGGCGAGGTTCGGCGCGAAGTAGCGCTGGAAGTTGGACACCACCACCGCCTCGCGCCGCAGGCGGTCGGAGAGCCGGGAGATCTCGATGGCGTTCGCGGTCAGCCCGCCGAACGCGATCAGGAACTCCAGGTCCTCGTCGGCGAACGAGTGGATCGCCGTTTGATTGTCCACGTAGAGGATGCCCAGGACGTTCCCGTCCGAGCCCATCAGCGGCGTGCACATGGCGCTGCGCACGCTCTGGATGAGGATCGACTTGCCCTTGAAGCGGTCGTCGGCCGCGGCGTTGTCGGACAGGATCGCGACGCGGTCGTCGACCGCCTTGCGCGCGATGGACTGAGGCACGTGTTTGGCCGCGCTGGCGTCCCCCGTGCGACTCTTCGACACCCGTGGGACGAGCTCCTTCGACTTCTCATCCAGAAGCAGAATGGACACCCGGTCCACGTTCATGATCTGGAACGTGAAGTCCACGACCTTGTCCAGCAGGCGGTCCAGCTCCTGCTGCTTCGACAGTTCCTTCGAGATCTCCAGCAGCAGCGACAGCTTCTTCTCGCGGCGCTCTTCCTGCGACTGGGCCGAGACCTTGAGGTGGGAGGCGCCCTGCGGCGTGTCGATCACGATCGCCGGCACGCCCCCCGAATTGCTCACCGGCATCTGGCGCACGATCGTCCCGCCCGGCGACGGCTTGCTCCCGGCGAACCCTGACGGCGCGGGCACGACCTGCGGACGCGGCACCGGTGGCGTCACGGAGATCACCTTGAAGGCCACTTTACCGAACGTCACGATGTCGCTCTCCCCGGCCTCAGCCTCGGTGACCCGCGCGCCGTTCAGGAAGGTCCCGTTGGAGGACCCCAGGTCCTTGAGCCTGATGCCGGTGGCGGTCAGGGCGATCTCGGCGTGCGTGCGGGAGATGGTCGGATCGTAGATGGGAACGTCGCTCGTGACCGCCCGGCCTACGACCAGGGTGCGGCCGAGCTGCAAGTCGATGGATTGGTCGCCGGACGTGGAGAGCAGCTTGAACACAGGCGCAAAATACCGTCAATCACCGAGCCGCGCGAGGGCGAGCGCGGTGAGAACGGCCTGCGCCTTCGCTTCGGTCTCGGCATACTCGCGCGCCGGGTCGCTGTCGGCCACGAT
>VBAL01000090.1:0-9845 GCA_005888595.1 Candidatus Segetimicrobium genomatis
CTCCGACTTCGTGCAGGTTCCGGGCTGCGGCGGTGAAGAACTCCGTGGCCGCCTTCTGGTCGGGCGAGGGCCCGGTGGCCGCGTCGATGATGCACTCCACGCCTGCTAAGGCCGCTGCGAGACCGTCCCCGGTGACCACATCCACGCCGCTGGAACGCGACATCGCGACGATGTCGTATCCCCCCGCCATGAGCACGTCGACAACATGGCGGCCGACCCTCCCGGTCGCTCCCGCTACCGCAATCTTCCTGCGTGCTTGCATGATGGCTCTCCTCCGGGATCTTCGGGTGCCTGTGCTCGTCACACCGGCCAGGTCCAGTTTGTCACTATGATGATGACACGACGCGACGAAGGAATGTGACCGATGGACGAGCACACATGGCTGGCGCGGAACGTGTTGAGGAGCACCGGACCCGTCTGCGGGCGGTGGCCTACCGGATGCTCTGCTCGATGAGCGACGCGGACGACGCCGTCCAGGAAGCTTGGCTCCGGCTCAGCCGCGCCAATACGAGCAGCGTCGAGAACCTGGGCGGATGGCTGACGGCGGTCGTCGCGCGGATGTGCCCCGGCACGCACCCGATGATTGAGGAGACCAAGAAGATCAGAAGGTCGTGATCCGCACCGCGCTTGCGTTCCCGCCGCCGGCGCCCGCCTTCGCAGATGCGACCACGGCATCCGCAACGCCAGAGACGATCGCGTGCAGCGCGTTCACGACCATGGTGCCGTCCGATAGGACCCGCTGCTCGTTGATCACCAGCTGGCCGCCGGGGATAAAGACCGTCTGGTTCATCGTCCCGTCGACGGTGACGACCACTCCATTGATCGAGAGGTTGGACACGTACGAGGTACCGGAGCCTGACGTGCCGTCCAGGCGCGCCCGGGCCTGTACTTCTGCGGAATCAGCCTTTATAGTGACTCCGGCGATGACGAGGTTGAGCGAGGAGAGATAGGATTCGGAGACAATCTCGTCCTTGTAGCCGATCACCCGCGCGCTTGGGACATCCGCCGAGACCAGGGAAGTGCTGATCGAGTCAGCTTCGCTGTACAGAGCGTCAAGCGAACCTGGCGCGAGCGTTCCTGTGTCGCCTATTGCCGTCGTGGTTCCTGCGACGATTCCAGGCACAGTCCCGGGAACGTTGCCGGGGATTTGAGCTTCGGTGCGTGCGGACGGACACCCCGCACACCACAAGAAGCCAACGGTGAAACACTCCGTAACGCATCGTCAACCTCCACGTATCGGATTCGTTCCACACCCGCAGTTGGTCTGCTTACTCGTGGCTCCCTCGCAGAGCCGCTGACCCGATGTGGGGCGCGCTCGCCGTTCCTGCTTGGATCGTCGAGCGCAGCTCGTGGTCAATTTTTGAGGAAGATCAATGTGTAACAGGCATCACCCTGGGGGCACGCCGTCCCCGCAGAGCCCTGCCACCACGCTCCACCGGTTCGCAAGTCGTGTATAACATGCCACCCGGCTTGGTCCATGCTGAGCATGAAACCTCCACAATCTGAGCCGACACCGGCACCGGTACCAGGGAAACCAAAAGCAGTGGGCCCGAAGGTGGCCACGATCGTGTTGGTGTCGGCGTCGCATATAGCGTTTACGACGGCCTTGAGGTCGGCGAACGCCGGAGTCCCATACGCCAGTGATAGAGCGAGGGTCAGTGCGGCCGCAAAAGCGGCAAGCATTCTTTTCATTTTCTATCCTCCCCTAGTTTTTCCTGACTGCCCTGGATCCGATCCCGCGATTCCTATTCAGGACCGCCATAGACCCGTCTGTCACCTCCCTACGGAATCTGCCGGGTCGTGTTCACGTGCGGCCGGAGGGAAGGCTCGTCTGGATGGGGCTTGGAGGATGGTAGGGATTCACCTGATTCACCTACGGACATTTACCCCAGATATTTGAGGTAATCACCTGTTCGAGTATCAGGAATTTCCCTGATTCGAGCCATGGGATTTCCCCTATACGAGGCTCGTTATCCGGGATGCGAAGGCGGTTTAGGAAGTTGGTGAGATGTGCTATAATATTGGGCAGATCCTGCTATCAAGAAGTGAAGGGCCCTCAGGCAGGGGGGCCCTTCCCGTTTGCAAAGAGAGGGGACCCCGTTTGCAAAGAGAGGGGACGTTGATGAAGGCACTCCACCGGCATACCCGCGGGATGCGGGTTCGCCTTACATGCCAGCTGTGCGGCAAGCGGATCCCACCGGTCGCGCGGCAGCACCGGGATCCGTTCTGCTCGCGCGTCTGCGCAGAGACAACCTATGGTACACAGAGCCGCCGCCTGCCCGCCCGGATGGTGATCGGCGGGTTGCACGTCCGCACGTCCTAGTCAGTCGCTGGCGGGACAAAGGTTCCGCCCGAACGTCCACGGCCGCCCTCGGGGTTTCCCGGGGGCGGTTGCTCTTTCACCCGTCGCTCTTTTGTCGCGCGGCCGGCACAGCACCGCTCGATTTTCCAATAGAAGATCCCTTATCAGGGTTTCTCCTCATTCTTGATTGGTAGAATCCCCTTCTTCCTTCCGTGGGAACCCCCGATTGCGATATGAGGTCTTTCATTTACAGTAGACCCATGTGTTTTTGACTCAGGTCATTTCCGGAGATGATCGGGGGAGGTGAGAGTGGACGCGAGCGCTTGGATTGCGCGACGAAATTTGTGACGGTAAAACGCGTGACTCCCAAGGAGGACACCATGAGATCGGAGTGGTCGTGGCATAAGGTTCTCGTTGCACTGCTGGTCGTGGTGCTCGGCTCCGTCGTCTTGCCCAGTCCAGCGCACGCGGTCACGACGTTTGGTGGCGAAGCGACTGGTGTGTGGGTGTTTGTGCCGGCCACCGGGTTGATCATCAAGGTCACCACCGGGCAGATTCCCCCGTCGGGCGGTGAGGTCGAAGCATCGCTGCTCTCCGGGGACATTCCCAGTGGCACCACCGGTGGGGCGGTCGCGCTCTCGACCGGGACCCTGCATAGCGTGGGAGTAGGTCTGGATGATACGGACGCGATCGCCTCGCAGGCCAACGTCAACCTGACGGTATCGGGCAACGGGATCACATCAGACTTCCTGACGGCCTGGAGCAATGCAAGTTGCCCAGCGGGACCAGTGGTCGTGGGTGGCGTGACGCTCGAAAACCTCGTGATCAACGGGCAGCCCATCGTCGTCACCGGCGCCCCAAACCAGACCGTGTCATTGCCGAACGGGACGGCGGTCATCAACGAACAGAGTTCATCGATCGTGGGCACGTCTGGTGAGCTCTCGGTGACCGCCCTGCACGTGACGACTCACGACACGCTCACCGGCCAGACTCTGGCCGAGGTGAAGCTTGCCATTGGAGACGCGCGAATCGACTGTGCGCCCGGCTCGCCCCCCACCGGAGCTGCAACGAGCGGCGGCGGCTGGATTACTGTCGGCACGGGCGGGAAGGGCACATTCGGGATGATCGGTGGGACTCGACCGGACGGCTCGACGATGGGCCACCTGGTCTACATCAACCATGACACGGGCTTGACCGTCCAGAGCACGTCTGTTACGACCTTCAACTCCGGGTGTACGACCTTCATTTCTGGCTCCGGCACCGGCAGTGCCGGTACTGTGGACTTTCAGGTCACTGTAACGGACAATGGGGAACCGGGAAGCTTGGATACGTTCACCATCACAGTGACTGGTGGCGGCTCGGACAGCCAACCTCCGACCACTCTGGGAGGGGGCAACATCAAGGTGCACCGGCCACACTGCCCGTAGGACATGCGTCAACGCTCGCGGCCGGGAATCCCCCGGCCGCGAGCCCATCCTAGACTAATCCATACACCCGACGGATCTCGAATTGGTAGATCAGCCGCCTCTCCGTGACCATGATTCGCAGGAACTCATCAATGCTGCGTTCTTGCCCCGCCCACATGATGTGCCCAGGCCTGGGAGCGGGCGTCATGTGCTGCTGCATCACCTGAAACAGCCGCAAACTCTGCTGCGGAGCATCGGGGCTTTCGAGGATGGTCACGGCCGTCTCCAACGTGAGCCAGCGCCAGGTAGAGTCGAATACGAACACGGTGGAGCGAGGATCCCGCCGCAGATGCCCGGTGCGGACACGCTCCTTCGTCCCGCTGCTCCAGAGTTTGCCGTCCACCAGCGCCACACCGACCCGCACCGCATGTGGCGTCCCGTCGGCCCGTAGTGTGATCATCGCCGCGGCATGGTGTGCGTCCAGAAAGGCCCGATCTTTATCCGTGAGGTTCATCGGTCTCTCCTCATGAAGGACCACTCTTTCGGGATGTGTCATCATGTATCCTGGACGGGAGCCGATGGATGGAGTGAGGACGTCTCTGTATCTTGCAGCCCCGGGCTCGAAGTTCTGGGCCTCGGGAGTCTCTGTTCCCCTCCCCACGGCAATCGCGAGGACCGCCGCGCTCGGCTACGATGCAATTGAGATCATGCCGCGGGCGGTCGATGACCCCAAGCCAGACAGCCTCCGCACCCTCACCGGGCAGCACGGCCTGACAATTGCCGGCATCGCCTCAGGTTTCCTTGCCGTCGAGCAGGGGCTCACCTTCACGCACCCGGATCCGGAGGTCCGGGAAGAGGCCGTGGAGGCATTCCACCGCTGCCTGGAGATGGCCCAACGTGCGGGAGCGGCCACGGTCTCGATTGGTGTGGTTCGCGGCAAGTTGTCGCACGGTCTTGGGCACGCTCAGGCCATGGCCCATCTGCTGGCCTGCGTGCGCGAGGTCGGGCGCGCGGCGCAGGCGCGACGCCTGACGCTTGTGCTCGAACCCGGTAACCGGTACGAGACCGACTTCCTGCACACGGTGGAGGCGGCCGTCGCATTTCTCGAAGCGGTGAACCTCCCCAATGTCCGGCTGATGCTCGATACCTTTCATATGAACATCGAGGAGGCGTCCCTTGCCGCTGCGGTTCACCGCGCCGGGCCGCGCCTGGAACACGTGCATTTCGCCGACAGCAACCGCCACGCCCCGGGATGGGGGCATCTGGACTTTGACGCCGTGGCCGCGGCGCTGCACGCGATCGGCTATCGGGGCGGTATCGGTTTAGAGATGGCATTTGAGCCAGACTTCGACTCGGCCGCGCGCCAGGGCATCGAGTTCGTCCGGCAGCTCTTCAGTAGGTGAGGGCGCGGAGGCTAGCGAGAGACGCCTGCGAGCCGCGCCAGAATGAAATCGCGTCCCGCGCGGATCTCGGCGTCGATGTCCTGGTACGTCCCGGCCACGTCGATGTTGGCAAAGCCCGTATAGCCGATCTTACGCAGGGCCCCCAGCGTACCGTCCCACGGGACGGCGCCTTTCCCCGGCGCCCAATGAAAGTCGGTGACGCCGTCGTTGTCGGCCAAATGTACCAGGAAGATCCGGTCGCCTAGCTTCTCGATGGCCACGGGCAGCAGCTCCTTCTGGACCAGGAAATGCGCGGTGTCGAACACCAGCCCCAGTGCCGGCGAACCCACCGCGTCCGCTAGAGCGCGCATGCCGTCGGCGTTGCTGACCATCTCGTAAGGCCGGACCTCCAACGCCAGACGCACGCCGCCCGCCACGGCCTCACGGACCAGGTCGCGGATCACGCCGACGTACTGCGCCCACGCTGCCTCCCACGAGAATCCGGCGGGGACTTCCACGCGCGTGGGCGGCGAGAATTCATCGTAGAGCCGGCGGAACTCGATCGTCCAGGACGGATGCGGTGCCGAATGGAGGTAGATGAGATCGCTGCCGAGCGAGCGCGCCACCTGAACTGACTTCCGCAACTCGACGATGGCCTGGGCCCGGACCGCCGGGTCCTGGTGTACGGTCATATGACGCAGAAAGCCGGCCTCGAACGCGGTGATCGCCAGGCCAAGACTGTGGCAGCGGTTACGGAAGCCCTGTAGCCGTTGGGGGTCGGAAAAGTCTCGGGCGAAATGATCGAGGCTGAACGCCGCGAGCTCGATCCCCGCAAACTGCATCTGCGCCGCCCATTCGGCGAACGCGCCGTACTGCTCCAGCGTCGGTTCATCTCCAAAGTGCACGCGGGCGTAGGCGACGATCAGGCCGAGGCGCATCAGGGAATCCTCCGGGTAGACCCTTGTGTATTTTGGCGCGCCGGCGAGATGCCCTTCGTGAAACCCGCAAGGAGCAGCTAGGGCGGCCACGAAATAGTCGTGCGGGCTGGCGAGGGGCGCACAGCTCCATGCCGTTCGAATCGAGGGGGTGTGGTCAATACCATGAAGTGGCGACCCGTGGTCTGGTTCTTGTTGGCGGCGCTGGCAGTGACGGCGGCTCATGTTTCGGCGCAGCCGCGACGCACGATCACGCTCTGGTATCCGGCCGGCGACATCGCGGCCGGGCCCGTCTCCCCGTTCACGGACCCCAACCTGTTCGCGCCCTTCGAGGCGACGAACAACGTGAAGATCGAAATGGTTGGCGTCGACTACGACACCATGGTGCAGAAGATCTTTGCGGCTGCTGCCGGTCGGAACATCGCTGATATCCTCTTCATCGACACGTCCTGGCTGCCGGGATTCCTGAAAGAAGACCTCCTCCAGCAGATGGACTCGGCCAAAGCCAGGAAGTGGCTGGCCGACGTCGTGCCGGACGTCGTCGATCTCTCCGACTATGGAAGCGGGACGATGTGGGGCTACCCCCAGATGGGGTACGACATCTACGGCTTGACCTGGAACAAAGCCCAGTTCAAGGAGGTCGGACTCGATCCGGAACGGCCGCCGGCCACGTGGGATGAACTGCGCGACTACGGTAAGAAACTGGCCAAGCGCGACGCCCAGGGGAATCTGGTGCGGGTCGGTCTGGCGATCCGCCATGTGGGAAACCCCCAGGGCACCGTGCACAAGTTCACCTGGGCTCTGTGGGGGGCGGGGGCCGACATCATTGACAACCCCAACCTCTTACACGGCGGCAAGCCCGCCTTCAACAACGCCGGCGGCCTGGCCGCGCTCAAGCTTTACCTGGATATGCTGAATGTGGACAAGACGACAAGCCTGAGCTTCCCGGACCCCCGCGCAGCGCTCCTGCAGGGCATCGCGTCGATGCAGATCAGCGAGACCGTCAGCATCCGGGCGCGGCAGCCCAAGGAGGCGCCGAACATGCCGTGGGGCACCGGGTGGGGCATGGCGCCTCCGCCGGTGCGCAAGACCGGCGACCGCCCGGGCGTCCTGCTCGGCGGATGGCTCTTTGCCGTGCCCAAGAGCGCGAAGAACCCCGAACTGGCGTGGAAATCGATGGACTGGTTGAACAGCGAGATCAACGACTACAGGATTGCCCGCCGGTTCGACCTGACCCCGCGGTATAAAGCCAACTGGGCGAAGGACCCGTTCAGGTCCGACAGCTACGACCAGGCGCTATTGAAAATCGCACGCTACGGCCGTAGGCTACCCATCAATCTAGGACTGAACGGCGTCTTGGACTCGTTGGGGTTCGCCATTCAGAAGGCGTTGCACGGCGAGGCGACGCCTGAGCAGGCACTGGCGGAGGCGGAGCGTCTGGCACAGAAGGCAATCGACGAGGCCGCGAAGTAGCGACGAGATGGGGCGCGTCGCGCCCAGCCGGATGCACCGGCGACACTACGTCCACGCCTATCTGTTCATTGCGCCGGTGATCGTGCTGTTTGGGCTGTTCCGGGTGTGGCCGTCGTTACAGACCCTCTACTACAGCTTCTTCAAGGTCGAACTGCTCAAAGGGCGCCTGACGTTCCTCGGCCTGCAGAACTTTGCCGGCCTGGTCCACGATGAGATCTTCCGCGCGGCCACGCTGCACACCCTGATCTACGCGGCCGCCATCGTCCCTATCGCCGCGGCGCTGGGGATGATCCTGGCGGTGCTGTTCAACGAGGAATTCCCGCTCAAGGAACTCTTCAAGGCGATCTACTTTGCGCCCATGGTGACCAGCACGGTCGCCGCGGCGGTAGTCTGGTGGTGGCTGTACAACCCCCAGTACGGTCTCTTCAACGTCATCCTCAAGCTCATGCACCTGCCAGGGCAGCCGTGGCTGCTGTCGAGCCGGATGGCGCTGCCGTCGGTGATCATCTTCAGCATCTGGAAAACGCTGGGGTATAACCTGGTGATCTACCTGGCGGGCCTGCAGGCGATCCCCCACGAGTACCACGAGGCGGCGACCCTCGATGGCGCCGGATCGCTGCAGCGCTTCCTCCGGATTACCCTCCCACTGCTGGCGCCGACGACGACGTTCGTGTTCATCTACAACAGCATTTTCGCGTTTCAGGTATTTGATCAGGTGTACGTGTTGACCGGCGGCGGGCCGGCCCGGGCGACCAACGTCGTCGTGCTGGAGTTGTACAACCAGGCCTTCCAGCGCTACCAGTTTGGTTACGCCTCGGCCGAGGCGATGGTGCTGTTCTTGTTCATCCTGGGCGTCACGATGCTCCAGTACGTGTACAGCCGTCGGTTCGAGGTGGCGTACTGATGACGCTCCGGCGAATCACGACGTATTTGGTCGTGGGGCTGGGGGCGGGCGTGATGATTCTGCCCTTCTACTGGATGATCATCACGGCGGTGAGCCCGGCGCCGGACATCATCGCGTTCCCGCCAAAGTGGATTCCCAGCCACGTGACCCTGGAGCATTTTCAGGAAGCCTCGGCGCGGGCGCCGTGGCTCGTGTACTACAAGAACAGTCTCGTGGTGGCGACGGCGTCGGTAGGATTGTCCATGCTCTTCGGTCTTTTCGCAGGCTACGCGTTTGCCGTCTACAAGTTTCCGCTGCAGAACTTCTCCTTTTTGTTGATCCTGGGGACGCTCATGGTGCCGGTGCAGGTCACCAGCGTGGCGTTGTATGTGTTCCTGGCCAAGTTTAACTGGGTGGACACCTACCTGGGGATCCTGGCGCCCAATTTTGCCAGCGCCTTCGGCGTGTTCCTCATCCGGCAGGCGATCAAGAGCATCCCCATGGACCTGATCGACGCGGCCCGGATCGATGGCGCGGGGGAGGTGCGCATCGTGACCGTGGTCGTGGCCCCGCTCATCAAGGCCACGCTGGCCGCGGTGGCCATGCTGCTGTTCCTGAGTTCCTGGAACGACTTCCTCTGGCCGGTGATCGTCATCAACTCGCAGGGGCTGCGAACGCTGCCCGTGGGCATCGCGCTCTTCAAGGATCCCTATGGGAACATCAACTACGGTCCGCTCATGGCCGGCACGGTCATCACCGTGGGCCCCATGCTGCTGGCCTATGCGTTCTCGCAGCGCTTCATGATTCGCGGCATCGCCACGACGGGGTTCAGGTGAGGAGCCACTCGTGGGCGGGATCAGTGGCCCAGGCGCCGTAGTCGACGCGCTCCCCGGAGATGGCCCACAGGTACGCCAGCGCGTACCCGCCGGCCGCGACCACCGGATGGTAGCCTCGCGGAATGACCACGGTGTCGCCATCCCGCACGCGATACACTCGCTCGAACGGATGCGGGTCGCCCGGCGCCGTGTAGACCATCTGGAGGCCGAAGCCCGCCCTCGGCTGGACAAAATAGTGATACACCTCTTCCATGGGGACCTCTTTGCCGGGGAGATTGGCGTCGTGCTTGTGGGGCGGGTAGGACGACCAGGGCCCTGCCGCGTGGAGCGTCTCCCCGGCCAGCAGGCGGCTACTGACCCGCTGGTCGACGACGCTGGTGACCCGGCGGGTCCAGCTGTCTTTGCCGACCGCACGGGTCACGACCTGCATGGAGCTGATGAGCGAGGGCGGCCGGTCTCCCGCAGGCGGTACGGACAACACGGCGAGCCGTGCGCCGTCGTGGAGAGCGGACAACCCGACGCGCGATCCCGCGGGCGCGAAGAGGGCCGCAGGAGGGCCGCCGAAGACATCACGGCGCGGTCCCAGCGTACCGGCCAGCGCGCCGGCGCCGCCAGAGACGGTGACCTC
>VBAL01000090.1:9856-10437 GCA_005888595.1 Candidatus Segetimicrobium genomatis
TCTCCCAGGTGAAGGGTGGGTGCCCGGCCGCAAGCGTGAGAAGGCCGAACTCGAGATACGACAGGGGGTTTTGCGGCGCTCCCGCGATCAATTGATAGCCCGGCTGGGGCTCCCTGGCGGGGATATGCTGGCTTTCCGATGAGATCTTGGGGGAGCGGACCATCACGGGTCAGGATTCGACGCGGCTGACCCGGCAGCCTGGGGAGGAATCGTGATGAAGATCAACTGCTGCTGGCTCTACGCGATCTCGAAGTACGGCTATCCGCCATCCATCGTGGACACTCATCGGGTGTTGGGGGAGATGGCCGCGCTGGGCTTCGACGCGGTGGAGTTGGAGGGCGTTCGCGAAGAGAACCTGCGGGGCGTATGGGCTGCGCGGGCCGACCTCAAGAAGCGGTGTGATGACCTCGGTCTGCGGGTGATCAACTTCTGCCCCGTCTTGCCGGATCTGGTCAGCTCGGATCCGTCGCGCCGGCGCGCCGCCCTCGACCTCTTCCGCCTGGCGGTTGAGGCCACGGCGTTCTTCGATGCGGCCATGGTGCAGGTCAACAGCTACGCGGCGCCGGTCGAGTTCACGACGC
>VBAL01000091.1 GCA_005888595.1 Candidatus Segetimicrobium genomatis
CACGCGCACTGTCCCGGGGAGCCCCATTTCCTGCAGCAGCCGCGCCATCACCGTGTGCGCGATCGCGCCGGGGTTGCCTTTGAGGGTCACGCGGACCCGAGCCTCACGCGCGCCCAGACCGAGCATCCCGCGGGCGCCCGGATCGACGATCTCGACATCGACGTCATCGCGCTCGACGCCAAGCTCCCCCGCGGCCCTGCCGACCGCCTCCTCCACCGTCCGCCCAGTTGTTTCGACTTGCCTCATCTCTTTTTCGTCCCCTTGGGGCGCTGTGGCAGCAGAGACGGTAAGGCCTTCTGGGGGGCCGGCCCAGAGGCAGGTGTGGGCCTCGGCCGGCCGACGACGACGAGGTACTCAACCAGGTATGCGAGCGTCGAGACGGCCCAGTAGATCGACAAGGCGACCTGAAAGCTCAGTGCGAAGAAGGCGATCATGACGGGCATGAAGATGAACATCCGGGCCTGCTGCGGGTCGGAAATCGTCATCCGTTGCTGCAAGTACGTGGTGAAGCCCACCAGGACGACTATCGCCAGCAACACCGGCTGGCGAACGAGGTCGATCACGCAGGTCGTCGAGAACGGATGCTGGCACGGTACCTTGTCGAGCACCAAGCCGAGAAAGGTTTCGCCACCGAAAAGATTCGGCCGCCGCAGTGCGCCGAACAGGCCGTACAGCACCGGCAACTGCACCAGCTGAGGCAGGCAGCCGGAAAACGGGTTGACGCTGTTGGCGCGGTAGAGATTCATCATCTCTGTGTTCATGGCCCGGGGGTCGTCGCGGTACTTCTCCCGCAGCACGGCAAGTTGGGGCGCCAACGCCTGCATGGCTTTCATCGACTTCAGCGACTTCCGCGTCAACGGATGCAGGACGAGTTTCATGGCCAGCGTCAGCAGGATGATGTCGACGCCGTAGTTGGCGATCCAGCCGTGGAGCGTGTTCAGAATCTGCACCAGCACGTCCGCGATGGGTTTGATCAACTGCGCACGTCCTCCTCGCTCACCACCGCGCCGCTATGGAACCGGATCATAGCCGCCGGGATTCCACGGATGGCATCGCAGCAAGCGCCGCACCGCCAGCCCCGCTCCCCGCCAGGGCCCGTGGCGGGCGATGGCCTCCGCCGCGTACGACGAACACGATGGGGAGAACCGGCAACTCGGCGGCGTGTAGGGGGAAACAAATCGCTGGTAGGCACGGATCAGGACCAACAGCAGACGGGTCATCACACCTGCACCACTAGAAACCTTCGCCAGCGCCGCGGACGACCCCCGCCTGCCTCAGAAGGCCGCGCACAGCCTCACGCAGCGCAGTGAACGGCGCATCGGCTGCCGGGATGCGAGGCACCAGCACAACGTCGAACCCACCGGCCACTCGATCCCGCTCCAAACGAATCGCTTCACGCACGCGGCGGCGTATCCGGTTACGGCGCACGGCGCTGCCCGCGCTCCGTCTCACGGAGATGCCGATGCGCGTCACCGGCAGGCCGTTGGGCCGCGCGTATAACACGGCCACATCGCCGGTCAATCGCCGGCCCTCACGATATGCGAGGCGGAACGCCGCAACGGAGCTCAGGGGATGTACCCGCGCCGGCAACGTACCCGCAGCCGCCGGCGCCTACACCGTCAGCCGCCAGCGCCCTTTGGCCTTACGCCGCCGCAGAACGTTGCGGCCACCGGTTGTACGGATCCGCTGCAAGAAGCCGTGAGTCTTCTTCCTGCGGTGCGCCTTCGGTTGGTATGTGCGTTTCGGCACGTGCCCTCACCCGCGTTCGGAGGAACAGCCTCCACTATAACACAGCCGGAAAAACCGCTTCAGCGCGAGCGGGGTGGTGTGGATAACCTGGGCACAACACGGCCCTGTATCCACAGATTCTCCGGAAAGTAACGGCCCCGTGACGAACACACTCTCCCGAAACCATGGGGAGTCCCGGTCGTGGAGCTTTCTCACCAGTCCTCCGTTCAGACTATCCACAGCATTTTTCATTGCTGTGGATAACTCCGCGAAGGCGCCCGGATAGCGGATGCCATTGCGCCGCCGCGCACCTGTGTTCGGCAGGAAGCGTCTTCACGCTGCACGAACATCCGGTCACTTCCCCAGGGACTATCCACAATCGTGGTCACCGTTCGCTCGCTCACGGAGTATCGTGAAATGTGCTTCCGCGCGCTCGCCGGGGTAGGACTTTGCGACCCGGCGGCAAACTTCGGTGACCATCTCACACGATCAGACGGCCCATGTCCGCGCACCGTCGCCCTGCGGCAGCACCACTTGACCTGACGGAGGGCGGCAATGGCGGAGTTCTTGCGATCTATTCAGGACAGCGACGGACCGGCGGACGCCGCCGAGCCAGAAGTCCGGCTCGCCGTGTATGATTCGCCGCTGGCCGCGCCCAGGGTGGTGTCGCTGCGCGGGCGCGAATTCCACGAGTTCGTGGGCGATCTTGCGGCACGGACGTACAACTTCGGGCGAGAACGCGGCGGCCGCATCCCGTACATCGTCATCCGGGAGATCATCGAGAATCTGATCCACGCATACTTCCAGGGCGCCGTGATCAGCATCTTGGACGACGGGAACACGATCCGTATCTCTGACCAGGGACCAGGCGTTCCGGACAAGGAGAAGGCGCTGCAACCCGGATTCACGACCGCCACGCCCCAGATGCGCCGCCTCATCAAAGGCGTGGGCTCGGGCCTACCCGTGGCCAGAGAGCAACTGGCATTCCTCGGCGGCGCGATCGCCATTGACAACAACCTCGCCCGCGGCACCGTCGTCACGCTCACCGTCGGCGCCGAAAGTCCCAAGGCCTCCCCTCAAGTGCTGGAGCACCCCAGCCGGCCCGAACCTACACCCCGACAAAAGAAAGTCCTCCTGCTCATCGCCGAGCTGGGATCCGCGGGACCATCGGCGATCGCGAAAGAACTCGCCGTCAGCCAGAGCACGGCCTACCGCGAACTCCATCTCCTGGCGCGCTGGCGGCTCGTGGACAGCAAGGGTGGTGGAAAACGCACGCTCACGGAAGAAGGCATCGCGGTCCTAGGCGAGGTCTTTAAGCCGTAAGGCATGACCACCAGCACTCATCCCGGGGGGCAACAGTCATGGCCGTCGACACGTCATCTGCGGTCGGCATCTGGCAGGAAGCGCTCCGCCGCATCGAGAGCCGACTGAGCAAACCGACGTACGAGTTGTACCTCAAGAACATGACGCCGCTGGCGGTCCGCGGGGACACCTTTGTGTTTTCCGTGCCCAGCCGCCACGCCAAAGAGTGGATCGAGTCGCGACATGCCAGTCTGATCCACGGCGCGTTGCAGGAAGTACTGGCGCGCGCCATCACGATTCAACTGACCGTGGTGGAAGACGGCCCGGCCGCACCCGCCCCGACGGCGCCCGTGCGCGGACCGGACGGACTCCCGCTGAGCCCCAAGTACACGTTCGATACGTTTGTCATCGGCACGGGCAACCGCTTTGCACACGCAGCCGCGATGGCCGTGGCGGAAGCGCCGGCCCGCGCCTACAACCCCTTGTTCATCTACGGCGGCGTGGGCCTCGGCAAAACCCACCTGCTGCAAGCCATCGGGCACCACGTCGTTCATCGCCAGCAATTACACCGCGTCGCCTACATCAGCAGCGAGAAGTTTACGAACGAACTGATCAACGCCATCCGCGACGACCGGACCCTGGAGTTCCGCACCAAGTACCGGAGCGTCGACGTCCTGCTCATCGATGACATCCAGTTCCTGGCCGGAAAAGAACGGACACAGGAAGAGTTCTTCCACACCTTCAACACGCTGCATGAAGCCAGCCGGCAGATCATCATCACCAGCGACCGACCACCCAAAGAGATCCCCACGCTGGAGGACCGTCTGCGCTCCCGTTTCGAGTGGGGCCTCATCGCCGACATCCAGCCGCCGGACCTGGAGACACGCATAAGGCCGAACTTGACGGCCTGAGCGTTCCAGACGAAGTCGCGGAATTTATCGCCCAGCGCATCCAATCCAACATCCGCGAGCTCGAGGGTGCGCTTGTCCGCGTCGTCGCTTACGCCAGCCTGACCCGCGCTCCTATGACGGTGGATCTCGCCGCTGAGATCCTCAAAGAATTGCTCCCGGCCTCCGCCAGCCGGCCCGTCACGATCCAGATGATCCAGAAAGCCGCAGCCGAACACTTCGGGTTGCGCGTTGAGGAAATGCGGGCCAAGCGTCGCACCAAAGGAATCGCTTTCCCCAGGCAAGTCGCCATGTACCTGGCGCGCGAACTGACGGACGCTTCGCTCCCGCGGATCGGCGAAGAATTCGGCGGTCGCGATCATACGACTGTGATGCATGCGTGTGATCGTGTGAAAGAAGCGCTTACAAAAGACTCGTATCTCGCCGCAGGCCTGAAAAAACTCATAGACACTTTACGCAACTCCGAGTGACCTCCGCCCTGTTTGGGGATACTGTGGATGGACCCGCGTATCTATCCCCGGGCTATACACACCCCTTTCCCCTTGATACTGTAAGCGTGCATCGGCTTGTCCACACTATCCACAGCAATATTAGTACTACGTATAGTTTTGTAATTATTAATTCCGGAGGGAAACGATGTGGGTGAGTTGTCCACAGACGGCGTTGTTGAAAGCAGTACAAATCGTGGGACGAGGAATTTCAGCGCGCACAACGATGCCCATTTTAGGCTACGTTTTGATGGAGACCCAAAAAGACGGGATCAAATTAACAGCAACCGATCTGGAACTTGCGATGCAAGTAGTGGAAGTGGCCGCCGAGGTGAAGCAGGGCGGCCAGTTGACGCTGCCGGCGCGGATTCTGAGCGAGATCATAGGCAACTTACCTGTGGCGACGGTCGAGATCAAGGCGCCGGAAGGAAGTGCGCAGGCGGAGATCACTTGTGAGACGAGTCACTTCGAGATCCTGGGCTTACCCGCGACTGATTTTCCCACGTTGCCGCGTACGGATGGAGAGGCTGTGGGCGAAGTCGATGCCGATGTCATGCGTATGATGATCAACCAGACCATTTTTGCCGTTTCCGCGGACGAAACGCGGCCATTCTTAACCGGTGTATATACGGTGCTAGACGGTGGGGAGGCCAAGTTCGTCGCAACGGACGGCGGTCGTTTGGCATTGCGAAAAGCGCAGCTCCCGCAAGCCGCGCGGCAGAAGATCGGGGTGATTGTACCGGCGAAGGCGATGCAGGAACTAGCGCGCGCGCTGGCGGGCGTGGAGGGTGCGGTGCAGCTGAGGATGGCCGACAACCAGCTGGTCTTTACCGTGCCGGGTCTACGCGTGTACTCCCGTTTGATCAGCGGGCAGTTTCCGAATTACCAACAGGTCATCCCGCAGGAATTTAAGCAGCGCATCCGCGTCCAGACCGAGCGCTTGCTGCGCGCCGTACGCCGCGCCTCAATCACGGCGCGGGACTCGGCGAATGTCGTGCGGTTGCGGGCCGAGGGCAAGAAGTTGACGCTGACGTCGAATACGCCGGAAGTCGGCAAGGCGCGCGAGGAAGTAGAGGTCGCCGCCGAGGGAGAGCCAATCGAGGCGGCGTTCAATGCGCGGTATCTGATGGACTGCCTCAACAGCATCGAGGCAGATGAACTGTTTTTGGAACTCACCGGACCGCTCAGCCCCGGGGCGATCCGCCCGGCCCACCACAGCGACTACGTCTACGTTCTTGCGCCGGTGCGAGTCTATTCATAATAAGAACGGATTCTCCCCGGTCTTCCTGGTCTTCGCGGTTTCATCCGGCACGGCCACGCGCATGCAACCGACCGCGTGCAGGTAGACCAGATAGACGCTTGGCGGCGAAGCGCATTCTCATCGAAACGAAGAGCGTTGAGTTGGCCGCATTCTTAAAGTGGGCTCAGGCCGTCGGTACCGGGGGGCAGGCGAAGACGTTGATTCAATCCGGGCGGGTGAAGGTGAACGGTCAGGTGGAACTCCGGCGGGGGCGGACGCTTGTGCCGGGAGACCGCGTGGAGGTCGGGGGGCGCGTTCTGGAGGTCGTTGGCGCGTGAGATGTACCTGACGCAGTTGCGGCTCGTGAACGTGCGGAATCATCGCCGGACTGAACTTGAACCGGCGCCGGGCGTCAATATCTTTGTGGGAGCGAACGCCCAGGGGAAGTCAACGGTGTTGGAAGCGGTGGAACTGACGGCCACCGGCCGGTCGCAGCGCGCTGCGCAGGAGGCCGAGCTGATCACGCTGGGAGAAAGCTGGGCCCGGGTGCACGCACGCAGCAGGCGCGCCGATCGCGATGAAGACGTCGATCTGGCGTTTCGGCAAGAGGCCTCGGCCCCGCGCGTGGACCACACCTGGAGAGAGATCCGCATCAACGGAGTGCCGGTGCGCAGGGGTGAGCTGTTTGGGCACGTGCTGTGCGTGACGGCGGGCCCGGATGATCCCGAGGTCGCCCGGGGACGTGCCGCGTTCCGCCGGCGCTTGGTGGATGTGTTGCTGGCGCAGATCAGTCCCGCATACTATTACGTGGCGACGCGCTACGCGCGGGCGGTCGTGCAGCGCAACCGGTTGCTGCGCGGCAAGACCGTGGCTGCGGCCGACTTCGATCCGTGGGACGATCAGGTAGCATCGCTCGGCGCTACGGTAACATTGCGCCGTCGGGATCTGGTGGCGCGACTGGCTGCGGCGGCGGGCCGGATCTACCGGGAGCTCAGCGGGGGCCGCGAGGAGCTGGTTGTGACATACGCGGCGAACCTCCCCGGGAGTGAAGAAGCTGAACTCATCCAGGCGGCCCGAGAGGCGATGGCCGCACAGCGTCAGGCCGAGCGGGCTCGGGGCGTGACGCTGGTGGGACCGCACCGGGATGAGATTACGCTGGAAGTGGACCGCCGGCTCCTGCGGCTTTACGGGTCGCGAGGGCAGCAGATGGCGGCGGTGCTGGCGCTGCGCCTGGCGGAACGGCAAGTGCTGCACGAAGAAACCGGAGAAGAGCCGGTGCTGCTGCTGGACGACGTCGTCATGACCCTCGATGAGTCCCGGCAGGCGCGGCTGCTGGCATTTGCCCGCGGCGCCCAGGCGCTCGTCACGGTTACGACGCTGGCCGCTCTGGCCGTGCTGCCGTCTGATGCCATGGTATTCCGAGTCGCCGGGGGGGCCGTTGAAGCGCAGCGCGCTCACCTCGCTTAGAACGATCCTGCGCTCCGCGGCCACGGCGCTCGGTGTCGAACGGGCCGCGCACGAAGCGCTGATCGTCGAGATGTGGTCGGAGATCGTAGGCCAGGAGGCGGGTGCACACGCACACCCGGTCGAGTTACGCGGGACCACACTGCTCGTAGAGGTGGAACCGGGGTTGTGGGTGCAGGAACTGTCGGCCCGGCGGGGGCAGTTCGTGGAAGCCATCAACCGCCGGCTGGAGGGCCGCGTCGTCGCCGAGATCCGGATCCGACCGGGCCGCGATGCGGCGGTAGAGCCTGGGCCGGAAGGTGCGCCGCGGGTCGAGGGCGGTGGGCCAGAACTATCAGAGCAAGAGCTGAGCACGATTGACCGGACCGTCGCGGAGATTCCCGACCAGGAGTTGCGTGAAGCCGCGCGGCGGGCGATGCACAGCGAGATGATGTGGAGGAAGCGCCGTGCTCAGGGTCAGCAGCCGGCAGTCACCACTCAACAGTCATCCGAACCCCATGATTGACTGCAGACTGTCGACTGCCGCCTGCTGACATGCTGCTGTGTACGTCCACCTCGGCGGTGAGTTGATCGCGCGCGTCACCGATATCGTGGCGGTGCTTGATGTCCGGCTGGTGCACAGCTCCGATATCAACCAGGAGTTCGTCGACAAAGCCGGGGCGGCGAAGCGCCTGTTGGGAAGTGGGCTCACGCCCGACTGCCGGGCCCTCGTCGTCACCAAAGCGGGTGTCATTACGTCCTCCCTTTCCCCCGCGACGCTGGCCCGCCGGATGACCCATCTGCGGCAAGCGGCGATGGCCTGGGAACGCGAAACGTAAGGCTGGGCGCGGGTTTCGTGCGTTGACACCCCTTCCAGGTGCGTGATAAACTGACTTGTGCTGCTTTTTGGCACCCTTACACGCGCTAGGCCAGCAACGTCTGTTTCGCAAGCGCCTGCAGGGTCCAAAAAAGTCTACGATTCGGGGAGGGGCACCGGCTGCGGTAGGCCCCTCTTCCTTTGTTGAAGGGACCATCGCGTTTCTATGGGCAGAAACCCGAAGATGGCGACCAACCAGCCGACGACCCCCTACACCGCAGAACAGATACAGGTGCTCGAGGGCCTCGAGGGTGTCCGCAAGCGCCCGGCGATGTACATCGGCAGTACAGGGCTGGACGGTCTGCACCACCTGCTGTACGAGGTCGTAGATAACTCTGTCGACGAAGCGCTTGCCGGGCGGGCCACTGAGATTACGGTGGTCCTCCATACCGACGGCAGCGCCACGGTGGTTGACAACGGCGCCGGGATTCCCGTGGATCCGATTCCCAAGATCGGCCGCCCCGCAGTGGAGGTGGTCCTCACCACTCTGCACTCCGGAGGAAAGTTTGGGGGCGGTGGCTACAAGATTTCTGGAGGCCTGCACGGCGTCGGCGTCTCCGTAGTCAATGCGCTCTCAGAGTCGCTGGAGGTGGAAGTCTGGCGGGACGGCAAGGCCTGGCGCCAGCGCTTCGTGCGCGGGAAGAAGACCACGCCCCTGCAGCCGGCCGGGGCCTCGCGCAAGACCGGCACCCGGGTAACGTTCAAACCAGACACGCAGGTGATGACTGCCACGGAATTCGACGTCGAGACGATCGCCCGGCGGCTGGATGATGTGGCCTACCTCACCAAGGGTTTGCAGATTACCCTGCGCGACGAGCGCAGCAAGCAGGAGCGGGTCTTCAAGCACGCCGGGGGCATCGCCGAGCTGGTGGCGAACCTGAACCGGGCCAAGACCAAACTCACCGCCGTGATGCACACGGTGAAAGAACGCGACGGGGTGGAAGTGGAGTGCGCCCTGCAGTACAACGAGTCCTACCTGGAGCATATGCTCACGTACGTCAACACTATTCCGACGACCGAAGGTGGGACGCACCTGGCCGGTTTCCGGACCGCGCTGACGCGTGCCCTCAACGACTTCGCCCGCCGGGCGGGGCTGCTGAAAAATGGGGATCCGGCGCTGGTGGGGGACGACGCACGCGAAGGCATGACCGCGGTCCTGAGTCTGAAGCTGCCCGACCCGCAGTTTGAGGGACAGACGAAGACCAAACTCGGCAACACCGAGGTCAAGGGCCTGGTCGAGTCACTCGTCGGCGACTGGCTGCAGGAGTGGTTCGAGACGCATCCGGCGGATGCGAAACGCGTCGTGGCCAAGGCGCTGACCGCGGCGCGCGCCCGAGAGGCCGCCAAGCAGGCGCGCGATCTGGTGCGCCGCAAAAACGCGCTGGACGTCTCTCCTCTGCCCGGCAAACTGGCCGACTGCGTGGAGCGCGACGCCGACGAGTGCGAAATCTTTATCGTAGAGGGCGAAAGCGCCGGCGGGTCAGCCAAACAGGGGCGCGACCGCCAGTTCCAGGCCATCCTCCCTATTCAGGGGAAGATCCTCAACGTGGAGAAGGCGCGTGAAGACAAGATGGTGCAGCATGAAGAGATTCGCGCCATCATCACGGCCGTGGGCACTGGGTTCGGCGAGAGCTTTAAGTTCGACGACCGCCGGTACGATCGGGTGATCATCATGTGCGACGCGGATGTGGACGGCAACCACATCCGCACGCTGCTCCTCACCTTCTTCTATCGCTATATGCGGCCGCTGGTCGAGCACGGCAAGGTATACATCGCGCAGCCCCCACTGTACTTGATCAAGAGTGGGAAGGAGCGCCGCTACGCCTATTCCGATGAAGAGCGGCAGGTGGGAATCAAGGAATTGGAGCGGAAGGGCGTCAAGCCCGAGGTGCAGCGCTACAAGGGCCTGGGCGAAATGAACCCCGACCAGCTGTGGGAGACAACCATGAACCCGGCGACGCGGACGCTGCTCCGGGTGGAGGTGGACGACGCCGGCGAGGCCGACGAAATCTTCACCAAACTGATGGGCGAAGAGGTAGAGCCCCGGCGGGACTTTATTGTGAAATACGCGCGAGAGGTCAGGAATCTAGACATTTGACCACCGGAAACGCGGAATCGCGTTTCCCCGTTTCCGCGTTTCCTGCTTCCGTCAGTGAGGTGATCCGATGGCGTTGGCCGACGAATCTCGCATCGTTCCCAAGCCGATTGAGGAGGAGATGAAGACCTCCTACCTCGATTACGCCATGTCCGTCATCGTCAGCCGGGCGCTGCCGGACGTCCGCGACGGGCTGAAACCCGTACAGCGCCGCATCCTGTTTGGGATGCTGGAAGCGGGGTTGCGGCCCGACCGCCCGTACCGCAAATCCGCGGCCGTGGTGGGCGATGTGATGAAAAAGTACCATCCTCACGGCGACGTCCCGATCTATGAGTCGCTGGTGCGGATGGCCCAGCCCTGGTCGTTCCGATACCCGCTGGTCGACGGCCAGGGGAACTTTGGCTCGATCGACGGGGATCCGCCGGCGGCCATGCGGTACTCGGAGTGCCGCCTCACGCCGCTGGCGATGGAGCTCCTGGCCGACATCGACCGGGACACCGTCGACTTCATCCCCAACTACGACGAGTACGAGAAGGAGCCGGTGGTGCTGCCGGCCAAAGTCCCGGACCTGCTCATGAACGGCGCCTCCGGCATCGCCGTCGGTATGGCCAGCAACATTCCGCCCCACAACCTGGGCGAGCTGGTGGATGGCCTGGTGGCGATGATCGACGACGCGGATACCACCGACGAGACGTTGAGGAAGATCATCAAAGGTCCGGATTTCCCCACCGGCGGGATCATCATTGGCCGCGACGGGATCAAGGCCGCATACACGACCGGCCGGGGCAGCATCACGCTGCGGGCCAAGGCCGACATCGAAGAATTGAAGGGCGGCCGCACGGCGATCATCGTCACGGAAATTCCGTACATGGTGAACAAGTCGGCGATGATCGCCCGTATTGCCGAGCTGGTGCGCAACAAGAAGCTGGCCGGGGTCTCTGATCTGCGCGACGAATCCGACCGCAGCGGGATGCGGATCGTCATGGAATTGCGCCGCGACGCCAACCCGCAGATCGTCCGAAACCAGCTGTTCAAGCACACGCAGATGCAGACCACGTTCGGCGCCAACATGCTGGCGTTGGTGGGGGGCGTGCCGCGCACGTTGAAACTGCGTGAGATGCTGGACCAGTATCTGAAGCATCGCCGCACGGTGGTCATCCGCCGCACCAAGTTCGAGTTGTCCCGCGCCGAGGAGCGGGCCCACATCCTCCAAGGTCTGAAAGTGGCCTTGAAGCACCTGGACGACGTCATCGCCCTAATCCGCAAATCCAAAGACGTACCGGTCGCGCGCGAGGGGTTGATGAAGCGGTTTAAGCTCAGCGAGCGGCAGGCCGACGCAATTTTGGAGATGCGATTGCAGCGCCTGACCGCGCTGGAGCGCGAGAAGATTGAGGAAGAGTACAAACTGCTGGTCAAGGACATCGCCAGGTATAAGGAGATGCTGCGCGACGCCACGTCGGCTCGACCGAAGCTGATCATGGCGGCGGTGCGCGCGGAACTGCTGGAGATGAAGGAGAAGTATGGCGACGCGCGGCGCACCCGGATCACGAGCAGGGAAGCCGAGGAGTTTGAGGCTGAGGACCTCATCCCTAACGTGGACGTGGTGATCAGCATGACCCACAACAACTACATCAAGCGCCAGCCCCTGGAGACCTACAGGTTGCAGCGGCGTGGGACGCGCGGGGTCATCGGGGTGGCCACGAAAGAAGAGGACTTCGTGGCGCAGGTGCTCACCACGACCAACCATGCCTTCCTGCTGTTTTTCTCCGACCGCGGGAAGGTGTACCGGATGAAGGCGCACGAGGTCCCGGAGGCGGGCCGCACCGCCCGCGGCACGGCGATGGTGAACCTGCTGGCGCTGGCCCAAGGCGAGCGAATCAACGCCATGATCGGTCTGCGCTCATTCGAAGATGCGGGTAGTATCGTCAAGCACACCGGCCTGATGGAATTCATCAACGCCAAGCGCGCCGGCATCTTTGCCATCACGCTGGACCGTGCGGACAGCCTCGTCGGCGTCAAATTGATTTCGAAAGAGACGCAGATCGTACTGGCCACGCAGCAGGGCAAAGCGATCCGCTTCAAGGCCGGGCAGGTTCGCGAGATGGGCCGCGGTGCCCGTGGCGTGCGGGGGATCCGGCTCCGAACCGGTGACGCGGTGGTGGGCGTGGCCGATGCCAAGGAAGGACGGACCCTGCTCACGGTGACGGAGCTGGGTCTGGGCAAGCGTACCCCAATGGGACAGTATCCCATCAAGAGCCGCGGCGGCATGGGCGTGATCAACGTAAAGATCACCAAGAAGTCGGGAGCGGTCGTCAGCGTGCGCGCGGTGGACGACGATGATGAGATCCTGCTCGGGACCACCGGCGGGGTATTCAATCGCATTCCGGTGGCGCAGATTTCGGTGATGAGCCGCCACGCGCAGGGCGTGCGGGTGATGAAGCTGGGTGAGGGGGAGAAAGTGGCCGCGGTGGCCCACATTCCGGCGAAGGAGTAACCGCCGGGAACGCGGAGACGACGAATGCGGGAACACGACGCGATGCGAAGCCGCGAAGCACGAATCACAAATCACGGTCCCCGCCACTGGCGACACCTCCTTACCGCGCTGGGCGTGATCGGCGCCACCGTGGCGCTCCATGAGGGAGCGCATGCCCTCGTCACCGCGCGCGCAGGCGGGAAGGTGAAGGAGATCGGCATCGGCTTTGGCCCTCCTCTGTTCCGCCTCCGGGTCCGCCATCTGCCCGTCGTGGTGCGGATGCTGCCGCTGGGCGGGTACGCCGCGGTGGATCCAGAGCAGATCCCGCCACGCCGCAGGATCCCGATGCTGCTGGCCGGCCCCTTGGCCAATATCGCTGCCGGACTGCTGCTGATGCTGGCGTTCCGACGCCATCCGGTGGAGATCCCTACCGACGGCAGGCGCGTCGGCCTCACCGGGTTCGCGGGTACCCTGGCGGCTCTGGTCCGGGCCGCGGCGCGGGGTCCCGGGTCCATTGCCCGGCTGGCCGGTTCCATGAACGTCGGCCTGGGCCTCGCGAATCTGCTCCCGGTCTACCCGCTGGACGGCGGCCACGTGGTGATGAGCATCCTGGAAGAGCGCGGCGTTCCGCGCGAGACCCGCATCCGATTCGCCCGCTGGACTGCTGCCTTGTTCATCATGCTGGCGCGGGCGGCCATGCTCGGCGACCTGCGCCGCCTCGCCGGCAAGGAACCAGGCGACCAAGGAACCAGGGGACCAGACAACACGTAAGACGCCTCAGATAATTCAGAAGGTCAACTAAATTCAGAAGGTCAACGAGATGCTTACGTGGTCCCCGGGTTCCGTGGTCCCGAGGTTCCCCTAACTGGAATGTCAATCATCATCCGCACCGCAACTCCGGACAGCGCGCAACTCCCCCTTCGCATCGGCGGGCGTGCCGCCGGTCCGGAAGAGTGGGACCAATGGAGCGAGGAGCCCGGGCATGACCTGGTCGCCCAGGATGACAGTCGTGTGGTGGGCGGTCTTCACGTCAGCCTGGTCAGCCGCAGCGAAGCGTGGCTTGAAAATCTCCGTGTGCATCCCGATGTGTGGGGCCGCGGCATTGCCGTGCAACTGGTGAAAGAGGGCGAAGCGGTGGCCCGGCGTTATGGGGCCGCAGTGGCACGCACCGCCATCCCGGCGCACGAGTACGCGGCTCAGGCGGTGGCTGAGCGTGCGGGGTACAAGCCGTCGCTCCGGTGCGTGGTGGTCGAGGCTCCCCTGCCATCCGGTCCTGCGCACATGCCCTACGATGCGCCGGTACAGGCGCTCGGGCCGGATCGGGCATCCGACCTGATGCGGTTTTTGGAATCCACGCCGGCGCTGGCCGCATGGCACCGTCTCGTGCCGCTGGGGTGGCGGTTCCGCCGGATCGAGCTGGACCTGGTCCGGGGCCTGCTCAAGGATCGCCGCGCGCAGGCGGCGCTGCATCCGGGCGCGCAGGCCGGCGTGGTGCAGGCAGCCGCCCTGTTCACGGTGCGTGGAGACGCCGTCGTGCTCTCGGTCCTGGACGGGAGTCCGCCCGGAATGCAGGCGGTGTTCGGCACGGTGACCGAAGACGCGCGGGCTGCTGAGGCCACGCGCGCCGCGATTTTTGCCCCGGAGTTTCGGTCGCTCGAGACGCTCGATGTGCGCGGATGGACGCCTCATCCGTGGTGCCCGGAAGGGCTCGTGGTCGTCGAGAAAAACCTCGCCTCCTGACCGCGTCGGCACGGCACCGAACCACGAATCACCCGCTTCGCTCGGGTACGTGGCCCTGCGCGTCTGACAGGAGGCACCCGCTACTGCGCCGAAGTCATCGCTGCGAATCTTTCCCTGCAATCGCAACTGGCTGGTTTGATTTCCCAGGGGGTGGTATTGGCATGAGCAACGGTGCGACGAAGGCGCCGGTCTCCCAGATCGTGGTCGGCGTGGTCATTGCCGCGCTGGTCGCCGGCGTAGCCGGATACTGGGCCGGTACGCAGCGCGGTGGTGGGATGGCGAAGGCGGAAGAGCGCAAGCTGGAAATCTTCCACTGGTGGACAGCCGGCGGTGAGCGCGAGGCTGCCGACGCCATGTTCAAGGCGTTGAAGGCAAAATACCCGGACATCCAGCTCGTGGAGAACCCGGTGGCCGGTGGGGGCGGCGTCAGCCACCGTGTCGTCCTGCAGGCGCGGCTGTCGGCCAACCTTCCGCCTGACACCTGGCAGACGCTCGGCGGCGCGGAGTTGAAATCATACGTGGACGGCGGATACCTGGTGCCGCTGGATAGTCTCTACACAGAGATTAAGTATTCCGACGCGATCCCGAAGCCATTGGCGAACGCGGTGACCATCGGCGGCCATCCGTACGTGGTCCCGCTGAACATGCACATTCAAAACATCCTGTACTATAACAAGAAACTGTTCGATGAACTTGGCTTGAAGCCGCCGACAACCTTCGACGAGTTGCTGGCGGCTGCCAAGGCGATCAAGGCAGCGCGCCCGAAGATGTCGCCGTTAGGGCTGGGTACGAAGGAGAAGTGGGAGGCCGCCTTTGTGCTGGATAGCCTCCTGCTTGAGCTCGGTGGACCCGAGTACTATGTAAAGCTGTACAAGGGAGAAGTGGACGTCGCCACGGACCCAATCTTCAAGGCGGCGCTGGACAGGCTGAATACGTTGAGGCCATTCACCTATCAGTTCCATGCGGGGCTCACGTGGGACGAGTCCTGCGGCCTTGTGGTCTCCGGCGACTCGGCGATGGTCATCATGGGCACGTGGGCCATCGGCTACTTCAAGAGCCGAGGATGGAACCCCGGGGTGGATTTCGGCGCGGTCACGTTCCCGCAGAAGCCGGATCGCATTTTGCTGTTCCACCCAGACACGTATGGCCTGGCCAAGGGCGCACCACACCCCAAGGCCACGCTGGACTGGCTGAAGGTGGTGGCGTCGCCCGACCTCCAGGTGCCAACTGACGTGACGCAGGGTGGACTCTTCGCCAGGATCGACATCGACCCCGGGCAGTTCCCGGACCCGATTCGCCAGGAGCTGCAGAACTACGTGCGCAGCAACCCCGGCAAGTTAATCCTGGATCAGCATGGAAGCATCGCCCCGTTCAGCTTCACGCAGGCCTACTGGGACGTCGCGGCGGCCTTCACCGCTAAACCCGACGTCGCCGGTACGGTGAAGGGGGTGAATGGTCTGTTCACGACATACAAGGTCCAGGAGGGCGCGGCGTGGTATCAGTGGCCTTAAGTCTGACTTCGGAGCCACCCAGCCGCACGTCCAGGTTTTGCAGCCCAGGTAGCTAGGAGCGGCTGTTTGGACGATAGCGGGTAAAGGCCGTCAGCTAGGAGCGGTTGTTTGGTCGTCGCACCCAGGTATGTGTATGAGGGTCCCTCACGGGCACGGCAACGTCGTGAGGGACCCGTCTTTTTTCCGCTGATGTCGTGAATCCCACAGGCCTCGCCGCCCGGCTCGCCCGCGCGAAGGAAGCGGCCGTCTTCGTACTTCCCCTGCTGGCGTTCCTGCTTGTGCTGTATGGCATGCTGGCGTGGACGTTTTATACTTCGTTCGCGGACTGGGAGGGCACCGCACCTAACTACACGTTCGCCGGCCTGAAATGGTATCGTTTTATGGTCGGCCTCGACCGTTTCTGGGTCGACCTCGGCAACAATCTGCGGTGGTTGATCCTCGGTGTCGCCCCCACTGTGGTCCTGGCACTCTTCATCGCCTACCTGCTTGAAATTGGTGCGATCAAGGGGATCGAGGCGTACCTCCGCACGCTGGTCCTCTATCCGGCGGCGATGTCGTTCGTGGTGACAGGGACGATCTGGTCGTGGATGTATCAGCCCGATCGGGGTGTGCTGAACACCCTGCTGCGAGCCGTCGGACTGGACGCGCTGACGAGCGGGTACACGACGGACCCCGGGACGGCCACCTACTGGCTCATTCTGATCTTCGTGTGGCAGTATCTGGGGCTGGCGGTGCTCATCCTGCAGGCGTCGTTCCGCAGCGTCGAGTTGCAGGAGATGGTGGAATCGGCCATGCTCGACGGCGCGTCGCGGCTGCGCATCCTCTTCGCCGTGCTCATCCCGAACATCCGGGGCGGGATCCTGGTGGTCGTCTCCCTGTTGCTGATCGCGGCGTTGAAAGTCTTCGACATCGTGTATGTCGTCACGTTCGGCGGCCCGGGCTACGCCACCGACGTGCTGGCGCTGTTCCAATTCATTGCCACGTACCAACAGCACCTGGTGGCGCTCGGTTCTGGGCTGGCCATGGTGATCTTCGCCCTGGCATTTATCATCATCATCCCCTACACCGTCTATGCGCTGCAGCGGTGGTTCGAATGAAGATGCGGGGGACCCCGCTGCGGGTGCTGGTGCTGGGGACGGTGGCGGTCCTGTCCGTCATCTACATCCTCCCCGTCTACGTGATGGTGACGACCTCGCTGAAGACCCCGCTGGAAATTACGCAGCGGCAGTACCTGGCGCCCGGGGGGAATTTGCAGTTCGGCAACTTTGCGACCGCACTGCGTTTGGTCGCGCCGGCGCTCTTGAACTCCTCGGTGATCAGCGTGACGGTCACCGCCCTATCGGTGTTCCTCGGTGGCCTGGGGGGATATTTCCTGGCCCGGTTCCGGTGGCCGGTGACGAAGGTCATCTTCGTTCTGCTGGCCATCGCGTTGTACCTGCCCTACCAGGCGGTGCTGATCCCCCTCGTCCGGATCATGGCCACGACCAAGCTGGCCCTCACGCATTTCGGTCTGATCTTCAGTTATCTGATCCTCAACGTGCCGCTGGCCTCGATCCTGATGGCCACGTTCTTCTTCTCGGTTCCGCGGGAATTGGAGGAGTCGGCGCAGATGGACGGCGCCTCGCGGCTGCAGATTTTCTTCCGGATTGTGTCGGTGGTGGCGCTCCCCGGATACGCCTCTACGGCGATCCTGGTGTTCATCCAGGTGTGGAACGAGTTTCTCCTGGCCCTCACTCTGGTCACGCCGTACACCACGACCATCCAGGTAAAGCTCAACGACATCAAGGGGAGCTACGTCGCCTTGTACAATCTCCAAATGGCCGCCGCCCTGATCACGGTGGTGGTCCCGCTGACTTTCTTCCTGTTCCTCGGTAAGTATTTCATCCGCGGTATTCTGGCCGGAGCGCTGAAAGGCTGACACGTAAGGAGACGTTGTTGATGGATCCGCACTGTGACATCCATGCGTTAGAGGCGGACGTTGTCGTCCAGGAGGACAGCAGCGTCGTCCTGGTTCGCCCGAGGACTCCATCGGATGGCGCTGAAGGGTGGCGATTGCCCACAGATATGCTGCGGTTTGGCGAAGCGCCAGAGACCGGCGCGCGCCGCATCCTACGAGACCGGCTGGGCCTGGAACCGGAGTGGGTGGTCCTCGCCGAGGTCGAATCGTCCGTGGATGGCGGCGTGTGGAGCCTGGTTTTCCATTTCCAATGTGATGCGGACCGCCGGCCGGCTCCGGGGCCGGCGATTGCCGAGGCGCGGTTCTTTCAGATCGAGCATCTTCCCCCCACCGCGCATGGGACGAGGGAGCGAGATGTCATCTACCGTGTGATCACGGCAGCGGGATGATTCTGCCCGCCGAGGTACAGCGGTTTCTCGAAGCCTGGTATCCGACCGGTTGGCCTGGGTGTCCGAACGTAGTGTGCGATGACTGAGTTGCTCTATTTGCACGACAGTTATTTGCGGGAGTTTGATGCGACTGTCCAGGCGCACAGCGGCCAGGCTGTATCGTTGGACCGCACGGCGTTCTTCATTGGCGGCGGCGGCCAGCCCGCGGATGTGGGACTGCTGCGATGGGCCGGCGGCGAGTGCCGCGTGGTTGAGATGCGCAAAGACGCCGAGGGCGTGTGGCATGTCTTGGAAGGGGCGCCGCCCCCTGCCGGGACGCCCGTCCGCGGGATTGTGGAGTGGGAGCGGCGGTACGCCATCATGCGGCACCACTCCGCGCTGCATGTGCTCGTCGGCGTGGTCTACAAGCAGTTCAACGCGCTGGTGACCGGTGGGGCGATCCACCCGGATCGCGCGCGGATGGATTTCTCGCTGGAGGACCTCGACAAGGTACGCGTGGCCGCGATCGAAGCCGAAGCCAACCGTGTCATTGCAGAGCGCCGGCGCATCCTGGTGCGTTTTGTGTCGCGCGAAGAATTTGAGCGGTCTGATCTCACCCGCCTGGCCAGGAATCTGCTGCCGCCGGAAATTCGGGAGGTCCGTGTGATCGAGATCGAAGGCTTCGATGCGCAGGCTGACGGTGGGACACACGTGCGCAGTACGACGGAGATCGGGCGGCTCCGGATTACGAAGACGGAGAACAAAGGGAAGATTAATCGGAGACTGGAGATCGCGCTCAGCGGGGAATGAGACAGGAGGAGGACTCCTTCGCGCGCGGCGCCAACCCATATCAGTGCGTTCCCCGGAGGACTGAGATCTGTCATGCAGTGGCGGTCTGCTGGCGACCTTTTCGACCGTTTGCGCCGCGTGGTCCGGGCGCTGGACTTGAACTACGTCGATGTGCGGCGGATCCGGTGCGTCCGGGTGACGGGGTCGCGCGCCAATGCCCTGGCGCGCATCTGGGGGCTGCCGCCGGTATTTCAGGACGCCCTGCGCCTCCGACCCCATTACGTGATTGAGTTCATGGTGCCGGCGTTCGACCGGCTCCCCCACGAAGAACAGGATCGCGTGATTATCCACGAACTCCTCCACATCCCCCGGACGTTCAGTGGCGGGATCCGGCCGGAACGCTCGCCCTCGATGAGCATCAACCGGCACACCGTAGAGCGGTACTATCGGCAGTACCTGGCCGCCATGCGACAAACGAAACAACGGGAATAGGGATTAGGGAGTAGGGATTGGGAATGCCCTGCCCTCACCTGTTTGGCCTGCTAATCCCTAATCCCCAATCCCCAGTCCCGTAGTTTCGTGCCTACCCGTATTTATCTCATCCGGCACGGCGAATCCACTTGGAATGCGCAGCGTCGCTGGCAAGGCGTCGCGGACGCGCCGCTGTCCGACGCCGGACGGGCCGAGGCGACACTCCTGGCGGACGCGTTGCACACCGTGCCACTGCGGGCTGTGTATTGCAGCCCTCTGCGGCGGGCAGTAGACACGGCAGCTGTGGTCGCCGCCGTGCACCGGCTGGACGTGATACCGGTGGCGGATTTGCGCGAGATCGCGTTTGGCGTCTGGGAGAGCCTGCTCGCTACGGAGGTGGAGCAGCGGTTTGGGGCGCTGCTGAAGGAGTGGTGGGACCGGCCGGACCAGGTGCAGATCCCGGGGGCGGAGCCCCTGGAGGCCGCGCGCGCACGGGTCGCGGCCGCCATTCATGAGATCGTCGCCCGCCACGAAGACGGTCAGGTGGCCGTTGTTGCCCACGGCGGTGTGAACAAATTGCTCGTGCTGACGCTGCTGGACGCCCCGCTGTCCTCATACTGGCGGATGCGCCAGGACAATGCCTGCGTCAACATCGTCGAGTTTGACGGCGATCGCGGACGCGTGTTGGTACTGAACGATACGACGCACCTGAGATAGCGTCCCCGTTCCCCCGCGCCGCCCCGAGCGAAGCGTGGGGGTTCCCGTCATATCGCGTAAGTTATAATCTCAATCAATGGTTGAGATCGACGCCCAGACAACCCTGGTCGGAATCATCGGCGATCCCGTGGCGCACTCGTTATCGCCGCGGATGCATAACGCTGCTTTCAACGCGCTGCAGATGAACTGGCGGTACGCTGCGTTTCGCGTGCCTGCGGCCGGGTTGAGCCAGGCGCTGCGTGGGATCGTGGGCCTGGGGATGGCCGGAGTCAACGTGACCATCCCCCACAAGGAATCCGCGGCAGGCGTGCTCGATGAACTGGATGACCTGGCGCGGCAGATTGGTGCCGTCAAGGGGATGCTCGATGCGTTGACGTCCGATGGAGGAATGCCGGCAGCGGGTCGTCGCTGCGTTGTGGTTGGGGCCGGTGGCGGCGGACGGGCCGCGGCGTTTGCGCTTGCGGCCGCGGGCGCCTCGCGGGTCACCGTGCTCAACCGTACCGAACGCAAGGCGCAGAGTCTCGCCGACGCGGTGCGCCGTGCCGCTCCAGGTTGCCGGGTCGAGCCGGCTCCACTCCTGGCGGAGGCGGTGGAGCGTGCTGTCGCAGATGCCGAGATCGTCGTTCATGCCACCGCGGCGACGATGTCCGCGGCGATGGGCGGCGGCGGCGGACGGGCCGACTGGCTGCAGGTCCTGGCCCGCCGCCTGCATCGGGGTATGGCCGTGCTCGACATGGTGTACACTCCGGCGTGGACGGAGTTGCTCGGCGCGGCGAAGGCGGCCGGGGCGACCGCAGTGAGCGGTCTCTCCATGCTCGTCTTCCAAGGAGCCCGCAGCTTCCAGCTGTGGACGGGACGCCAGGCGCCGCTGGATGTGATGCGGCGGGCCGTCGGACTAAACGAACTGCCGTTGAAGCGTTGAAACGTTGGGACGTTGAAACGAAGTATGGTTGAAACGTTGAAGCGTTGGAGCGTTGAACCGAACATGCCGAATCGTCGTGATCCTAGGTTTCCATGGCTTTCACGTTTCAACGTTTCAACGTTTCAACGTTCCAACATCTGGGTGGAGCGATCGGCGTTATGCTGCGCTTTCTAACGGCCGGGGAATCTCACGGGAAGGCGTTGACCGCTGTCGTGGAGGGACTGCCGGCCGGGCTTGGGGTGAGCGAGGACGCCGTCAACGCGCAGATGATCCGCCGCCAGCTTGGCTACGGCCGGAGCGTGCGGATGAAGCTGGAAGCAGACCACGTAGAGCTCGTGTCAGGCGTCATGGGCGGGCAGACCATCGGGGGACCCGTCGCGCTGCGCATTGAGAACCGCGATGCCAGAGCTGATGAGCCGCCCCTCACTCGACCGCGGCCCGGGCATGCCGATCTCGTCGGCACCATGAAGTTTGGTTTTGACGATGCCCGGCGCGCCCTGGAACGCGCCAGCGCCCGGGAGACCGCGGCCCGGGTGGCGGTCGGCGCCCTCTGCCGGACCCTGTTGAACGAGTTCGGCATACAGGTGTGTAGCCACGTCGTGGAGATCGGCGGCGTCGCGATCCGCACACGGCCGGAGCGCTGGGAGGACATTCCATCGCTCGCGGAGGCCTCCGAGCTCCGATGTGTCGATGCCGGCGCGGAAGGGGAGATGCGGGCGGCGATCGATGATGCGCGCCAACGTGGCGACACCCTGGGCGGCGTGTTCGAGGTCATCGCCCTGGGCGTCCCGCCGGGGTTGGGGAGCTATGTGCACTGGGACCGGAAGCTGGACGGGCGCCTGGCCCAGGCGGTGATGTCCATCCACGCCGTCAAGGGGGTCGAAGTCGGCCCAGGATTCGAGATGGCACGCACGCCGGGCTCGCGCGCCCATGACGAGATCTTCTGGACCCGCGGGCGCGGCTTTTTCCGAGAGACCAACCGCGCCGGGGGAACCGAGGGCGGGGTCACCACCGGGGCGCCGGTGGTAGTGCGGGGAGCGATGAAGCCGCTGTCTACGCTGATGTCTCCGCTGCGATCTGTCGACATTAAGACCAAGGAAGCGATCACCGGCGCGGTCGTCCGCAGCGACGTCTGTGCGGTACCGGCCGCCGGCGTCGTGGCAGAGTCCATGGTGTGTTTCGTGCTGGCCGACGCCTTGTTGGAGAAGTTTGGGAGTGACAGTCTTTCCGATATCAAGATGGCATACGAGGCGTATCTACGGCGGATCAAGGAGATGTGACCTGACGTTGAAACGTTGGAACGTTGAACCGTTGAAACGTCAATGGCGACGGATGGCCGCTCGACACACGAGTCTTCGTTTCAACGCTCCAACGCTCCAACGCTTCAACAACCGTGCCGGGAGAGCTGGCCGAGTATGCGCAACGTCGTCCTGATTGGTTTCATGGGTACCGGGAAGAGCGAAGTCGGTCAATTGTTGGCGCGCCGGCTGGGATGGACGTTCATCGACACCGACCGCCGCATCGAAACCCGCCAGCGGGCCACCGTGGCCCAGATTTTTGCACGCCACGGCGAGGAGTATTTCCGCAGGGCGGAAGCGGGCGTGGTGGCGGAGGTGGCGTCGCGACGCGACGCAGTGGTCGCCACCGGCGGCGGCGTGGTGCTGCGGCCGGAGAACATGATGCACCTCCGCCGTCAAGGGTTGATCGTGTCCCTGACCGCGCCGGTGGACATCCTGGTCCAGCGGCTGGGCGAGGCAAAAACCCGTCCCCTGCTCCGTGGCAACGTCCGTGAGAGCGTCGTCCGGCTTCTCGATCAGCGCCGGCCTCTCTACCGCGATGCCGACCTGCTTGTGGATGTGTCCGACGCGACGCCGGAGCGTGTCGTCGAGGCGATCATGGCCCTTCTGCGCACGCGTGAGCGGACCACGATCTCCGTGCGACTGGCTGACCGGACGTACCCGATTCACGTCGGCGAAGGGATCCTGCCGCTGCTGCCTGCCGATCTCCGTGAAATAGAGGCGGGTACGAAGGTCGCGGTGGTTTCGCACCACGCCCTGTTGCGGGGCCCCGGGGCAAAGCTGCTGGCCGCGCTCCGGGCCGGGGGGTACGAGGGGTTCCCGATCGCAGTGCCGGCCGGCGAGGCCAGCAAAAGTCTGACCGCCGCCGCGCACCTGTATACGCGGCTGGCACGGTTCCGCCTCGACCGCTATAGCCCGCTGATCGCCCTGGGGGGTGGGGTCATCGGAGACCTTGCCGGATTTGTCGCGGCCACGTACATGCGCGGGATTCAGTTGATCCATGTGCCCACAACGCTGTTGGCGATGGTGGACAGCAGCATTGGCGGCAAGACCGGTGTGAACCACGCCCGGGTGAAGAACCTGGTCGGCGCATTTTACCAACCCGCGCTCACCGTGGCTGACGTGCGCATGCTCGCCACGCTGCCCGAGCGCGAACTGCGCAGCGGTCTAGCGGAGGTGATCAAGACTGCCGTAATTGGGGACGCGGTGTTGTTCGAGTTCCTGGAACAGCACCTGCCCGCCGTGCTCCGGCGCGAGACGGCGGCGCTGGTCGAAGTCATCTCCCGCTGCGCCGGGTTCAAGGCCCGGGTGGTGGAGGTCGACGAGCGCGAGCGATCGGAGCGCCGCATCCTCAATTATGGGCACACCATCGGCCACGCCGTGGAGGCCGCCGCGGGATTCCGGCGCCTGACCCATGGAGAGGCCATCGCCATCGGGATGGCGCTAGAAGCCCGTGTGGCGCAGCGCCTGGGGGTCGCCGATGCTAAGATGGTAGACCGTCAGAACACGCTCCTGACTCGAGCGGGACTGCCGACCAAACTGGGCGCCGTGAACCGCCGAGCGGTGTGGCGGGCGATGGCCCTGGACAAGAAGATCCGCGACGGGGTGCTGCGCTGCCCGCTGCCGGTAGGCATCGGTGAAGTTGTGCGCGAACAGGAAGTGCCGGATACGCTGCTGCGGGAGGTGCTGGCCGGTGGCCAGAATTCTCGTCGTCTACGGGCCTAACCTCAACCTGCTGGGGGAGCGCGAACCCCACATCTATGGCCGTGAGTCGATGCAGCAGATCAACGCGAAACTGGCCGAGTTCGCCCGGCGCGAGGACGCCGGCGTGGAGTTCTTCCAGTCCAACAGCGAAGGCGCCATCATTGACCGCCTGCACGCGGCGCGCCAGACCAGTGACGCAGTGGTGATCAACGCGGGCGCCCTGTCCCATTACAGTTATGCGCTGCGCGATGCGATCGCTGCGATTCAGATTCCTGTGATCGAAGTGCACATGACGAATGTCGTGGCCCGGGGTGAGTTCCGGACGTCGCTGGTGCTCGCGCCGGCGTGCCGGGGCGTGATCTACGGCTTTGGGGCAAACAGCTTCCTGCTCGGCCTTCGCGCCGCGATCGACCTGGTGAGTGACGGGGCCCGAACCCCGAAGCCCGAGGCCCGGTAGTCATGCATATCCGAGGGATCCGCGGGGCGACGACGGTCGAGGAGAACTCCGAGCCCGCTGTACTGGAAGCCACGCGTGAGCTCCTCGGGCGACTGGCGCAGGACAACAACGTCGAGCCCGACGAGATTGCCGCGATCATGTTCACCTGCACCCCCGACCTCACCGCCGCGTTTCCCGCTGAGGCGGCGCGCCAGCTGCAGTGGACACACGTCCCGCTGATGTCCGCCACGGAGATCGGTGTGCCCGACAGCGTGCCGATGTGCATCCGCGTGCTGATCCTGTGGAACACGGCGCGGTCACAGGAGGAGATCGTACACGTGTACCTGCGGCGTGCCACTGCGTTGCGGCCGGACCTCCGCGCGCGCCGCTAGGCGATTCGATGGACATCACGATCTCGCCCGTCCGCAACATTCAGGGCCGCCTCCACGTCCCGGGTGATAAGTCGATCTCGCACCGTGCGGCGCTGATCGGTGCGCTCGCCCGCGGCGATACTCTCATCGATAACTTCTTGCGCGCCGAAGACTGCCTGAGCACGCTGAGCTGCCTGCGGGCGCTGGGCGTGGCGATTGAGGACGACGGCAGCCGCGTCATCGTCCACGGGGTGGGACCACATTGGCGCGCCCCGGCCTCCCCGCTGGACGCGGGGAACTCGGGGACTACGATGCGGCTGCTGGCGGGGATCCTGGCCGGGCAGCCCTTTGAGGCCGAACTGACCGGCGACGCATCGCTGCGGAACCGGCCGATGGATCGCATCGTGGAACCACTGTCGCAGATGGGCGCGCGGATTGCCGCCCTGGGCGACGGGCGCTTCCCGCCGCTGCGGATCACGGGCGGGCCGTTGCGAGGGATTTCGTATACGTTGCCGGTGGCCAGCGCGCAGGTGAAATCCGCCGTGCTGCTGGCCGGACTGTTTGCCCGTGGAGAGACGACCGTGGTCGAGCCCACCCTCACGCGGGATCACACGGAGCGCATGCTGGCCTGGTTCGGTGCCCAGGTCCACCGGCAGCCGGGGAGAGTTTCGGTCACGCCCGGCGGGTTGCGCGGCCGCGAGCTCGCCGTGCCGGGCGACATCTCGTCCGCCGCGTTTGTCCTCACCGCCGTCGCCGCACGGCCGGGTTCGGAGGTCATCGTGGAAGGCGTCGGCCTGAATCCAACCCGGACCGGAGTGCTGGACGTCCTGCGCGCCATGGGCGCCGATGTTGCGGTTCTCAACCCCACCGTCCGTTGTGGGGAACCGGTCGCTGATGTGGTGGTCCGCGGTCGGTCGTTGCGTGGAGTGCGGATCGCCGGCGAGATGATTCCGCGTGTGATCGATGAGCTGCCGGTGCTGTGCATGGCCGCGGCGCTGGCTGGCGGCGACACGGTGATCGCCGACGCCAGTGAGTTGCGCGTCAAGGAATCAGACCGCATCGGTGTGATGGCTCGAGGGCTGCGGGCCCTCGGCGTCCAGGTGGTTGAACGGCCGGACGGGATGATCATCACCGGGGGACGGCTGCGCGGTGGCCGCGTGGCCAGCACCGGTGACCATCGTATCGCGATGGCATTCGCCGTGGCCGGACTGCTGGCTGACGGACCGGTGACGGTGGAAGGGGCAGAGTCTTTAGCGATCTCGTTTCCGGAGTTCGAGAGGGTTCTTCAGGAGGTTGGGCATTAGGCGAAAGGCGTGATTTGTGATTCGGAACGACAATGTTTCGCGCCAACTCGTGAGCTTCATTTGTGCGCAGTTGCGAGTCACGAATCACGAATCACGCGCGTGGGAATGTGAGGGTGACATCTCCTGTGGTCGTGGCTGAAGTTGCCGGTCGCATCCGCGCCAGTATCGAGCAGGTCATCGTCGGCAAGAGCCAGGTGATCGATCTGGCCCTGGTGACGCTGCTCTGCGAAGGGCACCTGCTCATCGAAGACGTACCCGGCATCGGGAAGACGATGCTGGCGAAAGCCCTGGCCAGATCGCTGGGGTGTACGTTTCGCCGGCTGCAGTGCACCCCAGATCTGCTGCCGACCGACATTACCGGTCTCCACTACTTCAATCAGAAAACTCAGGAATTCGAGTTCCGGCCGGGTCCGGTCTTCACCAGCGTGTTGCTGGCCGATGAAATCAACCGCGCCACCCCCCGCACTCAGGCTGCACTGCTGGAGTGCATGGAAGAACGTCAGGTCACGCTGGAGACCGGGACGGTGCCGCTGGGGCGGCCGTTCATGGTGATCGCCACTCAGAACCCGATTGAGCTGCAGGGTACCTTCCCGCTGCCCGAAGCGCAACTGGACCGGTTCTTGATGCAGCTCCCGGTGGGGTATCCGTCCGCGGAGGAAGAGGCGGAGATTCTGCGTCGTTTCCGGGCGTCCAATCCTCTGGAGGATCTGCAGCCGGTGACGTCGGCCGATGAGCTGGTGGCCATGGAGCGAATGGTGCGGGACGTGCACATTAGTTCGGCCGTGGAAGAGTACATCGTCGCCATCGTGCGGGCCACCCGGTCCCATCCTGAGATCGAGCTCGGGTCCAGTCCTCGCGGCAGTCTGGGCCTGCACCGGACCGCTCAGGCTCTGGCTGCCATCCATGGCCGGTCGTTTGTCCTTCCCGATGACATCAAAACCCTTGTTCCGTATGTCTTACCCCACCGGCTGATCACCACATCACAGGCCCGGTTGCGTGAGCGCGGCGCGCGCGAAATTGCACGCGAAATCTTAAAGTCGGTTCCTGCTCCGGTGGAAGCCGAGTAGGTTCGTATGTTCACGCAGGGCTGGCTCCTCCTGGCGTGGTTTCTCCTCGCCGTCGGCGTGGCCACCCGGCACGCGTTTGCCTTTCTGCTGGGGCTGGTGGTTCTGGGCAGCGCGGCGGCATCATACTTGTGGGACCGGTATTGCCTGGCACGCGTGGAATACCGGCGCGCGTTTACGCCCCGTCGAGCGTTCTACGGCGAAACGGTGACCTTCACCATGGAGGTCACAAACCGAAAACCACCGCCCCGTCGAGCGTTCTACGGCGAAACGGTGACCTTCACCATGGAGGTCACAAACCGAAAACCACTGCCGCTGGCCTGGCTGGAGGTCGTCGATGAACTTCCGCAGCAGCTGGTGCCGCTGTACGGCCGGGTGATTCCCAGCGTACGCCAGCGCCGCCATCATCTGGTGAATCTCTTTAGCGTGCGCTGGTACGAGCGGGTGCGCCGGCACACGACGCTGCGCTGCGACGCTCGTGGCTATTTTCCACTCGGCCCGGCGAGGCTGCGATCGGGCGATATCTTCGGCTTCACCGTGCGCGGCATCGACAGCGAGCAGGTGGATCACCTGCTCGTCTACCCGAGGGTCGTTCCCCTGGCCGCGCTGGGGCTCCCCGCCCTCTACCCGCTGGGCGATGTCCGGCGCCGGCATCTGCTCGAGGACCCCACCCGGATTGCCGGCACCCGCGAGTATTCTCCGGGCGATCCCCTGCGCGCGATTCATTGGAAGGCAACCGCGCGGGTGCAGGCGCTGCGGTCTAAGCAGTACGAGGCATCGGCCAGCCATCGCCTCGTGATTTTCGTCAATCTCGACACGCTGGGCAGGTATGCGGAGTACCGAGGCTTTGTGCGGCCGCTGTTGGAGTTGAACATCATGACCACAGCCTCGATCGCGAACTGGGCTGTGGAGTCCGGGCATCACCTCGGGCTCTTCGCCAACGGCTACCTCCCGCAGGGGCTGCGATGGGTGCGCATTCTGCCGGCTGCCGGGACCAGCCAGCTGGCATCGGTGCTCGAAGCACTGGCCAAGATCTTTCCCACCCCCGTCATGCCGATTGGAGACCTGATGCAGCTGGAGGCCTCCGCCCTGCCGTGGGGCACCACCGCGGTTGTGGTGACTGCTGTGACGGATGATCCGCTTCGGGTCGGACTGGCGCGGCTGGCGGACGCCGGACACGCCACCGTGGTGATTCTCATCGGCGACGAGGTGGCCCCGCCGGACATGGCGGTGGCAACGTATCGCGTGCCTGAGGCGCGCGGCTGGCAGGCGCTCGATGGCATTGTGCCCCAGACGATTCGCGCAGTTGAGGGTGAGCGCTGAGCATGCGTCGGCCCGCGCGAATCGTCCGGGGTGTGCCAGAGATGGTGCGATGAAGGTCGAGGTGCGGCAGCTGCTTGCGCTGACCATCGTCGCCATAGAGTTCACATGGGCCTACCCGTGGGTGCTGCTGGTGAGCGGCACCTTCTACGGGCCGTCGGCGGCGCCGTTGCTTCCTCCGGCTTCGGCGTTCGCATTGCTGATGCTGGCGTATCTTGCTGTCCGCGCGGCTGTGACGCGGCCGTGGTCGCTGCGCGACACGCGGGTGATGATCGTTGCGGCCGGATTCCTCAGCGGGATGACTGCGGTGAGGCTTGCGTATTATCCGGGGCGCGGACAGATGGATTTCCGCTGGATCGGGACGCTCCTGCTGGCCGCGCACGACGCGCTGCCGGCGATCACGCCCGCGGTCATGGCCGCGCTCCTGGCGACGGTGCTGTGGTGGCGCGGCGTGGTGTTGAGTGAGCGGGAGTTCGGCTACTTCGAAGTTGACCGGGCTTTCCGCCGGGGGATCGGCTGGAGTGTGCTGTTTGTGATTCTGCTGGCAGCCTATGGAGATACTCGCGGCTTCACACTCACGGCTGCGGCTCCAGCCTACCTGCTGGCGTTCTTCTCTCTCTGCCTCATGACGCTGTCCATCACCCGGCTGCTGATGTTGTGGGAAGAGACACACGCCGATCCGGCGCAGGCGCTGGCCGCCAACCGGCACTGGTTGCTGTTGCTCCTCGGAGTCGTCGGCGTAATCTTCGTCTCGGCCGCCGGGCTGGCCACGGCCGTGCATGTGGAGTTTCGACCTGTGCTGGCCCGGCTGCTGCGCCCGCTGGCCCCCCTGGCGGAGGCACTCTTTTATGCGCTCTTCGCCGTGGCGATGGTGGTCGCGCGCGCGCTCGTCTTCGTGTTCGCGCGGCTGCCGTTCCGCCGGATGATCTCCCCAACGCCGTCGGCGGCGCCTCCGTCATTTCGTGACCTGTTGAAGGACTTACCGCCACGACTGGTGAGCGGGGCGCGGTGGGGCATGGTGGCGGTAGCCATCGCCGTTCTGGTTATTCTCGTCGCCATCTCGGTGGTGCGGGCCCGCCGGAGGATGCGCAGAAACGACGAAGATGAGCGCGAATCGGTATGGTCGAGCCAGCTTGCGCTCAGCGGGTTGGGCGAGGCATGGCGGAGGCTATGGCGCCGCCAGCGCCTCGTAGGGCGCGATCACGAGGTTGCCGCAGTGGGCGCCATCCGGGCCATCTACCGGGAGATGCTGCGTCTTGGTGCGGCGGCGAACTCCCCCCGGGCGCGGCATCAGACCCCTCATGAGTATCGCCCGGTGCTGGCCGGCCGCCTGCCGGCGCGTGGAGTGGACATCGAGACCGTTACCGAGGCCTACGTGCGGGCACGGTATTCGCCGCGTCTGCCGGAACTGTCCGAGATTTCCGGCGCGCGGGAAGCACTCGAACGCATCAAAACGTCCGCTAATCCTTGACAGTTGTGTTATAATTCCGCTTACCAATTCCATAGTGGCCAATGATCGAGAAGAGTACCCGCCGTCGTGTTTCGAAGAGAGCCGCGGGCCGGTGAGAACGCGGCAGCCAGACGGTGAGGGAATGGACTCGTGAGGCGCGCACCAAACAAGTGAAGAGTGATTAGTGAATAGTGAGTACCTGCTGGCAGTCAGCAGTCACTATTCACCATTCACTATTCACTGTAGTAGGTTGCGCCGGTCCTCCACCGTAACTCCGGAGTAACGAGCGCCGGCCCAAACTGAAGTTGGAAAGTTGAAAGTTGAAGAGTTGAATCCAACCCTCCAACTTTCCAACTCTTCAACTCTGCAGTTGAGGGCGGGAAGCCGGGTGGCACCGCGGGAGTTTCTAGTACCTCTCGCCCCCTTGATGGGGTGAGAGGTGTTTGTTTTTTGTGAGCTGTGTTTCGGGCGAGACTTGGAAGAACGCAGATGGCAGAACGCAGCAGGCAGAAAGCATTATCTCAGGGTAGTCTGCGTTCTGCATTCTGCGCTCTGCGTTCTGTCAGGGGTGGTCGACGTGGCCGCTGAAAGCGAGAAGCCGGAATGGGACTTTTCATCGGGGGCGAGAGCATGATTGTCGTCATGGAACCTCGCGCGACGCGCGAGCAGATCGATGCCGTCGTCAAGAAGATCCAGGAGGCCAGCCTGGGTACGCATCTGTCGGTAGGCGTGGAGCGTACCGTCATCGGCGTGGTGGGCGACAGCCACACCAAGGAACTCCTGCGCCAGTCGCTGGAGGCGACATCCGGTGTGGAGAGAGTCGTCCCCATCCTGCAGCCGTTCAAACTCGTCAGCCGCGAGTTCAAGTCCGATAACACGGTGGTCGACGTCAAAGGCGTCCACTTCGGCGACGGGTCGGTCGCCGTCATCGCCGGCCCTTGTTCGGTGGAGGGTCTCGAACAGATTATTGCCACGGCGAAGGCGGTGAAGGCAGCGGGCGCAGTGATGCTGCGCGGCGGAGCGTTCAAACCGCGTACATCGCCCTACTCGTTTCAGGGCCTGGAGGAGGAGGGCCTGCGCTATCTGGCGGAGGCGCGGAAAGAGACGGGCCTGCCGGTGGTCACCGAAGCCATGGATGCGTACCAGTTGCAGCTGGTCACGAAATACGCCGACATGATACAGATCGGCGCCCGGAACATGCAGAACTACACGCTTCTGCGGGAGGCCGGTCGCGCCAAATACCCGGTACTGATCAAACGCGGCCCCAGCGCCACCATCCAAGAACTGCTGCTGGCGACCGAATACGTCATGAACGAGGGCAACTACCAGGTGGTGTTGTGCGAACGCGGCATCCGCGGGTTTGACAACTACACGCGCTATCTGCTCGATCTCAGCGCCGTCCCCGTACTCAAGGAACTCTCGCACCTGCCCGTGATCATCGATCCCAGCCAGGGGACGGGGAAGCGCAAATACGTCTCGCCTATGTCGCGGGCGGCAGTGGCCGCCGGCGCGGACGGGTTGATCATCGAGGTCCATCCCGACCCCGAAAAGGCGCGCAGCGATGGCCCACAGCAGTTGACCCCGGAACATTTTCGGACCTTGATGTCGGAGCTGGACCCGCTGGCGAAAGCACTCGGACGAAGGATGCAGGCGCCCCTACTAACGCGATGATTGCGGACCGTAAATTGACGATTTTGAATTGGCACGCACGTCCCAATTTACAATTTACAATTGTCAATTGGCAATCCGCAGTGGGGGTTTTGTAGTGGATCGTCTCGGCACTGTCGGCATCGTTGGTGTAGGCCTCATCGGCGCGACTATTGGTTTGGCCCTCCGGCAGCGGGCGGTGGCCGGGCAGGTCGTGGGCGTCGACATCGACGCGCAGGCGATTGCGGCGGCGCGCGAGATCGGCGCACTGGACGCCGGGGGCGCGGACCTGGACGCGCTCCGCCCCGCCGACTTGGTCGTCGTGGCCGTGCCGCCGGACGACGTGGTCAGCACGGCGGTGCAGGCGGCCGCGGTGATGAAGCGAGGGAGCATTTTGACCGATGTAGCCAGCACGAAAGCTGAGATCGTGCGCGCGCTGGATGAGAGGCTGGCCGGGCGCGTTCGCTACATCGGCGGGCATCCCATGGCCGGCTCCGAAGGCCGTGGCGCGCGCATGGCCGATCCCGCATTGCTGTCGGGCCGGCCGTTTCTGTTGACGCCGACCGACCGCACGGATCCTGCCGCGGTGTCGACGATGACAGAAGTTGCGGAGCAACTGGGGATGCTGCCGGTGCTGCTGTCGCCGGATGATCACGATGATCTGGTGGCGCAGGTCAGCCACCTCCCGTACCTGATGGCAGTGGCAGCGGTGGGGGCGGCCACGGACCGGGCGATCGGCATCGGCGGTCCGGCGTTCGGTGGGCTGGGCCGCATCGCCCGTGGCCCGGTCGAACTGTGGGTCCAGATCTGCCGGAGTAATCGTGCCGCCATCAGGCGGGCGCTGGGACAGTTCCGGCGGGAGCTGGACCGGTTGGAACGCGCGATGGAAGGCGAAGAGCCATTGGAGATCCTGTTGCAGCGGAGCCGGCGTCGAGCCCCCGTGGACGGCGTTCCACTCGATAAGCCTCCGCGCAAGTCGGTAACGTGATGGCGACGGTACTGGATATCGAACCGACCAAAACTGAGTTTCTCAGCCGCGCCCGCGGCGGCAACCTCATCCCGGTGTCATGCGAGTTGCCGGCCGACCTGGAAACACCCATCTCCACATTTATGAAGGTCCGCGGGGACGGCGACGCCTTCTTGCTGGAGAGCGTGGAAGGCGGCGAGCGCATCGGCCGCTATTCCTTCATCGGCAGCCGCCCGATGATGACCATCGTCTCCCGAGGCGATCAGGTGGAGATCCGCGAGGGGCCGCCAGGCGACGGTGCGCGCGCCAGGCGGGTGGAACGGCAGACGGCTGATGTGCTGGACGTGACCCGCGGCCTTCTCCGCCGACACCGGCCCGTGCCGGATCCTTCGCTGCCCCGGTTCGCCGGCGGCGCCGTCGGCTACTTCGGGTACGATCTGGTGCGCTCATGGGAGCGGCTGCCCAACCGGCCGGTGGATGACCTGAGCCTGCCGACATGCTATCTGGCCGTGGCCGATACCGTCGTCATCTTTGATCACGTGCGGCACACGATGAAGATCGTGGCGAACGCGGCCGTGGACGGCGACGGAGGTGCCGCCTACCGGCGTGCCGTTGAGAGAGTCGAGCAACTCTACGAGCGGCTGCGAACGCCGATCGTGGCGGTCCAGGGCGGCGGCAGGATCCACCCCGCGATGGACACCGACATGCCGGTGTCCGCGTTCCTCGGGGCCGTCGAGCGTGCCAAGGAGTACATCCGCGCCGGTGACATCTTCCAGGTCGTGCTGTCACGCCGGTTCTCAGCGGTGGTCGAGGATGTGGACGCGCTGGACATCTACCGTGCGCTGCGCACGGTAAACCCCTCGCCGTATATGTTCTTCCTGGACTTCGAAGACGCGAAAATCATCGGATCCTCGCCGGAACTGCTGGTGCGCCTGGAAGGCGGCGTCGTGGAATCCCGGCCGCTCGCCGGCACGCGGCCGCGTGGGGATACGGACGAGGATGATCGGGGGCTGGAAGCGCAGCTGCTGGCCGACGAGAAGGAGCGCGCGGAGCACGTGATGCTGGTGGACCTGGGGCGGAATGACCTGGGCCGGGTCTGTGACTACGGGACCGTGCGTGTGACGGATCTGATGAGCGTGGAACGATTCTCGCACGTCATGCATATCGTCTCGGATGTGCAGGGCCGCCTCAGAGCGGACCTGGACGCGATTGACGTGTTGCGGGCCTGCTTCCCTGCCGGCACCGTGACCGGCGCACCGAAAGTGCGCGCCATGGAGATTATCGACGAGCTGGAACCGGTTTCGCGTGGCCCGTATGCCGGCGCGGTCGGCTATCTCGGCTTCTCGGGCAACATGGACACGGCCATCACCATTCGTACCATCGTCATGGCCGGGAACCGTGCCTACGTGCAGGCCGGCGCCGGGATCGTGGCCGACTCTGTCCCGGAACGCGAGTATGTGGAGACGGTGAACAAAGCCAAGGCACTTGTGAAAGCGATGGAGAGAGTGAATCGGAGGAAGGTGGAGGCGCCCCCGCGCGTGGACGCGGATACGCGATAACGTGACCGCGCGACCGCGCGACGGCGCCACGGCCATGATCGTTGTTATCGACAACTACGATTCGTTCACCTACAACCTCGTGCAGTACTTGGGCGAGTTGACGGGCGACGTCCGCGTCTTCCGGAACAATCAGACCACACCGGGCGAGATTCGAGCGATGCAGCCCGCCGCGGTGGTGATTTCGCCGGGCCCCTGCACCCCTCACGAGGCCGGCATCTCGGCGCCGTTGGTGGCGGAGCTGGCAGGCCATATGCCGGTCTTGGGTGTGTGCCTCGGTCACCAGTGCATCGGCGCAGCCTTCGGGGGCAAGATCGTCCGCGCCCCGGCACCCGTGCATGGAAAGGTGTCGGAGGTCCGTCACGATGGACGTACTATCTACGACGGATTGCCCAACCCTCTCGTGGGGACGCGGTACCACTCGTTGATTATCGATCGCGATACACTGCCGGAGGTGCTCGAGGTTTCGGCCCAGCTGGCCGACGGGACCATCATGGGTGTGCGGCACAAGCACGCGCTGGTGGAGGGTGTCCAGTTTCATCCCGAGTCGGTGCTGACGGCGGCGGGGAAAGATTTACTCCGTAATTTTCTCAGGCTGGCGGGTGTGAGCGTAAACGACAGAATGCATACGGCAGAACGCAGAACGCAGGGGGCGGTGGGCGGACTGCAGTAGCTGCGTTCTGCATTCTGCGGTCTGCATTCTGGCATTAGCGGGGAGGCCCGTGTGGCGATTAAAGAGACGCTGAAGAAAGTGGTCGATAGAGAGGATCTCTCGGAGAGCGAGGCCTGGAGCGCCATGGGCGAGGTGATGGACGGGCAGGCGACCCAGGCGCAGATTGCCGCGCTGATCACCGCGATGCGGATGAAGGGCGAGACGGTGCAGGAGATCGCCGGATTCGCCCGGGCGATGCGGGAGCGGGCGCAACGCATCACCCCCAAGGCCGATGCGCTCATCGACATCGTGGGGACCGGCGGCGATCGGCTGAACACCTTTAACATCAGTACGACCAGCGCGTTCGTGGTCGCCGCCGCCGGCGGATACGTGGCCAAGCACGGCAACCGGGCGGTGTCGCGTTTGTCCGGCGCGGCCGATGTCTTGGAGGCGCTGGGTGTGCAGATCCAGGTGCCCCCCGAGGTGGTGCGACGCGCCATTGAGGATATCGGCATCGGCTTCATGTTTGCGCCGATCTATCACACGGCGATGAAGCACGCCGTGGGCCCGCGCAAGGAGATCGGGATCCGCACTGTGTTCAACATCCTGGGGCCGCTGACCAACCCCGCCAACGCGAACTACCTGGTCGTGGGGACCTATGATCCCGCGCTAACCGAGATCATGGCCCGCGTGCTCGGCGAGATGGGGGCCCGCCGCGCTCTGGTGGTCCATGGGCTGGATGGCGTGGATGAGGTGTCGACGATGGGGTCGACGCGCGTCTCCGAGTTGCGGAACGGCAGCGTGCGGACGTACGCGATCGCACCCGACGACCTTGGACTTCCCAAGACCTCGCCCGAGGCGATCGCCGGGGGCCGTCCGGATGAGAACGCCGCGATCACCACCGCCGTCCTGCAGGGCGAACGCAGCCCGCGCCGCGATATTGTGTTGGCCAATGCCGGCGCGGCGCTGTGCGCGGCCGAACTGGCCGGCGACTGGAAGGATGGGATCGAGCTGGCCCGACGGGCCATTGACTCCGGCGCCGCCT
>VBAL01000240.1 GCA_005888595.1 Candidatus Segetimicrobium genomatis
TTCGAGTTCGGCGTCGGCAATCCGTACTGGCCCGAATCGTCCAGCGGCGGATTCGAAGTCATCACGCCGACCAATCCTCACAGTGGGCGCTACTCCGTCGACCTCTGCGGCTACCCGAATAACACACCGGCCTGCCTCGACGTCATCAGCCAACCGCTGAACTTCAACGTCCCTTCAGGGATCATCAGCGCAGAACTCAGTTACTGGTTCTGGGTGGGCTCGGCGGAACCGGCCAATACGTGTACCGACTACATGACAATCGGTGTCTTCGACTCGACCAACACGGCCGATCCCGCGAACGCCGCCACCTACTGCGGCGCCGGATGGGGAGATCAGCAGTGGCACAACCAATCGATCAACGTCACCAGCTACCTGCAGGCGCGGAGCAACCAGCGCCTATCGGTCACGATCCAGGGGATCGATGACGCGAACGGCAAGAGCAGTGAGTTCTTCACGGATGACGTGGCGCTGTCGATCTACACAGCGCCCGGCGCACCCACGAACGTGCTGGCGCAGCCCGATAACGGCGAGGCCACCATCAGCTGGGAGGCGCCGCCGGACGGCGGGTCGCCCATTCGCAGCTACACCATCACGCCGTTTGCAAACGGTACGACCGCCGACAGCCCGATCGTTTTCAACTCGACGTCTACCTACGAGGTGATGAGCGGCCTGCTGAACGGCACGGCGTACACCTTCCAGGTTGCCGCCACCAATGCATACGCGACCGGTTTGGCGTCGACCAGTACGAACGCCGTGACGCCGGACCGCGCCTACGTGAATGAGGTCGTCAGCACCAACCAGTTCGGACTCGCCAACAGTGACGGCGTGACCTGGCAGCCTATGGATGCGACCTACCTCAGCACCTCCCTGCTGCCGAGCTCCGACTCGCTGGCGATCCTCAACGCCAACGTCGATCTCTGGACCGCAAACGCGGGCTTCAACCAGGACATCGGCATCGCGGTATCCGGAGGCACGGGTAGTGGAACAACGTACCCGACGGTGGCCGGCCAGCCGAAGGCCTGGAAAGAGAGCGGCGGCTACGCCGGAACCTTCTCGCCCAATGCCGCCGCGGTACATACCATCGTCGCGCTTAAAGCCGCCACCACCTACACCTTCACGCTGGTGTGGAAGACCAACAAACCGGCCACCGGGACGAGCATCTTCGCCGGAGGCGGTCCGATCGGCGCGGCCTACTCGCCGACCAGGATGACCGTCCAACTGGCGCCCGCCTCCGGAACGCCGCTCGCCAACGCCTATGTGAAGACGGCGATGAGCACCAACCAGTTTTGGCTGCGCGGCAGCAACGGGTCGACCTGGACCGACCTCGGCCCGGGCGCCGTACCCGCGATCAGCTTCACCGCGCCGGATGACGGTATGGTCTTCGTCAGCGGCAACGCGGATCTCTGGACCACCATCGCCGGCTTTAATCAGGATCTCGGCATAACTGCGCAGGGCGGCGCCTATCCGACGATCGTCGGGCAGCCCGAGCTATGGAAGGAGAGCGGCGCATACGCCGGCACCTACTCGCCCAACGCGGCCGTCGTTAATGGCACGCTCGCGGTCAGCAAGGGCGTCACCTACACCCTCAAGCTGCAATGGAAAGCCAACCGCTCGGGCAACGGCACCATCCTGGCTGGCGCCGGCCCGATCGGCGGCGCCTATTCGCCCACCAGGCTCTCGCTCTGGGTGGTTCCGACGGGCGGCGCGAGGATGGACGCCGCCAGCAACCAGCAGTATTCGCTGACGAACAATGACGGCGCGACCTGGGCCGACATGGATGCGACCAATCTCAAGCTGCTGATCACGCCAAGCAACAATTGCGTCGCCACGCTCAGCGCCAACGCCGACCTCTGGACCGCGAACGCCGGCATCAACCAGGACCTCGGCATCCAGGTGAGCTCGACGCAGGGTACGTACACCGCCGACCGGGTTGGCTGGAAAGAAAGTGGCGGCTTC
>VBAL01000258.1:0-1656 GCA_005888595.1 Candidatus Segetimicrobium genomatis
GGCGTGTGCGGCTCGGCTTAGCGACCTCTACGACGGGCTCCGTTCAGGCAATGGCCATCCCTGAGGCGGCGGGCCGGCGGCTGCTCGTGATCACGTATCACTTCCCCCCCGACGGCTCCGTCGGCGGTTTGCGCTGGGCGGGCATCACGAAATACCTGGCGCGGCTGGGCTGGGAGGTTGTGGTCGTAACCGCCGTCCCTCCGTCCGGGAGCGACGCGGCGGTGGGCGTGCAGGTGGAGTCGTGTCCACGCTTCCGGACGCTCCTCGACGCTTACCAGGGGCTCCGTCGGCTGGCCCAGCGACCGCGCGCGTCGTTTCCGGACGCATCGTCGGTGGCGCGCCCGTCCGAGCCGGCGGGTCTGCTGCGCCGACTGCGCAGGGAGGTTGAGGCCCTCCTGACCCTCCCGGACCAGAGCCGAGGTTGGGTCCTCCGCGCGGCCCTGCGCGCGCGCTCGGTGTGCCGGCAGTTCCAGCCCCAGGTCGTCGTGAGCAGCGGCCCACCCCACTCGGCACACCTCGTGGCGAGGATGGCGACGATGGGGAATGCGGTGCGTTGGTTTGTCGACCTCCGCGATCCGTGGGCGGGACCCATTGCGACGGCTTGGCAGTCACATCCCGTGATCCAGACCCGGGTGTTTCGGGCCCTAGTGCCGCGTGCGGAGCGCCTAGCCTTTCGGGCTGCTCACGGCGTCATCGCCAACACGCCGCAGCTTGCGGAGGCGCTCGCCGCCAGGTATCCCGACGTGGCGGTCACGTGCATTCCGAACGGCGTCGACCCGGAATGCCTGCCGCCTCCCGCCTCTCGTCTCTATCCGGGGTTGGGCGTCGCGTATGCCGGCACGCTGTTCGGGAGCCACGATCTCGGACCGGTGATGCGGGCGCTTCGGCTGTTGTTCGAGCGCCACCCAGAAGCTGCCCAGGCCGGTTCGAAGTTGCGCGTTGTAGGTCACGCCGACGCGTCCTGTGCTGTCGCACTCGACGAGCAAGTTGGCTCCTTGGGACTGGAGCAATACGTCGAGGTACTAGGCCCGCTACCGCGCGCTCAGGCGCTGGACGTGGTGTCGCGCTCGCGCCTCGCCGTGGTGTTGGCACAGGAACTAGAGATGCAGATCCCGGCCAAGCTGTATGAGCTGGTAGCGATGGGTATCCCAACGCTGGTCCTGGCGGGAGAGCGAAGCGCAGCAGGAGTCGAGGGAAACCGCCTCGGGGCCGTCGCCCTCGATCCCAATGACGTGGCCGGGATCGCGTGCTTGCTCGAGCAGCTCTGGCGGGACGATTCGCAGCAGCGATCTCCCTGCCCCGCGTCCATCACGTACGACGCGATTGCTGCTAGGGTGGACACGCTCCTCAGGGGAAACGGGGCGGCGCCCCAGCTCCCGAGGGGTGGGCGGAACCGCCGCACGTCGGGGCTCGCCGCCGGACCCTGTTAGAGGCGCTCGGCGCGTCCGTCGGGGTGGCATCTCAGGAAGCGGACACCTCACCTGCCGTCGGGGGCAACGCGCGCATCGCTCGCAGGCTGCGGGAAAACGAAGCTAGGCGCTCGCCATGGAGCGCAATGCACGCGAGGCCGTAGACGACCGCTCCGGTAACAACTTGAGCGCTGAAGGTCAGAGCCCGCGGCGCGTGCTCCCCGGCAATCAATTTGACCGCGAGTAT
>VBAL01000258.1:1792-2314 GCA_005888595.1 Candidatus Segetimicrobium genomatis
CCCAGCAGACAGAACCCCGAGGGGAGAACGACGGCACACAGCACACCGTATCGCATGCTGAGACGGGATTCTCCGATCGCGATCAACACCTGGGACAGCAGGGGAGTGACGGCACGGAATGCCGTGCTCAGGGCGAGCAGCTGCAACGGAGCAATGGCACCGTGCCATTTATCACCGAGCGTGAGGAGTACGAAATCGGGCGCGACGAGGGCTAGTCCCAGACTCGCGGGGAAGGTGATCAGAGCCAGGCCTTCAGTGATTCTCAACAGATAGCGCCTGAGCGCTGCATGATCCGTCTGCACCGCTGAGAAGACGGCGGGGGTCACCTGGCCCACGAGGCTCGTGATCTTGTCGATCGGGACGTTTGCCATGTTCCAGCCTACCTCGTACAGGCCGAGCGCGGCGGTACCTAGGAGCCGGCCTGCAACGAGAAAGTCGGCGTTGGAATACACGTACCATGCGAGCCGGCCGACGAGGATGTGCCTGCTGAAGGTCATGGCGTGCGCCAGAGAGGCCCGACGG
>VBAL01000258.1:2458-4448 GCA_005888595.1 Candidatus Segetimicrobium genomatis
CAGCAGCACGGCACACCCGGTTTCTACGAGCGCGAGCGCCCGAAACCGCATCTCGCGGTACAGGAGTGATGAGGGGACGGTTTTGAAGGCTGTAATCAGGAAGGCAACACTCATCGCCACGACGACGCCCGGCAGCTGAGGCGCCTTGAAGAAGCGCCCCAGTGGGATCGCCGCGGCGCACGCCACGGCGAAGCAGCCCAGCCCGACCAGCACCGCGAGACCGTTGAGCTGTGCCACCTGCTCCTCGCTCAAGTTGCGCAGCGTGATCACCGTGGATCCCAGGCCGAACTCGCTCACCAAAGTGATCAATCCGAGGTAAATCGCGGCCATTCCCACGAGGCCGTAGTCCTCGGGGGTGAGGAGTCGGGCCACGATCAGCGTTGAGGCCCAGGCTAGGAGCTGCCCAGCCCACTTGGCCCCGCTGGTCCAGGCAATGCTGTGCACCAGCGAGCGGTCGAGTGCGCGCAGGTCACCAACTGAATCCGGCGCGGTCAGGCCGGAGATGGGTAGGCTGGCCATGCAACGACGCTCTTGAGCAAGAGGGAGACCAGAAGACGCAGCCCCGCGGACGTCACCAAGGGAGGGGGACTGATGCGGAAGCGCAACATTGTAGGGGCCCGCCCTGAGTGCTCGCGTGGATGGCACCTGATTTGCGCCGTGCTGAAACGGCCGGGCTGGCTCGGTTTACTCCACTTAGCAAGAGACTGCAAATGACGAACTGGGTTGGGTGCAGTACAAACAGGGACGTCGTCCCCCAGTCATGCACTCCAACAATGGATGAGCAACGGCGGTTGTGGGACTGGCATTGGCAACACTGGCGGGAGCGGAGAGCCATCAACGCCCTGATGCTCAGGCGCGGCCAACGAGTGCTCACGATTGTTGCTTCTCTCGCGCTTGAGCGTCCCAAGATTCTGGATCTGGGTTGCGGCAACGGATGGTTCAGCCAGGAGCTGTCCCGGTTCGGCCTTGTCACTGGAGTCGATCTCTCCGCCGAAGCCATCGCGATGGCCGAAGCGAGCTATCCGCACATCCCTTTCCTGGCAGGGAACGTCCTAACTGACACTATCCTGTCGGGACACTTCGACCTCGTGGTTTCGCAGGAAGTCCTCGCCCACGTCGACGACCAGGCGAGGTATCTGGAGGTGGCGGCTGAGGTGCTCCGTCCCGGCGGTTATCTGATCCTCACCACCGCCAACAAGTTCGTCATGGACCGCCTCGGGGCCTCCAGCTGGGATCCCTGGCCTCGCGAACACATTGCAAGGTTTCTCGACATGAGGGACGTGAAGCGCCTCCTCATTCCCAACTTCCGGGTCCTGCGGACAAGCACCTTCCTTCCCATGGGGAGCGCCGGGGTGCTTCGCTTGATCAACTCCTACAAGCTGAATAAGGTGCTGAGTCTGCTGATTCCGGAACGCTATTTGGAGACCTTGAAGGAGCGAGCCGGGTTGGGATACTCCCTGCTGGTACTAGCGCAAAAGGCACGTTGAGCGGCAGCTTCGGTCGGCACGATCCGCGGATGGGAGACGTTTCGATGGCCACTCGGCGGTCCGGTAGGCGAATCGGCATTCTTGGTCATGTCGGCAACAAGAACCTCGGCGACGAGGCCATCATTGCATCCGTCATCAGACAGATCCGAGATCGGTATCCCGATGCCGAGATCAGCGCGTTCACGAGCCACCCCGAAGACACGCGGGAAAGGCACGCAATCCCGTCGTTCCCCATTCGGAGAGGCGACCCACAGAGCGGCAGTGCCGGCACTTCGCGACCCAGCAAGCTCTCCCGGCTTGTGGCGAGGATCCGAGCGACGGGCAAGGCCGCCCCCTGGCTGTATGGGCTTCTGAAGCTAGTGCGCAGAAGCGCGCGCCTGTGCTGGGGTGCTTTCGCCGAGGTGAGATTCTTGGCGCAGTGCCACAACCGCCTGAAGGACATCGATCTTCTCATTTTCGCCGGAAGCAACCAGCTAAATGACTATTGTGGAGGACCCTGGATT
>VBAL01000259.1 GCA_005888595.1 Candidatus Segetimicrobium genomatis
ACGCGTCGTCGGCATCGTGAACGTCGTGGGGAGCACAATCGCTCGCGAGGCGGACGGCGGGATCTACCTCCACGCCGGTCCGGAGGTCGGCGTGGCCTCCACCAAGGCGTTCACCTCGCAGCTCGTGGCCCTGCTGCTGCTCGGCCTTCATCTGGGACGGCAGCGGGGGTTGTCGGTGGAAGACGGACGCGAGCTCGCGGCGCAGCTCGCGCAGCTCCCTGAGCTCGTGGCGCGCACGCTCGAGCTGGAACCGGAGGTCCAGGCACTCGCCCAGCGCTACGCGGACGCGAACAACGCGCTCTATCTCGGTCGGGGCGTGAACTTCCCCGTGGCGCTCGAGGGTGCCCTCAAGCTCAAGGAGATCTCCTACATCCACGCGGAAGGCTATCCCGCGGCGGAGATGAAGCACGGGCCCATCGCGCTCATCGACGAGAACATGCCGGTCGTCTTCCTCGCGCCCAAGGACCAGGTATACGCGAAGGCCCTCTCCAACATGCAAGAGGTGAAGGCGCGAGGAGGCCACATCATCGCGATCACGAGCGAAGGGAACGGTGACCTGTGCCACCTGGCCGACCACGAGCTGCGGGTTCCTGCCTGCCCACCGCTGCTGTCGCCGGTCCTGACGGTCATCCCGCTCCAGTTGCTGGCCTACCACATCGCTGTCTTGCGGGGGTGCGACGTGGACCGCCCCCGTAACCTGGCGAAGAGCGTGACGGTGGAATGAACATATGAAAGCGATCCTGCGACTCCTGTTGCTCAGCTGCACGCTGGGCCCGACGAGCGCGTGCGCGCAAACGCACACTCGCGCAGCGGGCACCCCAGCCCCCCAGGCCCCCCTAGCCCCCCGCGTGCTGGGCAGCGGGTTCCAGGTGGGCGATCGGATCCTCCTCAAGGTGGAGGGGGATTCCCAGTTCAGCGACACCTTCACGGTTGGGCCGGGACCGGGGCTGACGCTGCCGGTCATCGGCGAGATCCCGCTCGTCGGAGTGCGGCGCGCGGACGTGGAGCCCTACATGAGCCGGGAGCTGGCGCGCTACCTCAAGGACCCCGTGGTGCGCGCCAAAGCGCTCATCCGTGTCTCGGTCGTGGGCGAGGTTCAGCGTCCCGGCTTCTACTCCCTGCCGGGAGACGCCGTGCTCGCGGACGCGCTCATGCAGGCGGGCGGACCCACCCGAGAGGCGAGGGTGCCGGGGATGACCATCGAGCGCGGGGGGAAGCCCATCCTCCAGGGAGACTCGCTGCAGCTCGCGTTCGCCCGTGGGCTCACCGTGGATCAGGTGGGCCTGCGCGACGACGACCGCTTCGTCGTGCCCCGCCTGGCGATGCACGACTCCGAGCGGACGTGGCGGATCTTCGGAATCATCCTCGCGACGGTCCCCGCCGTGATCTACGCCGTCACCCGGGCGTACTGACCGGTGCGGATTCTGTCGGTCGTGGGCGCCCGCCCCAGCCTCATGAAATTGGCCCCCGTGGACCGGGAGCTGGTCAAGCGCGGGGACGTCGAGCACGTGATCGTGCACACCGGGCAGCACTACGATCCCGAGATGTCGGCCAGGTTCTTCGAGCAGCTGTGGATTCCCGCGCCCGATCATCATCTGGGCGTCGCCGCGGCCTCGCATGCACTGCAGACCGCTCGTGTGATGCAGCGCCTCGAGCCAATCCTGATCGAGCTCCGTCCGGACCTCGTGCTGGTCTACGGCGACGGCAACTCGACCGTCGCGGCGGCGCTCACCGCGGCCAAGCTGGGACTCCGTGTGGGGCACGTTGAGGGCGGGCTGCGGAGCGGTGATTGGTCGATGCCCGAGGAGGTCAATCGGGTGGTGACGGACCGGCTGTCCGATCTGCTGTTCGCGCCGTCGCGAGACGCGCTGGCCAACCTGGCGCTTGAGG
>VBAL01000092.1:0-450 GCA_005888595.1 Candidatus Segetimicrobium genomatis
ATTGCGAGGGGCGAAGCCCCGAAGCAATCTCCTGGCTAGGAGATCGCTACGGCCCTGCGGGCCTCGCGATGACGGCGTGACGTCGCGACGATGATTCTTGACGAGATCGTAGCGCACAAGCGAGCCGAAGTGGCCGCGAGAAAGGCCATGCGGCCGTCCGCCGCTGTGGCGGCTGCCGCGGAGCGGCCCCGGCCGGCGAGAGGATTCCGCCAAGCGCTGTCATCGCCGGGACTGGCCGTGATCGCGGAGATTAAAGGCGCTTCGCCATCGACCGGCACGATCCGTACCAGCATCGACCCGGTGGCCGTGGCCGGGACGTACGAGGCCGGCGGCGCGGCCGCGCTCTCCGTCTTGACTGATGCGAAGTACTTCGGCGGATCCTGGGAGGCGCTGGCCGCAGTGTGCCGTGCCTGCCGGCTGCCGGCGCTGTGCAAGGAGTTCATCATCGAC
>VBAL01000092.1:466-20665 GCA_005888595.1 Candidatus Segetimicrobium genomatis
TGACGGCCGGCTCGGCGGCGGTACTGCTGATCGCCGCGATTCTCGACGGGGCCCAGCTGCGCCGCTTTCTTGACGACGTGCGGAGGCGCGGGATGGACGCCCTGGTAGAGGTGCACACCCCGGATGAGGTGGCTGTGGCGGTCGATGCGGGCGCGGACCTCATCGGGATTAATAACCGAGACTTGGAGACACTGCGCGTCGATCTGGAGACCACGGTCCGGCTGCGGCCGTTGATTCCGCCGGGGATTGTCATTGTCAGCGAGAGTGGGTTTGCGACGCGGGCGCAGGTGGAGAAGGTCGAGCGGGCCGGCGTGCATGCGGTGCTGGTTGGGACCAGTCTGATGGCCAGCGCGGACCCTGCGGCCAAATTGCGCGAGTTGAGGGGTGTCGGTAACTCCACTGGGGTGAGGGGTCTCTGATGAGAGTTCAGGAGCAGGCACGGCCGGCGCCGGCCGGAGGTCCGAGGATTCCGGTACGGGTTTTCTCCGGCATCCAGCCCACCGGTGTGGTGCACATTGGCAACTACGTCGGGGCGATCCGGCAGTGGGCCCAGCTGCAGAGGGAGTTCGAGTCGTACTTCTGCATCGTGGACCTGCATGCGATCACGGGTTCGTATGACGTTGCCGAATTCCCCCAGCGGGTTCTGGACGCGGCTGCCGCCAACGTCGCCGCCGGCATCGACCCTAACCAGTCCGTGCTCTTTGTGCAGTCACACGTGCCCGAGCATTGCGAACTGATGTGGCTGCTGAACGTGCTGACCCCCGTGGGCCAGCTGGAGCGCATGACACAATATAAAGAACGGAGCCGGCGCGCCAAGACCGGCGTCATGGCCGGGCTGCTCAACTATCCCGTCCTGCAGGCCGCCGACGTGCTGCTCTATAAGGCGAAGCTCGTACCGGTGGGCGAGGACCAGGTGCAGCACGTCGAGCTGATGCGCGACATCGCCGAGCGGTTCAACAAGCAATTTGGCGAAACGTTCCCACTTCCCGAGGCGCGCTTGACCAAGGGTGCGCGGATCATGGCGCTCAATGACCCGGCCGCGAAGATGAGTAAAAGCGTCTCCGGCAGTTACATCGCGCTGGTGGAAGATCCCGAATCGATTCGCAAGAAGGTGCGCGCCGCCGTCACCGACCCCGGTCCGCCCAAGAAGGGGTCGAAGTTGGATGACGCCAGTCCGGGCGTAGCCAACTTGTTTACGCTGCTGGAAGTCTTTGCCCCCCACAGGTATGCGGAATTTGCCGAAGCCTATCACGACGGCGCGATCCGGTACAGCGAGATGAAGCAGGCGCTCGCCGATGCCATCGTGGAGACCTTTGCGCCGGTCCGCGATCGGTACGCGCAGCTAGTGCAGAGGCCCGACGAGATCCGCGACATCCTGGCCGGCGGGGCCCGGCGGGCCCGTCCGGTCGCACAAACGACCATGGAAGAGGTTCGAAAGGAGATGGGGCTTCGATGAGAGCCGCACGATGTCATTGCGAGGCGCGAAGCGCCGAAGCAATCTCCGCGTATGAGGAGATCGCTTGCCACCCCGCAAATTTTGACGGCGAATTTGCGGGGACCCTGGCAATGCTGCGCTCGCGATGACGATAGTGAGGGGTATCCGTTGACGCGCATCAAGATCTGTGGAATCAGCGATGCCGCCAGCGCCCAGGTCGCGGCAGAGGCCGGCGCCGATGCCATCGGTCTGGTCTTCGCCCCAAGCCGGCGGCGGGTCACCGCTTCCCAGGCCAGAGAGATTGCGGCGGCGCTGCCCCCGTTCGTGACGAAGGTGGGGGTTTTTGTCGACGAGGAGCGCAGCCGGATCGAAGAGCTCATCGCCGCGTGTGGCCTGGGGGCCGTGCAACTCCACGGCGCTGAACCGCCCGAGTTTTGTGCCGGCTTTCGCGTCCCCGTCATCAAAGCGATCAGGGTGAAAGACGCGTCCTCGCTGGCGCGCATGGGCGTCTACCAGGTCGACGCTTTTCTGCTGGATACCTTCGACGCGTCGGCGCTTGGAGGAACCGGCCAGACGTTCGACTGGTCTCTGGCCGTCCAGGCTGCGCGGACGCACCGGACCATCCTCTCCGGAGGCCTGACTCCCGTGAACGTCGTGGATGCGCTGACACGCGTCGTCCCGCACGGCGTCGACGTGAGCAGCGGCGTGGAGACCGACGGCCGCAAGGACCATATGAAGATCAAAGATTTCGTCAGGCGCGTGCGAGAGTGGGACTTCGCGGATCAGAACGCGGAACGCAGAACGCAGAACGCAGAAATCTCGAAGACCAGGCCGTTCTAGCAGTCTGCGTTCTGCCATCTGCAATCCGCGTTCTCGGTGCTGCGTTGGTGTTTGAGTAGCGGAGGTGCACTGTGGCTAGTGTCACCCAGAAAGGTCGCTTCGGCAAGTACGGCGGCCGCTATGTCCCGGAGACGCTCATCCCGGCACTGGATGAGCTCGAGCAGGAATACGAACGCTACCGGCAAGATCGCCTGTTCCAGGAAGAGCTGGCCTACTACCTGCAGCGCTACTGCGGACGGCCCACCCCACTCTACTTCGCGGAGCGTTTGACGGACATGCTGGGCGGCGCGCGCATCTATCTCAAACGGGAAGACCTCCTGCACACCGGCGCGCACAAAATCAACAACACGATGGGCCAGGTCCTGCTGGCCCAGCGAATGGGCAAGGGCCGCGTGATTGCGGAGACCGGCGCCGGACAGCACGGCGTGGCCACCGCGACGGCGGCGGCCATGTTTGGGCTGGCATGCGATGTCTATATGGGCGCCGAGGATATGGTTCGCCAGGAGCTCAACGTGTTCCGGATGCGGCTGCTCGGCGCACGGGTCATCCCGGTGGAGAGCGGCAGCCGCACCCTCAAGGATGCCATCAATGAGGCGCTGCGGGATTGGGTCACCAACGTGCGCACGACCTTCTATGTGATCGGCTCGGTCGTGGGACCCCACCCCTATCCTTCGATGGTGCGCGACTTCCAATCCGTCATCGGCCGGGAGGTCCGCACGCAGAGTACCGCCGAGATCGAGCGGTTGCCCGACTACCTGGTCGCCTGTGTCGGTGGCGGCAGCAACGCGATGGGCCTCTTCTATCCATTCAAGGATGACCCAGAGGTGAAGATGGTCGGGGTGGAGGCCGGCGGGCTGGGGGTCTCCACGGGGCATCATGCCGCCACGCTCGTTGCCGGGACGCCCGGCGTGCTCCACGGCGCATTTTCATATCTGCTGCAGGATGGCGCGGGGCAGATCAGCTCGACGCACTCAGTCTCCGCAGGGCTCGACTACCCAGGCGTGGGGCCGGAGCATAGCTACTTCAAGGAGACCGGCCGCGCGAAATATGTGGCAGTCTCCGACCGGGATGCCCTGCAGGGTTTCCGGTTGCTGTCGCAGACCGAAGGTATTATTCCTGCGCTGGAACCGGCGCACGCCATCGCGTATCTGCGGACACTGGTCCCCACCCTCAGCCGTGACCATGTCGTCGTCGTGGGACTGTCCGGTCGCGGCGACAAGGATGTGCAGCACGTGTCTCGCATCGTCCAATCCTCGAATGAGGCGTTGAGCAGCCCGTGAGTCGAATCGCGGCGACGTTCGACCGGCTGCGCGGCGAGCACAGGCAGGCCCTGGTACCTTTTGTGGTCGCAGGAGATCCCGACCTGGCGACAACCGGGCAGGCCGTCGGGGCCCTCGCCCGAGCCGGGGCGGATATGATCGAGCTGGGCGTGCCCTTCTCCGATCCCGTCGCCGACGGTCCGATCAATCAGCGGGCGTACCAGCGTGCGCTGGCCGGTGGGGTTACCGTGCGGGACGTGATTGAGCTGGTCGGCCAGGCGCGGCCTGCCGTCCCCGTCGTGCTGCTGTCCTATTACAATCCTATTGTGCAGTACGGCGTGGGCCGCTTCTGCGCAGACGCGGCGCGGCACGGCGTGGATGGAGTTGTCATCCCCGATCTTCCCGCCGATGAAGCCGACGAACTGGTCGCCGCGGCGCGCCCGGTAGGCCTCGATACGATTTTTCTCCTCGCCCCCACCAGCACCGACACGCGGATCAGGGTGGTAGCCGGCCGGTCGAGCGGGTTTATCTACGGAGTCTCAGTCACTGGGGTAACCGGTGTGCGAGACCGGCTGCCCGAGGAGATCCGGGAGTTGGTGGGGAGAATCAAAAAGTTGACCCGTCTGCCTGTGTGCGTGGGGTTCGGGGTATCCACTCCCGATCAGGCCCGGCGGGTAGCGGAGATTGCCGATGGCGTCATCGTCGGCAGCGCGCTGGTGGCGTTGCTGGAGCAGCCTGGTGACAAGGTCGCCCGCCTGGAGCAATTTGTGCGCGAACTCCGGAAAGCGATCGACGCGGTCGGCGCGCGGGGGGCTGGACCGTCCTGATCTCGCTGCGCACGCTGTGCTTCCTGCGACGAGATAACCGCGTCCTGCTCATCCACCGCCGCAACCCTCCCAACGCCGGGACGTGGAACGGCATCGGCGGCAAGCTGGAGCCCGGCGAAGATCCGTTCACTGCCTGTATCCGAGAAGTCCGCGAGGAGACCGGTCTGAACATCGACCAGCCCGCCCTGCGGGCGCTGCTGGTGATCTCTGTGAGGTCGACGGGCGATCTGTGGACGATCTTTGTCTTCACGGCCGCCGCGCCGGCGGGGGAACCGGTTGCGTCTGACGAGGGAGAGCTGGCATGGGTGGAGATCGACCAGTTGCACTCCTTGCCGGTCCCGGCTGACATACCCCTCATCCTGCCTCGCGCGTTTGAGACAGAGGGGATCATCACCGGCCGGCTGGAATACGAGACTGAGGACGCCGCGACAGTAATTCGCGCCGAAATCCTCGGTCCGGGGTGATAGCGAATCACGTTCCGGTATAATTGGGCGCCGTGGACTTCGTCATTATCGCCGATCTAGTCATCCTGCTGCTGGTACTTACGCTGCCGCTCGTTTCCCATTGGGTCGAACAGAATCTGGAGGCCTTCCTCTTTGTGATGGGCGTTGCGTCGGCCATCGCGGCCGGCGTACTCTCCTGGCCCCTCATTCGGGATGCGCTGACGCACCCCATCCCGATCACCCTGGCCGTCTTCGCCTCCGGCCTCGTGTTCAAATGGACCCGCCGCTATATCGGCGATGCCCTGGTGAGATTGCGACTAATCATCCCCATGCGGGTGATGCTCGCCGTGCTGGTCGTGGCATTAGCCCTGCTGAGCAGCGTGATCACGGTTATTATTGCCTCCCTGGTGCTGGTCGAGCTCATCAGCGCGCTGCGGTTTGAGAAAGAAGACGAGTCTCGCCTGGTGGTCATTGCCTGCATGGCGATTGGTCTGGGCGCTGCACTGACGCCGATCGGTGAACCGCTCTCCACGATCGCCACCGCGAAACTCCATGAAGACTTCTGGTTTCTGATGCGCCTCCTGGGACCCTGGATTATTCCTGGGATTGTGTTGCTGGGCGTGTGGACAGCCTTCCAACCCTTGCGGTACGCGGGCGAGAGCTTGACCGAAGCCAAAGAACAGGAGACGTATGGCGGAGTGGTCGTCCGGGCCGTGCGTGTTTACCTGTTCGTGATGGCCCTAACGCTGCTCGGCGAGGGGTTCAAGCCGGTCATCGACCGGTTCGTGATCCAGCTCGACGCACGTATTCTCTACTGGATCAACATGGTCTCGGCGATCCTCGACAACGCCACCTTGACTGCGGCGGAGATCAGCCCGGAGATGACTCTGATTCAGGTGCGTGCGGTCTTGATGGGACTGTTGATCAGCGGCGGCATGCTCATCCCCGGCAACATCCCCAACATCATCTCCGCCAACAAACTTGGGATCCGCAGCCGCACCTGGGCCCGGTGGGGGGTGCCATTGGGGCTGGCGCTCCTCGTGCTCTACTTCGTCATCCTCTTTGTGATCTGACCAGGCAGGGTATCGACTCGACCCCGGAGCATGGCGACCGAGACGCGGTTCATTACCGACTTGGGACTTCTCTTCCTGGCTGCGCTGGGCGGTGGACTGCTCGCGCAGGCGGTGCACCAACCGCTGATTGTCGGCTACATCCTGGCGGGAGTGCTGATCGGCCCATTCACGCCGGGTCCCACCCTCTCTGATCCGCACACGTTCCAGTTGTTCGCAGATGTCGGCGTCGTTTTGCTCATGTTCTCCATCGGCGTCGAGTTTTCGGTGGAGGAGCTGTTGCGAGTGCGCAAGGTGGCACTGGCAGGAGCGCCGGTCGGGATCGCACTGATCGTCCTGTTGACAATTCCCGTGGGAAAGTTACTCGGCTGGACGCTCGTCCAGAGTCTGCTTGCTGGGGCGGCGGTGAGCGTGGCCAGCACGATGGTGCTGTTGAAATTCCTCCTGGAACGGGGCGAACTGGCGACGCTGTACGGCCGCGTGGTGGTGGGCATTACGCTGGCCGAAGACCTCGCCGTTGTGGCGATGACCGTGCTCATCCCCGCCCTGGCCTCGCCGGGGGAGGGCCGTGTGGCTGCGTTTGGGCGAGCGCTTCTGCAGGCCGTAGTGCTGTTGGGCCCGCTCCTGTGGCTGGCCCGCCGCGCGGTCCCGCGACTCCTGGCGAGAGTGGCCCGCTCCCGCAATATGGAGTTGTTTCTGCTTGTGGCGCTGTCGATCGCGATCGGCACGGCGGCGCTGACGGCGGGGCTGGGCCTGTCGATCGCGTTGGGGGCGTTCCTTGCTGGGTTGGTGATCAGTGAATCTGAGTTTGCACACGAGGCCTTGGCCCGCGTGCTCCCGGTGAGGGATATCTTCGTCGCGATTTTCTTTGTGTCGATCGGCACGCTGATCCGGCCCGCGTCGCTCCTGGCGGAGCTTCCCGCGGTAGTGGCGTTGGTGCTTCTGGTGATGGGCGGTAAGTTTGCGGTATGGGCAGTGGTGATCCGCGGCGCAGGCTATCCAGGGGCCACCGCCAGGAACGCGGCACTGGGGTTGACGCAGATTGGGGAGTTCTCCTACATCCTGGCGGGAGTGGCACGGGACCATGGTCTCCTCACCGCCACGATCTATGACGCCGTGCTTGCGACGTCGCTGGTCACAATCCTCATCAATGCGCTGATCTTCCGCCGCACTCCACGCTGGGTACAGCGGCTGGTGAGAGGGAAAGAGACTGTGTCACCCCCCGCGGCCGCTGCGGCCGCGCCGGAAGTGCAGGTGACGATCTGCGGATTCGGCCGTGTGGGAAGGGAGGTGGCTGACGCGCTCGACGCATTTCACATTCCGTACGCGGTCGTCGACCTGGATCCGGAGGCGACGCGCCTGGCACGCGCCAGGGGCGCGGATGCGGTTTTTGGCGACGCCGGTAAGGAAACCATCCTGCGCCACGCTGGGGCGGACCGTGCCCGCCTGGCGGTGGTGGCGATCCCCGAGTTCGATGCCGCCCGCCGGTGTGTCACAGCCCTGCGGGCAATCAGGCCGGACCTACCGATCCTGGTGCGGGTGCACCAGCATCGCCACCACGCGGAATTGAGTGAGATCGGTGCGACCGAGGTTGTCCAACCTGAGATAGAGGCCGCCCTGACCATTGTCCGGCACAGCCTGGATCTGCTCGGCGTAGATCACCGCCTGGCGCGGCGATACATGGAGGGGGCTCGTGCCCACTGGCCGGAAGCGATGCGATCCGAAGGCGCGTCCGGGGAACCTCTACAGGCGATGGAGATCGCCGTTCGAGACCCGGCCCTCGAAGGCCAGTCGATAGAGCAAGCGCACATCCGAGAACGCAGCGGCGCTGCCATCGTCAGCATCACCCGCACCGACGGGCGTGAGATCGTGAATCCACGGTCCGATGAAAGGCTGCGGGCAGGCGACCGATTGCTGGTGATCGGGACCCGGGAACAGCTCGATGCACTGCGTCACATCTGCGGGGAAGACGGAGAGCCCTATTTCCCAGGATAAGGTCGGGTGGCGTCGATGGGCAGCGATGAGGAAATCCTCGTAGTGCCTCGCCGGATGCTGATAGAGAAACCATTCCGTGGATTCACACGCGCGGGGGTCGAAGATTACCTGCTGCGAGTACGGGAGCAAACCGCGGGCCGGCGTGGAGGAAGATCCGTCATTCAAGCAAATCATTCCCTACCTTCTCGTACGGCATCGGGGCCGTCTGTTTCTTGTCCAGCGCAGCACGGAAGGCGGCGAGACCCGTCTCCACGGCAAATACAGTATCGGCGTCGGCGGGCACATCAACCGTGGCGACGTGGAAGGCGCGCAAGATGTGATTGCTGCCGGGTTGAAGCGGGAGTTGGAAGAAGAGTTGCTGATTCGCGGCACGTGGCAGGCGCGGCCGGTGGGGGTACTCAACGACGACAGCAACCCGGTGGGACAGGTGCACTTCGGGCTGGTGCATGTCGTTGAGGTAGATTCGCCTGACATCTCAGTCAGGGAATCCGACACGCTCGCCGGCCGGCTGGCCGCGCTGCAGGACGTCCGGGCCGTCCGCGGGCATATGGAAACGTGGTCGCGGCTGATTCTGGATGCTGCGGATCCAACCACCCTCTAGACATGGCGGCACGCATTGCAGGGAGGCGAAGAAGTCGGCCGGACGGCCGCGTGGTCCTTCCTGTTCGTCCTCCGTATGATCTGCGCCGCACAGTACAGTGCGGACAGGCATTCGGCTGGCGGACAGATAGGGCAAATGTAACCGGCGTTTTCGCGGCCAAGCGAGTCCGGTTGGCGCAGACGGCCGGCGGGATCATAGTGGAAGGCCTGAGTGATGAACGCGATCTGGTCCGCCTGAGGCACTACCTGGGTCTGGATGAGCCGCTCGAAGCGGTGGAGTCCGAACTGATGCGCGACCGTGTGCTGCGGAGGATTCTACCGCGTACCAGCGGCATCGCGCTGCTCCGTCAGGATCCATGGGAATGTCTTGTGAGTTTTATTATCTCCGCATTCAACAATATCCCCAAAATCGAACTGTCGCTGGACCGCCTGACGCGACAGTTCGGCGAAGGGGTGGCCGAAGGTGTCTGGTCGTTTCCGGAACCGGCGCGGCTGGCCGGCGCGAGATTGAAGGATTTGCACCGTTGTGCCCTTGGCTATCGGGCACCGTATGTGAGGCGGGTGGCGAGGCTGCTGGCCTCCGGCCAGGTCGACCTGTCCGCCATCGGCCAGATGCCGTTCCATGAGGCCCGTTACGCCCTGCAGGCATTGCCGGGGGTGGGTGAAAAAGTCGCCGACTGCGTCTTGCTGTTTGCCTACCGGAGGATCGAAGCGTTCCCTGTGGACGTGTGGGTGAAGCGCGCGGTTGAGCGATGGTACTTCCACGGCCGGCGCGCGACGGCGCGGCAGATTCAAGAGTTCGCCCGCAGCCAATTTGGTTCGCTCGCCGGGTACGCCCAGCAGCATCTGTTCTACTACATACGGAAACAGGAAGCGACGAGCAGGAAACAGCAGGCATCCGACGTCAACGCGTCACTTCGATCCGGCCGTCGCCTTCCGCGGTGATCTCGCCGATATGGGCGGCGGTGGCAACCCCGCGGCGGCGGAGGGCGGCGGTGAGAGACTCCAGGCGGTCTGCGGGAACCGCCATCAGCAGTCCCCCCGAGGTCTGTGCGTCGCAGAGGAGTAAGCGTTGTCCTTCCTCGAGGCCATCGAAGGTAACTTTCGGCTGCAGATACTCGTAGTTCCGCGCCGTTCCACCGGCGATTGCCCCTTGGTGGACGAGTGTGGTGGCCTCCTCCAGAACCGGCACCCGCGAGTAATGAATCCGGGCGCGGACCCGGCTCCCCGAGGTCATCTCATGAAGGTGGCCCAGCAGGCCGAATCCGGTCACGTCGGTGGCCGCGTGGACGCCGGTTTCAATCATCGCCTCTGCTCCGGCGCGGTTGAGCGTTTCCATCACTCTGATCGCTTCCTCGGCCGCCGCGGCCGAGGTCTTGCCTTGTTTGATGCCGGTCGTAATGACGCCGATGCCGAGCGGTTTCGTCAGCACCAGCTGATCGCCGGGCCGCGCGCCGACGTTGCGGACCACGCCATCGGGATGCACGATCCCCGTGACGGCCAGTCCGTACTTCGGCTCCGGGTCGTCAATGGAGTGTCCACCCGCGATGATGACCCCAGCCTCCGTCGCCTTGTCCGCCCCACCGTGGAGTATTTCCTCCAGCACCGACATCGGCAGCTTGCTGCGCGGGAAGCCGACGATGTTCAGCGCCAGGATCGGCCGCCCGCCCATCGCGTACACGTCTGATAGCGCGTTCGCCGCGGAGATGGCGCCGTAGTGGTACGGATCGTCAACAACCGGCGTGAACACGTCCACGGTGTGCACCAGGGCCAGATCGTCGGCGAGGCGATACACGGCCGCGTCGTCCACGGTGCTGGTGCCGACGAGGAGGTTCGGATCCGTGACCTTGGGTAGCTGGCGCAGGACCTGCGCCAGGTCCTCAGGACTCAGTTTGGATGCTCACCCGGCGCAGGCGACCATCGTCGTGAGCCGGATGCGCTCCCGCTCGGTCACGGGACTCACCTCCTCTCGCGTAATGCGTGATTCGTGAAGAGTGACTCGTGATTCGCAAAGGCCGGGCCACGTCGGGGTTATTGTAACATGCGGGTGAGGAAGCTCTGCGAACTGTCGCCCAAGCCCGCATGCCACAGCGGCAGGCCGCGAATCACGAATCACGAATCACGAATCACGAATCCCTGGGAGTCCAGTGTGAATCTGCATCAGTTGCGAATTTTCGCGACGGTCGCGCGGTTGGGCAGTTTCTCCCGTGCCGCGGAGGAGCTGCACATCAGTCAGCCATCCGTCAGCATCCAGGTGGCCGATCTGGAACGGGCCTTAGGTGTGGATCTCTTCAAACAAGGGGAACGGCCCATCCGCCTGACCGAAGCCGGAAGCGTCCTGGAAGACTACGCGCGCCGTATCCTGGCGCTTGTCGATGGGGCTGAAGCGGCAGTCAAAGAGGCGAAACATCTGCGCCGCCCCAGGCCCGCGGCGGATGCCGCGGTGGACGCCGAGGCGGCACCGCTTGGCGGCGCCGACGCCGGGCCCCCGTTTGAGGTCATCGAGCACACCGCCGACGTCGGCATCATCGCGTACGGCCGGTCGCTGGAGGAATTGTTCAGCCACGCGGCCATGGGGATGATGCATTTTCTGATCGACGCCGCCTCGGTCCGCCCGATAGAGCAGCGGACGAGAACGGTGGAGGCCGAAGACCGCGAGGGTTTGCTGATCAACTGGCTCAACGATCTCCTCCTGCTGCTGAATGCCGAGGGATTCGTCCCTGCCCGTTTCGAGGTCAGAGAACTCACCGGCACGAGGCTGCGGGCAGACGTTGCAGGAGAACCGGTCGATCCCGAGCGCCATCGATTTCACCTGGACGTGAAGGCGGCCACCTATCATCAACTCGATGTCCGAAAGAACGAGATGTGGGAAGCGAGGGTCATCTTCGACGTCTGAAAGGGGTGCGGGAACGCGGGAACAGGGGAACGCGGGAACGCGGCAAAACATCTCGTAACTGACGAATCCCGAATCCCGAATCACGAATCACGAATCACGAATCACGAGGTAGTCTCAGGGTGGCATGCTTGATCTCAAGCTGATCCGCGACAATCCGGAGCTCGTCAAGGCGGGCATCCGCAAGAAGCACCGCGACCCGGGGATGGTCGACCGTGTGCTGGAGATTGACTGCCGGCGGCGCGAGGTGGTGCAGGAGGTCGAGCGCCTTCGGGCCGAGCAGAATCGCGCCTCGGGGGAGATCCCGAAGTTGAAAGGTGAAGAGCGCGAGCAGCGCATCGCGGCGATGCGTGAGATCTCGACCAGCTTGAAATCCCTGGAGCCGCAGCTGCGGGAAGTTGAGACGGCCTTGCAACGCGCGCTCCTGGAACTGCCTAACCTCCCGCACGAGAGTGTTCCACCGGGGGAGGATGCAGCCGGGAACGTGCCCCTGCGGCATTGGGGTGAGAAGCCGCGGCTGGATTTCAAGCCACTCGATCATGTGGACATAGGAACGCGGCTGGGCATCCTGGACATGGAGCGCGGGGCCAAGGTGAGCGGTTGACGTGCTGCTGGCGCAGGGATTTACACCGGTCATTACCCCCGTTCTGGTACGCTCAGAGATTATCACTGGGGCTTGGGGAGGGGCGGAGCTGGACGAGCACCAGGTCTACCGGATCGCCGGTGAAGATCTGGCGCTTATTGGAACCTCTGAGCAGGCGCTGGCCGGGATGTACAAGGAGGAAACGCTCGACGAGGCGCAGCTTCCACTCCGCCTGGCCGGCATCTCATGGTGCTTCCGCCGAGAAGCCGGAAGCTATGGGAAGGATGTCAGAGGCATCTACCGCGTGCACCAGTTTGACAAGTTGGAGATGTTCTCATTCACGCTCCCCGACGCGTCCTGGAAAGAGCACGAGTACCTGGTGTCCCTGCACGAACGGCTGTTGCAGCAGCTCGGTCTGCACCACCGGGTCGTAGCAGTCTGCGGCGGCGACACCAGCGCTCCCTCTGCCAAGACGTATGATGTGGAGACCTGGATGCCGGCCAGGGGAGAGTATGGAGAAACGTCGTCGATCAGCAACTGCACAGACTTTCAGGCCCGGAGGCTGGGGATTCGCGTGCGGCGCGCGAAAGGCACGGCGTATGCGCACACCCTTAACGGAACTGCCATGGCCACCAGCCGGGCCCTGGTCGCCGCGCTGGAGAATTATCAGCAGCAGGATGGGACCATCCGGGTGCCGGACGCACTCGTCCCCTATATGAACGGGATGAAGGTGATCACGCCAGCGCGATAGGCCGGATGGCTGTCATTGCGAGGCCGCAGGGCCGAAGCCGCGCCGCCAACTCTATTCTGTCACATAGAGAGTTTGACCGGCTTCGCTGCGCTCGCGATGACAGCGGGATGGATTAGATGCTTCCGCGGAGGATTACGTGACTCTCAGAATCGTTGTCTTCGGATCCGGCGCCGTCCTCATGGCTCTTGAGATCGTCGGCAGCCGGATCCTGGCTCCCTATTTCGGGAGTTCCGTCTACGTCTGGGGCAGCCTTATCAGCATCTTTCTGGCCGCGCTCAGCGCAGGGTACTACTTCGGCGGGGTTGCCGCGGACCGGTGGCCCCGGGCCGGTGCGCTGGCCCTGGCCCTCGCGGCGGCGGGCGTGCTGATCCTTGTGCTGCCGCTGGCATCCCGCTCCATCCTGGAGATGTTTTCGGCCCGGGACCTCGGGCCCCGTGCCAGTCCCCTGCTCGCGTCGGTCGTATTGTTCGTGCTGCCAAGTCTGCTCCTGGGTATGACGTCGCCGTTTGCGATCAAACTGGCCGCGATAGATCTTGCTACCGTTGGCAATACCGCCGGCGTCCTCTATGCGATCTCCACCGCCGGGAGCATCGCCGGCACGTTGTTAACCGCCTTCGTGTTGATCCCCACGATGGGGGTGCGCGCGATCCTTTACTCGCTGGGTGGCGCGCTCCTGGTGTTCTCCTGGCTTCTTGGTCGCCATGCCATCCGGGTGGCCAGGCCGGCGGTGGCCGTCACGCTTGTCGTGTTGCTGGCGGCCGGCGCCGCGGCACAGACTGTCGGCATCTCCCGCATCCTGCTCGAGAAGGACTCGGTGTACCATCGCATCCGGGTGCACGAGGATGCGTCGTGGCGGTACTTGCGGTTTGACCGCTCCCTACAGGGCGGAATGCTGTTGAAGGATCCGACCATCAGTCCGCTGCGGTACACGGACTATGTGCACCTGGCCTGGCTGTTTACGCCGACCATCCAGCGCGTGCTGGTGGTGGGGTTGGGAGCCGGTTCGATCCCCAAGCGGTTTCTGTGGGACTATCCGCAGTTGAGTGTGGAGTCGGTCGAGCTTGACCCCATGGTCGTAGAAGTGGCCAGGCGGTATTTCGCTGTGGCGGATGGTCCTCGTCACCGCGTCATCGTCCAAGACGGTCGCCAGTACGTGCGCCGCGCGGAAGGCAGTTACGACGTCATTCTGATGGACGCCTACTTTGCGGAAGGAATTCCTTTCCACCTTGTGACGCGGGAGTTTTTCCAGCTACTCAAAGCGAAACTGACTCCCAGCGGCGTGGTGGTGGCCAACATCGTCGGCGCGCTCGGTGGGTCGAATAGTACGCTGTTCCGCGCCATCTATAAGACCTACGCGGCGGAGTTTCCCGGGCTGTATCTATTCCCCGTCGGCTTCTCGACCGGTAAGGAAGAAGAGGCGACGCGAACGATTCTCCTCTTCGCGACGCAGCAATCCGGGATCACGCGAGACGCTCTTGCGGCCAGATTAGAGGTGCTGCTGAGAGGGAAGAAACTCCCGGAGCTTGTGACGAGGTCGTTTTTGCGCGACTACTACGAGCGGTCTGTTCCAATAGAAGACGTGCCCGTGCTTACGGACGACTACGCTCCGGTGGATATCCTGCCGGTGTATGGGTGGGAGCCCGAGAGAAAATAGAACGCAGAACGCAGATAGCAGAACGCGGACTACTAGATGCTCGCTTTCTGCACTCTGCGTTCTGCACTCTGCGTTCTACTACTTTGAGTGCTTATCTGCGACTTTCGATGCTCCGTACGCATCGGGCTTGGTGACCGCGAGATAGCCTGATCCGGTTACCATGCCCACTACCTCGCGGATGATCCGCTTGGTGTCCCCGTTGGGCCCGACGTCGAGGTGAATCTCCACAGGCAGCTCGGAATGACCGTTCCGGGAGAGTTCCGCGCTGAGAAGCCCGGCGGTTTCCAGGCTGAGGGACGTTTCGAAGAGGATCCGCTGGCGCAGGCTTTCCATTTTGCGGTTGAACATCTTCCGGTAGAAATACCGGCCGCCGTGACCAACGCGGTGGACGATCACGGCGGTCACGAAACAGGTCTGGTCGCTGAGCAGAGAGTCGGTCCCGATGATCAGGTGGTATTGCTGGTCGGGCACCTCGCTCATGTAGTCAACCAGACTGCCAAACATCTGGCGGAAGCTCAGTTTGCCATACGTCGGACTATGAAAATCCATTCCACGGACGCCTCAGACATCAAGTATACGCTATGATTTTGTTGGCTCGCAACCCTGCCTGTCATTGCGAGGAGCGAAGCGACGAAGCAATCTCCAAGCAGAACGAGATTACTTCGCTGCGCTCGCAATCGGCTTTTGATCAGTCATTGCGAGGCCCGTAGGGCCGAAGCAATCTCCTCGTTACAGGAGATCGCCACGCCCCTTCGGGGCTCGCGATGACAAATGTGGAGCTTCCTAACCAGTAGATTTCCCGGCGCTGCAGCGAGACAGTCGCTACATCTCCCTCCGGCCCTCGAGCGCCTTCGCCAGGGTGACCTCGTCGGCGTACTCTAGGTCCCCGCCGACCGGCAGGCCGTGGGCGATGCGGGTGACTTTGATCCCCAGAGGCTTGATGATCTTGGCGAGGTAGATCGCGGTCGCTTCCCCTTCTACCCGAGGATTGGTGGCCACGATGACCTCGGTGACCTCCCCGTCCTTCATGCGAGTCAGGAGCTCGGCGATTTTCAGGTCGTCGGGACCGATGCCGTCCAACGGCGAGATCGCGCCGTGCAGCACGTGGTACAGCCCATGGTACTCTCGAGTGCGCTCCATAGCCAGGACATCCCGAGGGTCCTCCACCACGCAGATGACGTTCTGCGACCGTGACGCGTTGGTGCAGATGGCGCACGGGTCGACATCGGTAATGTGGAAACAGTTGCTGCAGTAGTGAATCTTGGCCTTGGCATCCAGGATTGCCTGGCTGAGCTGCGCGGCATCCTCCTTCGGCATACGCAGGATGTAGAAGGCCAGCCGCTGGGCGGTCTTTGGCCCTACCGTCGGCATCTTGGAGAGCTCTTCGATCAATCTGGCGAGAGGCTCGGCGTACATGTTTGAATGCAGTTAGATCATTCCGGGCGGCAGGGGGAGGCCTCCGGTGAGCCCTCGCATCCGCTCTTCAGCTTTTTGCTTGGCCAGACGCTGCGCCTCGCCGACAGCAGCCACGACGAGGTCTTGGAGCAGACCGACGTCGGATGAATTCACGACCGACGGGTCGATCGTGATCTCCTGGAGTTCGCCGTGGCCGTTCGCGATCGCGCGTACCACCCCACCCCCCGCAGTGGCCTCCACGCGTTCCGCCTTCAGCTCCTCCTGCAGTCTGGCCACGTCCTGCTGCAGCTTCTGGACTTGTTTCATCATCTTGCCAAGGTCACGCATACCGGAACTCCAACTACGGGACCAAGGGACCAGGGAACCAAGGGACCAAGCTGACGCGTGTTGCAGGCATGGTCCCCTGGTCTCCTGGTCCCCGGGTCCCGTTATTCAAGCGGTTTGACTTCCAGGATCTGGGCTCCGAAGAGTTCGGCGGCCTTTGTGACCAGTGGATCGCCATCTGCGGTAACTGCGGGTTCAACGGCCGGCGAAGGTCCATCGTAGATGGTGCACTGCAGCCTCAGGCGGCGCTGGAAGATCCGTTCGACGGCGCCCTCCACCACGCTGCGGTTCTCGGGCCGGTGCAGGTTCTCCGCGTGGAAGTTGTAGCCGGTGCGCAAGCCGATGACCAGCACTGAGCCTTCCAGCCGCAGCGGCATCCCCTCGATGAGCAACGCGTGGCAGAACATCTTCGTCCGCTTGACTTCCTCCAACACCCGGCCCCACTGGCGCCGCACGTCCTCGATCACCATCACCGGGGCGCCCGCCGGCTCGGCATCGGCGGTGGCGACGGCAGCCCCGGGCGCGACCGTCACCTCGGCTTTGACATCTTCCTGGCCCGCTGGTCGCGACTGTGTTGGCCTGCGGCGCGTGACCTCTGGGGGCTTGGCCGGGGTCGAGGGTGCTGATGCGGGCGGCGCCGGGGCCGGCGCGCCTCCTCCCAGACGATGTTCAATGGCTTGTACGCGGGCCCGCAGGCCTTCCACCGTCGGGTCCATCTCCGGCCGGCACAGCCGGATCAGTGCAATTTCCAGCAGTAGCCTGGGCTGCGGGCTCCACCGCGACTCGCTTTCCGTCCCCGAGAGAATGTTTAGCACGCGGAGGACATCTTCGATCGTGGTGTGCTCGGCCTGCGTCGCCAGTGCCGCCAGGCGTGATTCCGTGGTGTCGAGGAGGTCGGCGTCGCGCGGGCCGGTCTTCACGACCAGGAGATCGCGGAAGTGGTCGGTCAGTGTCCGCATCACCTGACGGAGATCCTTCCCCTCATCCACGACGCGGCTGACCAGAGCCAGGCAGCCGGTTACGTCGCGGGTGATGATGGCGTCGGCAAATCCCAGGGCGGTTTGTTCTTCCACGACGCCGAGAACCGTAACGACGTCGCGGGCCGTGATCGGACCGGCGGCGAACGCTGTCAGCTGATCCAACATCGACTCCGCGTCGCGCACGGATCCGTCGGCGTTGCCGGCAATCAGCGCCAGCGCCCTGTCGTCGATCGCAAATCCCTCTCCGGCTGCGATGTGTTTGAGCCGGGCGACGATCTCCTTCTGTGACACCCGCCGGAAGTCGAACCGCTGGCAGCGGGACAGGATCGTGGCCGGCAGACGGTGCGGTTCCGTGGTCACCAGGACGAGGATGGCATGCGCCGGCGGTTCTTCCAGTGTCTTCAGGAGGGCGTTGGCCGCCTCCGTCGTCAACATGTGCGCCTCGTCGATGATGTAGACCTTGTACCGACCCTCGGTCGGTGCCAGGCGGATGCGATCTCGCAGTTCCCGGATCTCCTCAATGCCACGGTTGCTGGCGGCATCGATCTCGATGACATCCATCGAATACCCGCCGCTGATCGCCTCGCAGTTCGGGCAGACGTTGTCCGGGGTCGGCGTCGGACCCTGCACACAGTTCAGAGCCTTCGCCAGGATGCGCGCCGTCGTCGTCTTGCCCGTGCCACGATGGCCGGCAAACAGGTAGGCATGGACCACCCGGTTGGTGCGGATCGCGTTCTGCAGCGTGCGCGTGACCCGCTCCTGGCCGATGATCTCTTCAAATGTCTTGGGGCGCCACTTGCGGTAGAAGGAGACGTGGGACATCACAGGCCTCGATGGAAGGTTCCAGGCAGCAATTCGCCGGGCCCTACGCATCTCCTTGCGTATTCCGACCTAGGGCCGGACCAACTTGACAAGCCGGTCAATCATGTCGCGGCAACTCAACAGTCCAGTTGGTACGGCCCTAGGACACCATGTGCATCACGACGAACTCCATGGCGCCATGTCGCTGGCTGTCCCGCTGCTGCAGGTATTCCCGCTGGGCCTGGTCATCTTCATCGCCGTGTCCGCTGCGGCCGCGGCCTGGGTGGCGCAGGATGCCCGGGCGCGGTTTGCCGGCGGTCCCGGGGAAGGTTGGGTGTGGGCGGTCGGCACGCTGGTGGCGCTGCCGATTTTCTTGCCGCTCTACCTCATCGCGGCCCGGCCCGTCGGATCTGTCACGGTCTGTCCCTCATGCGGACGCGGGACGCTCGGGCATCGTGCCACATGCCTGCACTGCGGGCATCCCATCACCTTCGAGGCGTTTCCCGACACCTGGGGATTGGGGGAAGTCGTTGGCGTCGCGGTCGTCTTCATGGTTTCTCTGCCGGTGATCGCCCAGGCCGTCGGCGTCGAGGAGATGCCGACGCTTGCCGAACTCTCTACGTTTGCGGTTGCGCAGAACATGCTCTTCCTGGCCCTGGCCGCATATGTGGCCCGAGTCCGCTATCGCCGGCCGTTGACAGAGCTCGGGCTCCGGGGGGATCGCTGGGCCTGGCGTGCCGCCGGCGGCATCATCGTCGGCTCGGTCACGATTCCTCTCAGCGCAGCCAGCGAGCAGCTGGCCGTGCGGCTCATCGGCATGGTAGTGGGTCCGCAGCGGGCGGAGGCGATGGCCGCGGCGGAACACGCGAACGATGTGCTGGTGCGCTTGCTCCAAACCCAGCTCAGCACGCTGGAGTTGGCCTGGATCGTGATTCTGGTCGGCGTGATTGTGCCGCTTGGCGAGGAGGTGTTTTTTCGCGGCTTCGTCTACGGCACGCTTCGCCGCTGGGGGGTGCTGCCGGGCGTCGTTCTCTCTGCCATTTACTTCGGGGCGGTGCACCAGCAGATCGTGCACTTACTCCCGATCATCGTGCTGGGGATTGTGCTCGCCCTGCTGTACGAACGCACGGGTTCGCTCGTCCCGTCCATCGCCGTGCACGGAATCAACAACGTGGTCGCCATCCTGTCCATCTTGTATGGATGGAACATCTAAGAGGCGAAACTGCGGGACTGGGGACTCGGGACTGGTAAGTGCATAACCTGTGGTCGCATGTGTGCAGTTGCTAGTCCCTATTCCCTAGTCCCGTAGTAGAATTTATACTGGCCGTGCTAGGTGGGGAGCTAGCGGTTCCCTGTACCCGCAATCCGCTCCAGCGGGGCTGAATCCCCCTCCGAGGCGCCGTCGATCAGGGTCTGGCCGGTGCGCGCAGCAACGAGGGCCGGGTCCTGCGCAACGAGATCTGACCAACCCCGCCAGATCCGGAAGGAAGCAACGGTACGTCAGTCGTTTCGTGTGCCGCAGGGACACCTGGCCGGAGCCGGCGGCATCGGTTTCGCCTGGTCGAAGGTGACGACGAGGGGTGCACGGCCATTCGACTCGCCTGCTGCCGCAGCCGTTCGACCATGCTCACGGTGGCCATCTCGCACCGTGAAAGGAGGTGGCGAGCCGCGTCGAGCCAGCTCGCTCATGGTCTTCGACCAGCGCGTCGAGTCGAATGCCCTGAGCGAGAGTAGCGAGTCGAAGGGCCGTCGTTTCTGGGGGACCCTGGTACCGGCAGCTTACTCCCTGGGGACCAGCACTTTCATTCTCGTCGGCGGCCAGTAGATCAACAACGCCTGCCCGACGATGAATTCCTTCTTGAGCGGTCCAAACGCGCGGCTGTCCTCGCTGTTGTTGCGGTTATCTCCCATCACGAACACTGAATCTTCCGGAACCGTGAACGGACCGTAATTGCCCTGTGGCGTTCCATTGATATAGGACTCGTTCATCTGCCGGTCGTTGACGTAGAGCTTCCCATCCTTGATCTGTAGAACGTCTCCAGGCAGGCCAACAATACGCTTGATGTAATTCCGCTGGGTGTTGAGAGGGTAGCGGAGGACGATGACGTCTCCATGCCGCGGTTGCCGTAGCCGGTAGAAGAACTTATCGACCAGCACTCGATCCCGCGGCAGCAGGGTGGGTTCCATCGAATATTGCTCTACTTGAAACGCCTGGGCCACCGAGACCATGATCAGTTGCGCCAGCACGAACGCAATGATCAGGGTCTTGAAGAACTCCCAGACGCTGCGGCCGATCTTTCGCCAGTTTGGTTTCAGGAAAGTCTCCAC
>VBAL01000245.1 GCA_005888595.1 Candidatus Segetimicrobium genomatis
TTTCGATGCCGTCGTAGATGATCTGCGTGTTTTTCCAGGCGCGAAGTGGTTCGCCGGCGCCCGGCTGAACTTCGCTGAGAACCTCCTGCGCTTCCGCGACGACCGGCCCGCGTTAATCTTCCGAAGCGAGACCCGGCCGTCCACTCGGATGAGTTATGCCGAGGCGTACGAGGCCGTGGCCCGGCTGGCGCATTCGCTTCGCGCGATGGGCGTCCGCCCCGGCGACCGGGTCTGCGGCTATATGCCGAATCTGATCGAGACCGCCGTGGCCATGCTGGCTGCCACCGCCATCGGTGCGGTGTGGGCGTCCTGCGCCACCGACATCGGCCCCCAGGTTGCAGCGGACCGCCTCGGCCAGGTCGAACCCAAAGTGTTGTTCACGGCCGACGGCTACGTCTACAAGGGAAATCCGTATGCCACGTTGGAGAACGCCGCCGCGGTGGCCCGTGAGATCCCATCACTCGAGCGCGTCATCGTGTCATCCTACGCGCACGCGCGACCGGATCTCACGGCGATCCCCCGCGCCATCCGCTACGAGGAGTTCCTGGCGCCCGAGCAGCATCCGCCGCTCACCTTCGAACAACTACCCTTCGACCATCCCGTGTACATCATGTTTTCCTCCGGTACGACGGGGACGCCAAAGTGCATGGTGCAGAGCGCGGGGGGCGTCCTGATCAACCACCTGAAAGAACTTCTGTTGCACACGGACCTGCGGCGCAGCGACGTGATCACTTACGTCACGACGTGCAGCTGGATGATGTGGAACTGGCTCCTCTCGTCCCTGGCGGTTGGGGCGGCCGTACTGCTCTACGATGGCAGCCCTACCTACCCGGATGCCGGCGCGATGTGGAAGCTGATTGCGGATGAGCGCGTGACGATCTTCGGGACCAGCGCCACCTATCTCAATGCCCTCCGCACCGCAGGGGTGAGGCCCGGCCGGGAACACAATGTGTCGTCGCTGCGGGAGATCTCTCAGACCGGATCGCCGCTGTCGGCGACTTCGGGGAACTGCTCGAGGATCCGGTAGATCTCGGCTGTCCCGATGCGCACCCCACCTGGCTTCAGGACGGCGTCGGAGCGGCCCAGAAACGTGATGCCGCCGGTGTCGCCGTGGATGCGGACGTAATCTCCATGCCGCCACACATGTGTTTGAGGATAGAACGTGAAGTAGGCGTCTCGGTACTTCCGGCCATCCGGGTCATTCCAAAAGTACAAGGGCATTGAGGGTGCCGGCGCCTCACAGACCAGCTCGCCCTGCTGGTCCAACACCGGGTCGCCCTGTTCGTCATACGCATTGACCTTCATCCCCAGCGCCGGGCCTTGCAGTTCACCCG
>VBAL01000099.1 GCA_005888595.1 Candidatus Segetimicrobium genomatis
TCCGCGTTCGAGTTCCGTTACATCCGCTATGAGAAACAACCGCCAGTAGCGCGGGTGATCATCAACCGGCCGGACGTCCTCAACGCCCTTAACTTCGCCGCACTGCGGGAAATGAGCCGCGCGTTCGAGGACGCGTCGTGGGATGACGGGATCGCGGCGGTGATCCTGACCGGCACAGGCGACCACGCATTCTGCACAGGCGCAGATCTCGATGAACAGAGTGTGTTCGTGCGGCGTCCCCGCGATTACTGGAAGTGGATGGGGGCGTTCATCGAGGCGCAGGAACGTTTGCGCAACATCGGCAAGCCGACGGTGGCGCGACTCAACGGTATGGTGGTCGGCGGTGGCAACGAGTTCAACCTCGCCTGCGACCTCGCCGTCGCCGCCGAGGACGTCGTGATCCGGCATGTGGGGCCGGTGCGGGGCAGTGTGCCGGCGGCCGGTGCGACCCAGTGGCTGCCGATTGTGGTCGGAGACCGGCGTGCGCGGGAGATGCTGTTTCTGTGTGACGAGATCTCCGCGTCCCAGGCGCTGGCGTGGGGATTGGTCAATCAGGTCGTCCCGCGGCGCGAGCTTGACGCCGCCGTGGAGCGCCTCGCCCAGAAGCTGGTCCGCACATTGCCCGAGGTGACGCGGTACACAAAGCAGCAGCTAAATTTCTGGCGGGATCTTTCGTGGCATCTGACCGTCGGACACGCCCGCGACTGGTTGACACTCCACGCTGGATCTCCGGAGACGCAGGAAGGGTTGGAGGCGTTCCATGAAAAGCGGCCCGTCGACCACGCCGGGATTCGGCAGCGGCTTGCCGAGGGTGCGAGTACCGAGTACCGCTGGGGTGCTCCGACACGCACGTGTCCCTCCTGCGGCGCGCGGCACCTACCTGAGGAATTCGCCTACTGCGGGAAGTGTGGACAAAAACTCTAACCCAGGGACCAGGAAACCAAGGGACCAGGGAACCATGCGCACAGTAGACACTCTCTGCTTGCCCGGTGCCAAGGGACCAGGGACCAAGGGACCAAGCCTGCCATACTCGTTCCGCTCGCTTGGTCCCCTGGTCCCTTGGCTACCTGGTCGCCCACAACTGAGGAGGATGCGATGACATATCAGAACATCCTCGTATCGACGGAGGAGAGTGTCGCCATTGTCACCCTCAACCGGCCCGACGTGCTGAACGCTCTCAACCAGGCCACGATGAACGATCTGGTGGAGACGCTGGACGCATTCGACCGGGACGAAACCGTGCGCTGCGTCATCCTGACCGGCAATGAACGGGCGTTTGCCGCGGGCGCCGACATTAACGAGTTCCGGGGCGCTACTCCCGTGAGGATGCTTCACGAGCACCGCTTCCTGCAGTGGGACCGCATCCGCCGGTTCCCCAAGCCGATCATCGCCGCGGTCGCCGGGTATTGTCTGGGCGGGGGATGCGAACTGGCGATGCTGTGCGACATCATCATTGCAGCCGAAACCGCGCGTTTTGGGCAACCGGAGATCAACCTGGGTCTGATGCCGGGTGCCGGCGGCACGCAGCGGCTTCCCCGCGCCGTGGGCAAGTCCCGGGCCATGGAGTTGATTGTAACGGGGCGGCAAATTCCAGCACAGCTGGCCTACGAGTGGGGTCTAGTCAACCGCGTGGTCCCCGCAGAGGTCTTGTTAGACGAGGCGCGCGCGCTGGCGCGCGAGATTGCTGCGAAACCGCCGGTCGCGGTGCGATTGGCGAAGGAAGCGATCCTGAAGTCGCTCGACACGCCGATGGATGTCGGCCTCGACCATGAGCGCCGGCTCTTCTACCTGCTGTTCAGCACGGAGGACATGAGGGAAGGCGTGGAGGCGTTTCTGAGCAAGCGCAAAGCCACGTTCAAAGGACGCTAGGCTAAAGACAACTACGTGAATAGTGAATCGTGAATAGTGAATCGCAACTGCCCCCTGGATGGGTTGGACGATTCACGAATCACGAATCACGATTCACTATGGAGGGCCGCGATGCCGGACACAATTCTTCTCGATCAGCGAGAGGGCGTCCTCACCATCACACTTAACAGGCCCGACGTATTGAACGCCTTCAACGAGCAGATGCTGCGGGAACTCCACGACACGCTGCGGCATGCTGCGCGGGATGCGACGGTGCGGTGCGTCGTGCTCATCGGGGCGGGACGGGGGTTCTGCTCCGGCCAGGACCTGCGCAGTCGGGCCGGAACGACCGCCTTTTCCTTCCGCGAATCGCTGCGGGAAGGCTATAACCCGATCATCACTCAGATGCGCACGATGGAGAAACCGGTCATCGCCGCGGTCAATGGCGTTGCGGCAGGGGCAGGGTGCAGCCTGGCGCTTGCGGCCGACATGCGGATCGCCTCGGACCGGGCTAGTTTCATCGAGGTCTTTGCCCGCGTCGGGCTCGTCCCTGACTCGGGCAGCACGTATCTTCTCCCGCGTCTGGTGGGCCTAGGGAAGGCATTTGAGATCGCATACACCGCGGAGCCTGTGGACGCGGCGGAGGCCCTGCGACTCGGGCTGGTCAACCGAGTGGTCCAGCACGACGATCTCATGCCACACGCTACCGCACTGGCCCAGAAGCTGGCCGCCGGCCCTACGCGCGGCTACGGACTTACGAAGCGCGCCATCAACTACGGGCTTCACGCCACTCTGGATCAGGCGCTCGAATACGAGGCATACCTGCAGGAGATCGCCGGGCGCAGCACCGACCACCGCGAGGGTGTGACGGCCTTCCTGGAGAAGCGGCAGGCGAACTTCAGAGGGCAATGACGATCCTGGATAAGACCAAACCTGCCGTCCCGCGCGTGGGCTGGGCAAGAGATAAAATAGATGCAGGTCCAGAATCCAGGATCGAGGATCCAGGATCCGTGATCCAACAATGACCGCACAACTCCGTGACGCCGTCATCGTCGACGCCGTCCGCACCCCGGTAGGCCGCTACGGCGGCGTGCTACGGGACGTCCGCCCCGATGATCTGGCCGCCCACGTGATCAAGGAACTTATCCGCCGCACCGGCCTCGATCCCAACGAGATCGAGGACGTCATTTTCGGCGCCAGCAACCAGGCCGGTGAAGACAACCGCAACGTAGCGCGGATGGCGCTGCTGCTGGCGGGACTGCCGGTTGCCGTCGCGGGACAGACCGTGAACCGCCTGTGCGGCTCCGGCATGCAGGCCATTGCGTCCGCCGCCCAGGCGATCAAGGTCGGCGAGGGCGATGTCTACATTGCGGGCGGGGTCGAATCGATGACGCGCGCGCCGTTTGTGACACCGAAGCCGCAGTCAGCCTTCCCGCGCGGCGAAGTCAAACTGTACGACACCACACTCGGTTGGCGCTTCATCAATCCAAAACTGGCGGAGAGCTACCCTCCGTTCAGCATGGGCGAAACGGCCGAAAATGTCGCCGAACGGTTCGGCATCACCCGGGAGGAACAAGATCAGTTTGCACTGATCAGTCACCAGCGGGCGGGGCGGGCCATCGCGGAGGGCCGTTTCAAAGACGAGATTGCGCCGGTCGTCGTTCCACATCCGGACGGCGCGCCGGTCGTGGTGCAGACCGACGAGCACCCCCGGCCTGACACGACGCTGGAAAACCTCGCGGCGTTGCGGCCGGCGTTCAAGAAGGGCGGGAGCGTGACAGCGGGCAATTCGTCGGGCATCAACGATGGCGCGGCGGCACTGCTGCTGACCTCGGCAGAAGCAGTAGAACGCCTCAACCTGACCCCCATGACGCGCGTGGTCGCGTCGGCGGTGGCAGGCGTGGACCCCGCCTACATGGGGCTGGGGCCCATTCCGGCCACGCGGAAGGTCCTGGAACGCGCCGGCTTGACGATCGAAGACATGACCGTCGTGGAACTAAACGAAGCGTTCGCGGCGCAGGTCATTCCATGCATTCGCGAGTTGAAGATCCCGCTGGATAAGCTCAACCCCAACGGGGGCGCCATTGCCCTGGGCCATCCCATCGGTTTCTCCGGCGCGCGGCTCATCACCACGCTGGTCCATGAGCTGCGGCGGCGGAAAGGGCGTTTCGGATTGGCCACGATGTGCATCGGTGTGGGGCAGGGTATCGCCCTGGTGGTTGAGAATATCGCTTGACCGCGCTGGCGGCGTTCTGCGTTCTGCCCTCTGCGTTCTCCTGCGTTAGAGCTTCCCCAGCAGAACCGGGGTAGTGGTCGGCTGGAGTGCACCGCTGGGTGCGCGCTCAACGGAAATCGCCACAGCCTGGTAGCGTGAAAAGTCCGCTGTCACCGGGAGGACGATGGGTTGGCCGGGCAACGGGCGGAAGACGCCGGCGCTTTCGGGCTGCGCCCCAGCAATCAGCCACAACTGGTACACCGATTCCCGCCCCGGATCTCGCAGGTCGGATACCACCAGCGCCCCTCGCCCGCGATCCGGGTCGTAGACGAAGCGCACGGCGGCAGTCACGGAGCCGGTCAGGGGAACCGAGCGTGACGATGGAGCAGCCAGCAGCGCAAGGACTCGCTCCTGTGCTGCCAGGCGCGCCGAGAGCGCCGTCAGTTGCCGGCTCAACGACACGCCCAGAGCCGCCAGGACCAGGAGCAGTACCGCGGCAGCCGCGGCCACGACCCATCCCCGCCGGAGTGTGATCACGTCCGGGCGAGACCTGATTCCGGCAAGTACTGCCTCGCGGAGCCGCGGGGGAGGGGAGACTTGCCCAACCGCGCTGCCGAGTTGCTCGGTTACCTCTCGCAGCGACGCCAGCTCGTCCTGGCACTGTGCACACGATTGCATGTGCGCGGACACCGCCTGCTCCTCATCCCGGTCCAGGGCGTGGAGCGCGAACGCGGCCAGTAGCTCGGATGCCTGCTCGTGGGTCACTGGCGCTCCTCCTCCCCCTGGACCAGCTGACCTCGCAGGCGCTGCATCCCATCACGGATTCTCGTCTTGACCGTTCCAAGGGGAATCCTCAGCCGGTTGGCGATCTCTTGCTGAGTGTATCCGCCGTAGTAGGCCAGCACGATTGCTTTGCGCTGTTCGGGTGAGAGCGTCATCAGAGCGCTGCGGACCGTCGCGCCTTCGACGCCGCGGAGGGCCTGGTCCACAACGTCCGCGCCGCCACCCGCGCCGAGATCACCTTCCGCAAGCGGCTCGACGGCGCGAACTCGCTGACGGCGCAGCGCATCGACGGTTCGGTGATGGGCCAGGGACAGTACCCAGGAACGCGCGCTGCCGCGGGCAGGGATGAATTCACCCGCGCCGCGCCAGATGTGGAGGAAGATCTCCTGCGCCACCTCCTGGGCGGCCTGAGGGTTGCCGAGCAATCGTAGGGCTAGAGAGTAGATGGCCCGACTGTATCGATCGTACAGCGTCTCAAATGCGGTGGCATCCCGCCGCGCGATTCGCGCCAGAAGCGTCGCCTCGTGATCCGCCTGCGTCGCGCCGCGCTCCATCTGCCACTCCACTGCGCTTGGTCGAATGGGCCGTTCCCCGACGGCAAGGGAGGCTCCTGTACGCATTTCGTAAAGTCCTCCTGTCTTGCCCTTCGCACTGCGTACGCGCGCGGATGGTCCAATCCGTCTGAACGGGTCGTGCGAACAGTCGGAGGAAGGCCGCTTCCGCGGATCTCCCCGGGGCGTGGAAGTGCGTCATTCCAGACCATGACGGAGGTGATGTATGGCACGGCATAGATTCTGGCTGGTGGCGCTGGCGGTAGTCGCTGTCGCCGCGATCCTGGTGGTGCCCGGACTGCTCGTGGCCTCTGATCACGACGATGGGGAAACCGACACCAAGGGACGCAACGTGAATCTGACCGATCTCTACGCGTTCCGTGAGGGCGATCAGACTGGAGACGCCGCACAAAACTCCAATCTGATTCTGGTGATGAACACCAATCCGCGGTCCGTGGCCCGTCAGCAGTATTACTTCAGCGCACGCGCACGGTATGAGTTTCGGATCGAGCGTGCGGCCAACAACGCTGCGTCGCCGACCGCAGCCGGGTTGTCCAGGCCCGACGTGATCCTCCGGTTCGAGTTCGGCGAACCGGTCGCCAACAAACAGTCCATAAAGGTGACGGCAATCCGGGACGGAGTCAGGATGGTCGCCACGGGCGCGGTCACATCGGCGTTGCCCGTAACTGCGACCGACACACCAACGATCAACGCGGTCACCCTGGGTGGATCTCGGCTGGACGTGTATGCAGGTCTCCGGGAGGATCCGTTTTTCTTCGACGTCGAGCAGTTCTTCCGGGTCCGCGCCGGATTCGCGGGATTAGGACCGAGCGTCGGGTTCCGGAACCCGGGGCTGGATTTCACCTCCGGATACAACGTCAACTCGATCGTCGTGCGCGTCCCGATCGCCTTCCTGCAAGGGGCGGCGGCCGCGACCACGTACGATGTCTGGGAGACCATATCGGTGCGGACGGCTGATGAGGACGACGACACCGAGTTCGTGCAGGTCGAACGGTTGGCCCGGCCCGCGATCAACGAAGGGTTGGTCATTACCAACGACTTCCTGAACCGAATGAACCAGGTAGGGCCGGACTGCGAGGCCAAGGCACTGGCCGGCCAGCAACCTTGTGCGGGAATCCTCGGACCGGTCTTCACCGAGGCGATAGGTACGCTCGCGGCGCTCGGCAACAGTTCGGCTCGAATCGGTCAGCTCGTGGCCGCCTTTCTCCCCGATGTCATGCGTATCGATACGACTCAGCCCAGCGGCTATGCGGCCGGGTTCACCGACCTGAATGGGCCGGCCACGCTCACGCGAGGGCGCAAGCTCACCGACGATGTCATCGACGCCACTCTGTTTGTGCTGACCAATGGCGCGGTCACAAGCGATGGCGTCTCGTACGACGGTCCTAACCTCGACGGCAGAGGCCACAAGCCGCTGCTCACCACGTTCCCTTATCTCGCCACACCGAACTAACACACAGCATGTGCAGGTGGTGCTCCGGCTTCCAACGCCGGAGCACCACCCCACACTCAGGGGAGCTCGAGAAAGATGCAGCGCGCGCAGGAACCGTTACGCATCAGACCGACGTCATGGCGCCACCGCTGGAAGTGGCTCGGCCCACTCGCGGCGATGGGCGCGGGAGCGTCCCTGATCCTGGGCATTTTGTTCTGGGCACACGCCGCTGCCACGCCCGGAACGGTCTACCATTATCGCTTCGAGCGCGCTCCGCGGGGTGCGGTAAAACAAGCGCTGCAGCGGGAAATCGAATTCTATCAGGCGCGCTTAACCTACGATCCGAACAGCGGCCTCAATCTCGCGGCGCTCGCCGGCGCTTACTTGAGGATGGCTCGAGCAACGGGGGATCTGAGCTGGTACCTGCTCGCCGAGCAGACGGCACAACGGTCTCTGGCAAGCCTCCCATTTCAGAACAACGGTGCGCTGATCGTGCTCGCCCGCGTGGCAGAAGCCCGGCATGATTTCCAGCAGGCTATCCGCCTGGCTCGTCGGGCTGAGAACACGGAAGCGCTCTCGATCATCATCACGTCCAGTCTTGCCATGGGTAAGATCGACGAGGCCGCTCGGGCTGTGGACACTCTCATCCAGGGCGGAGCGGGGCTGACCAGTTACACCCTGCGATCGCTGGTGGAGCTGGCCCTGGGGAAAGATGAGGCGGCGCTGGCGGATCTGCAACGGGCTATTGCATCGGAAGAGCCAGACGAGGTGGCGAGCTCCGTCTGGGCGCGGACGTTGCTCGGCCGGCTGCATTACCGTCGCGGCAGGCTGCGGCTCGCGGCCGACATTTATCGTGAAGCGCTGGCTGTCCTTCCACAGTACCCGCAGGCCCTCACCAATCTGGCGGAGTTGGAAATCCGGCAGGGCCGCTTTGGGCTGGCCGCCCAGCATCTTTCGGAGGTCGTCACCGTTACCAAGGCATCCCCGAACATCTACGATCACGCAGTGCTCCGCGGACTGGCACGCCTTGCGGAGTTACAAGGAGACCATAACCGGGCCGCGGCATTGTGGCGCGATGCCGAAGCCCGCCTGCGTCAGGATGCGGCGTCAGGGCAGTTCGGGCATCGCCGTGAACTGGCGCGGCTGTTGCTGGAACGGGGCCGTGCGGAGGACATCGGGGAGGCGGTCTCACTGATGGAAGCTGAGGTGCGCATCCGCAGGGACCCTGAGACGCTCGATATCCTGGCCTGGGCACTATCCCGTGCGGGGCGTCTTCCGGAGGCGCAGCAAGCAATGCAGGAAGCACTGCACACCGGGGTGCACGACGCCCGACTGTTCTATCGTGCGGCGACAATCGAGCAGGCGCTTGGTCACGATACCCAGGCGAAACGTCTTTTCGAGCTGATGCGGCAGACCGATCCCACGTTTGATGAGCGCGCCAGGCAGGTCATGGGGGTGGGATCATGAGGCGAGACGGCAGGATCGCACGGCGCATCCTCAAGCGCATCATCGCGTGTGGAGTGCTGCTGCTGGCCTGGAGTCTCGGCACGCTGCCGGTGGAAGCACACTGGGCAGATCAAGGTCGAAGCCGCTCAGGCGCGCATCGTCTTGACCTTTCCCACAAGTCTGGCCATCTTTGCCGATGATGACCGTAACGGCCAATTGTCGGCGCAGGAAGTCCGAGAACATCGAGCGGAACTAGAGACATTCTTTAGCCAGCATATCAGGCTGGCCGATGGCGCTGAGCCCGGCGCATTGGCGGTGGAACCGGTACCCACCGGTGACATCAAGCCCGGCCCAGGAACGCACAGTACGTTACTGTTGGTTTACCACTGGTTCAAACCCGTCCAGACGCTGGCCATCCAATACGATTTGTTCGTCCCCGGTGTGTCCACCGCGAGCTGCTTAGCGACAATTGTCTACCGGGACCAGGTACGAAACTTCGTCTTCACCCCACAGCGGCACACCCTCACCCTCGGTCCAGGCGCGACCGCTCTGTGGTACCAAAGCAGCAGTTTCGTTGCGCTCGGGATTCGGCACATTCTCACCGGGTATGATCACATGCTCTTTCTGATTAGCCTGCTGATGCTCGGCGGAGGGCTGCGGAGTCTGCTCAAAATCGTGACCGCCTTCACAGTCGCCCACTCCGTGACGCTGTCCCTCGCCGCACTGAACATCCTCGCGCTGCCCTCCAGATTAGTGGAAAGCGGGATCGCGCTGAGTATCGCCTACGTGGCGGCTGAAAATCTGTGGCGGCGGGAGCATGCAACCCGCTCGCGGTGGCTTGTGACATTCAGTTTCGGACTCATTCACGGACTCGGATTTGCCACGATTCTGAAAGAGATGGCCCTCTCACGAGGCAACTTGGTGTTATCGTTGGTGAGCTTCAACTTCGGGGTTGAACTTGGCCAGATTGCGGTCGTGGCCACGGCCTTCCTCTGTCTGGGGGCTCTCGCCACATCGGTTTGGGAATCCACCGCGCGGCGCTGGGTATCTGCCGGTGCGGCCGCGGTCGGAATAGTCTGGTTCATTCAGCGGGCCTTTCTAGCCTAGAAGACTCTGCCCGGACCTGGCGGCCGACTTACTCCTTTCGGAGCGGAGGTGTGTGCCGGAGCGGCCGGATGACCTTCTCCTGAGCAGCAAGCGTGGCCTGCAGGACCGGAGTAGCCGTCTCCATCGAGCGGGCGCGGGGGCCGACGGTAATTGCCACGGAGTGATAGCGCGCAAAGTCCGCTCGCACCGGGACGAACGTGGCACGATCGGCATTCGGCAAGAAGATGGCGACTGTACGCGGCCCGCTGGCGTCGATCAGCAAGAGCCGGTAGACCAGATCTTTCCCAGGATCGGGCAGGCGCACCACGACCAGCGCCCCTCGTTTGCGAACGGGGTCGTACACGAATCGCACGCTGGCCCCCATTCGGCCGGTCAGCGTGGCGACGCGTCCCGACGCACCGGCGAGTACGCCCAAAATTTGCTCGGCGAGTCCCTGATCTTCTGGCAGGGCGCTGGTGCGCTGGTTGAAGGCTACGGTCAGCCCCCCCAACAAGACAAGCACTGCGGCAATGGCCACCGGGACGAATAGCATCCAGCGGGGCGCGGAACGGTAGAGGCGGCCCCGCCGGGGGAACCCCGGCTGTCGGTTAGGAGACGTGCGCCATGCTGTCATTCCGGTTGTTTCCGTTTAGCCTGCATCGCTGGCTCCCGTTCTGTATGCCCGGATTGTGTGCCGGTTCACTTCTTACCAGTCAAGGGTGACGACGTAGGTTCCAGCCGGGCACATTCCCCTGAAGGTGTAGTCGGCGTGGTACTGCCAGGTGTCCTCCAGTTGGCCGCCGCCCGTCCCCGTCCACCGAACGTGCCAGTAGCCCGTCTTGCTGTGGATGGGCTGGCTCTCGATAGTGAAGGTGAAGTCCTCAAATGGATCGACCGTCCACGTCAGCCCGTTGTAGGCCGTGGGGTCCTGAATCTTGATGTCGTAGGAATACTTGGTCTTGTTTACGACGGCCAAGCACGAATTCTCGTAGTAACTACCAGCCTGCGCCGGGGTTACTGCGGCGGCCACGATGAGGGCCGCCAGGACGAACGCTGCCCTTCGCATCTTGCTCCCCTTCTCTCGGGTATGACGTGTCACGCGATGGATAGTCCTCACGAAGAGATGGCAGCAGGAAGTGTGCCATCGCTGCAGGCCTCTATCTTTTTTATGCCCGATCCCGGCTGTTGACAGTTCTCCTCCGAACAGTGGTAGAGTAGCAGACGAGCGAACATTTGTTCGCTTCGCCCTGTCCCGGTATTATGGCCATGCTGCCGGATCGCGTCACGTTACCCGAGGTCCTCACAGGCCCGGCCGTCTTCGCGGGCGACGATACCTGCCTAACTGTGGGGCTGCTGGCGGGACTGCGGGCAGTACGGCCTGAGCAGCCCCTGCTGATCGTTGACGGCGCCAACGCCTTCGACCCATTTTTGGTGACCGATTTGGCCAGAAAATCCGGGCTGCTGCCTGGTGCGCTGCTGGACCAGATCCGCATCTCCCGCGTATTCACCTGTCACCAGTTGGAAGCACTGCTGGGGGAACGGCTCCAGGCCGCAGTGCAGCAGTTCCACGCACCCGCCGTCTACTTCTCGGGACTGCTGGACCCGCTGCTGAGTGAAGAAGCCCCGGCCGGTGAAGCGATCCGTATCTTCCGCCTGGTCATCCCAGCCCTACAGCGTCTGGCTGGAACCGGTGTGGTGACGCTGGTGGCGTGTCCGCCGCCGCACAGCCTCCCAGGCCGGGAACGGTTCTTCCCCGCCCTATGCGAGGCGGCAGCGTGGGTGTTTCGGGTTGCTCGCGAAGCGGACCGGGATGCCATACAGATCACCTGCACCAAGCCACAGACGGCGGTGTGGACGTGGGAACCGCAGATCGGAATGATCACCGCACGACGGTGGTGGTAAGAGAGACGATTTTCGGATTGTGGGATTGTCAATTGTGGATTGAATCATTGTAGTACAATTCACAATCGTCAATTCACAATCCGCAATGAGGTGTATTCATGGGCCGCACAACGCAGACGATGACGCAACTGGTGGCGCAGGAGGAGGCCTACTGGGCACCATTTCGTCGCGCGCTGCGTAAAGAAGACCAGGTCGTCTTTGATAAACTGTTTGCTGCCGCACGTCATCACACCGCGCCCGCACACTACGCCTCGCATGCCACGCCATTTGACTCCATGTTGCTGGCGATGATTCTGGAGGCGATGAAGGCGGTGGAGGATCTGCGCCAGCGCCTGGATGCCCGAGAAGACGGGAGCGCGGGAACCCCCACGGTCGCTCCGCTCCCTCGGGGCGGAGCGCGGGAACGCGGGAACACAGAGCTCAACGGAGTCAAGCAGTTACCAGTCCCCAGTCCCTAGTCCCGTCTCTCGCCATGGTTCCGCTGTCAGGCGAATCGCGATTCACGAATCACGAGTCCCGCCTCGAGGGCTGGCTCTTCGACGTCTACCCGTCGCACGATGGGATGATTGTCTGGATAATCGATGACCACGGCCGCGCGCACCGGCTGCGGTATCGGTATGCTCCGACATGTTACGCGGCCGGTGGCCGCAACGCACTCGAGGCGGCGCGGCAGGCGCTGGCCCGCCTGCGGACCCCGGTAACGCTCACACCCACGGTGCGGCGGGAGTTGATGAGTGGTACGCAGATCCCGGTCATCGCGGTGGCCGTGCACAATCCGCTGGCCTTCCCCGCCGCCGCGCGCCTGCTGGCCCGTGTGCCCGGACTCACCCTGTACAACTGCGACATCCTGACCGTGCGGCTGTTCTTCTATGAGACCGGGCTGTTCCCGCTGGCGCGCTGCGCTGTCACCTGCGCCGGCGACGCAGCCCGGGAGATCGCGTTGACGTCCCGGCCGGAAGACCTCGAATATGCCCTCCCGCCGCTGACCGTCCTGCGGCTCCATCTCGAGTCGCCCGGCGGGCACAGTGATGATCCAGATGATCTGCCCACCGCCAATCCGTCCCACGGCCGGCCGGGGCGGCTGGAAGCCGGGGTGGATGGGGAGACGGTCGTCCTCGACGGCGACGATCCGGCTGAAACTATCCGCAGTCTCAACCGGCTGCTTCAGCGCTACGATCCCGATGTGTTGCTGTCGGAATGGGGCGACCCGGTGCTGCTGCCCCGGCTGCAGGTTCTGGCGGCGCGTACGGGCATTCCGCTCCAGCTTAATCGCGATTCTGTGAACCGGGTCCGCACACGACGCTCCCGGTCGTACACGACCTACGGTCAGGTGGTCTACCAG
>VBAL01000100.1 GCA_005888595.1 Candidatus Segetimicrobium genomatis
CCTTCACCAGGACATTCGCACGTCGGTCCGGTAAGCGACCAAGGGACCAAGGAACCAGGGGACCAAGGGACCAAGGAACCCGGGGACCAGCAGGAATGTGTGACGTTGGCCTGGTTCCCTGGCTGCTTGGTCCCCTGGTACTAGTAAACGCGCTGACGGAGGCGGTCGGTATCCAGAAGCACGATCTTTCTGCCCCGCAATTCTAACAAGCCTTGTGTACGGAAAGCGGCCAGCGCGCGGTTGACCCGCTCACGGGTGGCCCCCACCATCGTGGCCAGATCGGCCTGGGTTAGGTCAAAATCGATCTCGATCCCATCCTTATGGATGCCGTAACGGTCTGACATTTCCAGCAATGTCCGCGCTAACCGCGCGTGCACATCGAGGAATGCGAGACTCTCGGCGTATTCGGTGACGTGGCGCAGCCGGCTGCTGAGCAGCTCCACCAACGCAGCCGCCAGCTGTGGAGCCCTGCTCAGGTACTTCTGGAACTCGTCCCGGCTGATCGTGAAGGTAACGGTATCCTCCAGCGTGTCTGCGCTAGCCGAGCGAGGGCGTCCGTCGAGCAGCGCCAGTTCCCCAAATACGTCGCCGGGGCCCGCGACCTCCACGGTGAGCTCCTCTCCTCCCTGGGTCGGCAGAAAGATGCGGATCCGGCCGGACTCAACGATGTAGAGGGCGTCGCCGGCCTGATCTTTGTGGAAGATGATTGTGCCTTTGCGGAACGGTTTCCGGTGCAGTTGCGCCGCAAGGCCGGTGAGCGTCTCGTCGCCGACCTGAGAAAACAGATAAACTTTCCTGAGCATGGACTGCGGATCAGCCATGGACCCGTTGGGCTTCGGGGCTCTCGAGGATTCTTCCTTTGAGAAGAGGTAAGGGGTTGACCCCAAGGATGTCGTGCGCTGGCCACTTGCCGGCAACAGGCAGCCTCTCACCAGCAGAAGATCTCCACTCGTGGGATTTTTGCTGTACCGGGTAGGCCTTTCGGCTATCATTCCGCTTGTCTCTTACGTATGGACGGGGTGAGATTCTGAACATTGCACCGTGTGATTCGTAAATGAGGAATCGGAGAGAGCTGACACTTGCCGGGGCTGTTCTATACGCATGTGAAGGCACGAAGCTTCGAAAAGACACGAGAGGCAAAAACACTTACTACTACGCGGTCGAATTCACAAACGCGAATCCCAAACTCGCGCGTATCTTCATGCGTTTCCTGCTAGAGATCCTTGACGTGGATTTGCCTAGGATTAAGGGGCAGATCTTTTTCTATCCAGATCACAACGAAGAGAAGTTAAGAGAGTTTTGGTCGTCGGAGACAGGCATTCCAATACGCCAGTTTCAGAAGTCGATTTCGCTCAAAGCGAAAAACCCGAAATACCGTCCCAACCCTAACGGCGTCCTTAAGATCCGGACACAGGATAAAGAGACATTCCTGAGACTGCAGTGTATTATTGAAACTGTTGTGCGGTGAGGTGCAGGAGTCCGGCTGAACTGGCGGCACTGGAAATGCCGTAGGGGCGCAAGCCCCTCGTGGGTTCAAATCCCACCCTCACCGCCATGTACCACTCACTTCGCTCGGGTACATGGCAAGCCACCTGCGGACCCTCTGCCAAACACTTTCCTCGAGTGGTACGTGCCCTGCACCCGAACGAAGTGAGTGGTACAGAGCTCTCCTCACTCTTTCAATAGGGTCCCGCGTGGGTTGGCCAGAAACGCTGCGCGGAGATCTCCCGAAAGCGAATCTGCGATCCGCCCGAGCAAAATGCGCAGCGCGGCGCGGTCGTGTTCTTCCCCCCGCAGGCGCAGACGCTGCTCAAGGGCGGCGCGTTCTGTGATCACTGTCCCGGCCGTTCTGCTGAGGTGGATGGTCTGTTCGAGGTTGCGGAGCGCGTCCTCCGGCGCACCTCCCATTTCGGCCGCATCAGCCTCGAGGAGGTGGAGGAGGCCCGCGTAGGTGGCGGAGTTCAATCTTTCGATGCTCCGCCGGCGCGCGGCGATAAACGCACGCAATGCTTCGTGCCGCCCGAGACGCGTGAGCAGACGCCCCACCGCCAGCAGCACCTCGCCTCCAGCCGGCACGAATTCGTCCCACTCCGCGGCCGCAATGTCGCCGATCAATGCATCCCACCCGGTGGCCCGGTCGGTGATGCTCGCCAGCGAGATGCGGCAGATCAGGCTTGGCTGCCACCATCGGGCCGAGACGGCATCGAAGCGTGAGCCGTCGGCGAAAGCCCGGGCCGCGCCCGCGTCGTCTCCGGCTTCGTGGAAGCAGTTGCCGAGATAGAGGAACAGCCAGGGCAACTGTGTGGGGACTGTCTCCTGCGACATCGGCACGGATTCCTCGAGCTGCGCGATAGCATCCCCAAGCCGACCTGTCCAGAAATTGATCCGGCCGAGGAAGAACAGCGTATAGGCGATGCGCCGGCGATCCTGGATCTCCCGCGCCACCGCCATCGAGGCGTCGGTGTGCTGCCGTGCCCTGTCGTACAGGCCCAGGTAGCTGTTCACGTGCCCCAGGTAGCTGAGGCTCGTGGCTTCCTTCGACTTGTCGCTGGCCTCTCTCGCCGCCGTGAGAGCTTGTTCGGCCGATTCCAGCGCGCGGACGCCATCACCCGTCCCCAGGTAGGCCATGCACAACATATTTAGTGCCCGGGCCAGGCTGCTGAGGTCACCGGTCTGCCGCAGCAACGCCAGACCCTCAACGATCGCCGGATGGTCGGGTCCCATCCGGCCACGGTCCCAGGCGATGTTCGCAAGATCGACCAGGGATCGGCCCAGCGTCAAACGGTCACCGACCACCCGCGCAATCTCCGCTGCTCGCGCAAAGCGGCGCTCCGCATCGTCCAACCGGTGCTGGCGGTGATGAATCAGGCCAACGAGATCTTCCAAGACGGCTTCCAGCGCCTGATCGCCGGCCTGCCGGGCCGCCAGAAGCCCGTGCTCAAAATCAGTCATCGCCTCGCGATATGATCCAAGCAACTGGTAGACTTCGCCTCTGTCTCGGTAGATGGCAGCCAGCTGCGATGGCGAGAGCGCGGCCTTGGCGGCCGCCTCCAGTGCCTGATCAAACAGCCGGATGGCGTCGGCGTTGGCGTACAACCGTCGCGCCTTCCCTCCCGCGCGATGCAGATACGTGGAGGCGCGGGCCTCATCCCCGGCCAGCCGCAGGTGCTCCGCAAGGATCTCGATGACCTCTTCTGCGCGTTCGCCGATCGTGGATTCGAGCCAACGCGCGGCCTCCGCGTGCGCCCGCTGGCGCTGCGTCCTCGGCAGCATCTGGTAAGCGACGTCGCGCGTGAGAATGTGGCGGAAGGCGAACTCTCGCTCATCAGCGATGCTGGAGCGCGGCCGGCTCAGGACGAGTTCCTTCCCGATGAGCGCGTTGATAGCCTGACGCGCCTCCTCCACCGATAGTCCGGCGATCGGAGCCACCGCCGACGGCCAGAACGCGCGGCCGACGACCGACGCGGCCTGCAAGACGCGCCGTTCTGACGGCGGCAACCGGTCGATGCGAGCCGTAATCACCGCCTGCACGGTGTCCGGGATCGCGGCGCCCGGCGCGCTGCCTTCCAGCATCATGCGGACCAACTCTTCGGCGAACAGCGGGTTGCCCTCGGCCCGCTGCGCGATGAGCTTGATAGCCTCGGGCCCCAGTCCTTCACTCCCGAGAGCCATGACCAGCTGCTCCGCCTCGTCCTGCCGCAGCGGCGGGAGGTCGAGGCTCGTGGCGTTGCGCCGTCCGCCGCCCCAGGTCGGCCGCCGCTCCAGCAGTTCTGGACGGGCCAGGCAGACGATGAGTAATGGCGCGGTGATGTTGGCGACCACCGCCTCGACCAGGTCAAGCACACCGTCATCCGCCCAGTGCATGTCTTCCAGGGCCAGGATGACCGGCTGCGATTCAGCCACGCCGCTGATCAACGACTGCCAGGTCTGGTAGAGCCGCTGGCGGATCTGTCCCGGATCACCACTGACTCCATCCTGCGTGCCGAATGTCAGCAAGAGGCCGTCCAGCAGATCCGGTTGATTGGGGAGCTTTTCGTTCAACCACGCGGCGAGTTTCGCGCGCACGGTCTCGGGAGAATCCGTGTCAAGGAGGCCGGCCTGAAACCGGAGGATGTCGAGCAGCGCATGGTACCCGATTTGTCCGCCGAACGCGACGCTGCGGCCCCGCAACACCATCGGCTGCGGCATGAGGTCCCGCACCTCGGCAAGAAACTCGCGCAGCAGGCGGCTCTTGCCTACCCCAGGCTGACCGAAGATCGTGACCAGGTGTACGCGGTCTTCCTCTCGGCTGCGGTGGTACAGGTGCCCAAGCAGGCCGAGTTCAGCGTGCCGCCCAACCAGCGGCGCCGTTGCCCGCTTCACATCGGCCTGCTCGGGTAGCGGCGCAACCGCCGCCCACACGGTGAGCGGCGTACCTTTCCCCTTTACCTGCAGCGGCGGCAGGTCGCGGTATTCGACGGCGTCACGGGTGAGGCGGTGCGTGCGCTCGCCGACGACAACGGTCCCGGGCGATACCGTCTGCTGGAGCCGCGCGGCTGTCGTGACCGCATCCGAGACCAGGAAGTCGCGGTCGAACGTGGATCCTGAGGCCGCGACCACCTCGCCGGTGTTGATGCCGACACGCACGGCCAGCTGCACGCCATGCGTGACTGCCAGGTGGCCGTTGAGGATTGGCATCGCGTCGCGGATGGCCAAGCCGGCGCGGACCGCTCGTTCGGGGTCGTCTTCGTGCGCCACGGGCAATCCGAAAATCGCCAGCACGGCGTCCCCCATCAGGTTAGCGACGGTTCCGGCGAACCACCGTTCGACCACGTGCTCAACCATGTCGTAGAACTTGCGGACCACGTCGCGGGACTCTTCCGGATCCAGCCGCTCGGTCAGCCCGGTGGAACCCACCAGGTCCGCGAATAAGACCGTGACGACCTTGCGCGCCTCGGCGGTGAACACCGGCGCGGCTTCCACCGGCGCTTCCGCGGCAGCCAGCGGGATGCCGCAGTTGGCACAGAATTTTGCGCCCTGGACGATCTCCGCTCCGCACTCCGGGCATGTCTGCTTCTGCGGTTTCCCGCAGTTGGCGCAGAAGCGCGATCCGGGCGAGTTGCTGAATCCGCAGTTCCAACAGGCGACCTGCGTGCGCATGAAAGTGGTCCCCACTTTGACAGCGCCGGCTGGTTCTCCTAGTGCCGTACCAACTTGATCGTTTGTCCGATCTTCCGAGCGATACTAAGGTACTAAGAGGTGCAGACGTGACGAATCAAGTTGGTACGGCACGAGCATGCATCCTGTGATGTTCCCGTTACATGAACTGGTTAGAGGTGGTGCTAACATTCCATTCGGGAAAAACGACCGGCTGAGGAGGCGTTCAATGCACAGGCGTTGGATATTGATCGCTGCGGTACTGCTTCTGCTCCTGACCGTTCCCGCCGGACTTCCGGTGCGGGCGCAAGGTAGCCGGAAAGTAATTCAGATTACCATGGTCTCCTGGAAGTTTACGCCGGATTTCTTCACTGTTACCCAGGGGGATACCGTGGTACTGCAGCTGTCCAATGAGGATCCTGACAAGCGGAACCACAGTTTCGCGGCCCGCTGGCTGGTAGGAAAGCAGGTCATCGTCCGCGGCCAAGTGGCCCGGGAAGGAATCGATGACGAGCGGCGGTTCTTCGCCGTGGCTCCAGGTACGAAGGTTGAAATCGAATTCGTGGCGTCAGAACCAGGGTCGTTTCCGTTTGTTTGTGGTGTCTTTGATCACGGATCGCGCGGCCAGGTTGGCGCGATGAATGTGCTGCCCGCACCTAAATAGGCGAACAGAGGCCTCCTGCCTTTCGCCTCGAATGCCCTACACCGCAGCATGTGATCACGGTCACGTTTTTGGGTGCGGTGCGGACAGTAACCGGCTCGATGCATCTGGTCGAGACCGGGGACACGCGCCTCCTGCTGGACTGTGGCCTGTTCCAGGGCCGGCGCGCCGACGCCCGCCGCATCAACAGCGAGTTTCCGTTTCCCCCGTCCAGCATCGATGCGGTGCTGCTTTCTCACGCGCATCTCGATCACTGCGGCAACCTGCCCACGCTGGTCCGACAGGGATTCGGCGGCAAGATTTTGTGCACGCCGGCTACGCGCGACCTAGCTGCGCTCATCCTCCGCGACAGTGCCGAAATTCAGCACCAGGATGTAAATTTCGCTAATAAGGCGCGAGCCCGGCAGGGACAGCCGCCACTACAGCCCCTCTACACAATCGACGACGCGGAGCAGGCGATCCGGCGACTGCGGCCGGTCCCCTATCATCAGACGTTTCAGGTCGGCCCGGCGACAGGCGTCTTTTACGACGCCGGGCACATCCTGGGCAGCGCGGTCACCGTCCTCACAGTCGAAGGCCGAACGATCGTGTTCTCAGGAGATCTCGGGCGGACCGCTGCGCCGATCATACGGGACCCCGAATTCCCTCCCGCCGCCGACCTGCTGATCATGGAAGCGACCTATGGTGATCGCCGGCACGAGCCGTTTGAACGCGGCGGGCGGAAACTGGCCGACGTCGTACGCGGCACCGTGCGGCGCGGCGGCACCATTCTTATTCCGGCGTTTGCCGTCGGGCGCACGCAGGATATTACCTACACGCTGCACCGCCTCCAGGACGGGGGGAAGATTCCAGCGGTCCCGACGTTTGTCGATAGCCCCATGGCGACGGACGCCACGGCCATCTTCCGGCAGCACCCGGAGGTGTTCGACGCCGAAACACTTGCACGGCTCAGCCGCGGTGATCCCTTTGGTGGCCGCGACATACGCTACGTGCGTTCAGTGGAGGAGTCCAAGGAACTCAACGCCCGGCATGATCCGTTCATTGTAGTCGCGACGTCAGGCATGTGCGAATCCGGTCGCATCCTGCATCATCTACGCCACCATGTCGGCGATCCGCAGTCCTCGCTCGTCTTCGTCGCGTTCCAAGCCGCCGATACGTTGGGCCGGCGGCTCGTGGACGGTGTGACGCCGGTCCGTATCTTCGATGAGTCCTACGAGGTGCGGTTGCAGGTGCACCGGATTGAATCATACAGCGCGCACGCGGATCGGGACGAACTGGTTGCCTGGGTGGGTAGAATGCCACGCGTGGGTCAGATTTGCCTGGTGCATGGCGAGGAACAGCAATGCATGGCGCTGGCCCGGCATCTCGGCCGGCGGGGGATCAAAACGATCGTTCCGCAGCGGGGCCAGCGGGTGACGGTCTAGCCCCTTACATGGAGGCGAGGGTCTTGGCGGAGGGGGTGGGACTCGAACCCCTCAAGGGTTCCTTGCCGAATTTTGGACGCGCTCCGTCTCGTCGCGCAATGTCACCAGAAACCTTCGGGCAGTTCTCGGTAAGAGTCTCGGATCATCTGCTTAAGCGTGACTTTCCCCTTCGCGGTTTTGAAATAGCGTTCTCTGCGCAAAGCGTCTGACTTGTTAAGATGTCCCTCGAAGTAAACTAGCGCGAGCGGCCGACGAGACACGGTCGAGATATTTTTTCCCGTTGAGTGATCTGTGATCCGGCGTTCTAGATCAGATGTGCTGCCTACATAGAGGCGACCGTCGCGGCGGCTGATGAGAACATACACGTACCAGAAACCTCGCATGGGCTCACACCTTGCCCTGAACCACTCACTCCGCCCTAAACCCGCAGCGGTTCAGGGCTTCGTTCGGGTACAGGGCATGCACCACTCGAATCTCCGCGTGTGATGGTGGTAAGGGGGTGGTGGCGCCGTGCACCCGAGCCTTAACCGCTCGCAACGCTCGGGTTCAGGGTGAACTCCGCGAGTGGTGCATGGCGGAGGGGGTGGGACTCGAAC
>VBAL01000246.1 GCA_005888595.1 Candidatus Segetimicrobium genomatis
GCCGCCGGTTCGCCCGTCTCCGCGGCCCTCGGGATGAGCCGGTATCGGTTGTACGCGCCGAACGCGATCATCGGGACGAAGAGGGAGACCTTTGCGAGGACGACCCAGCCGTAGCCCGACGAGAAGAGCGCGTCCCAGCTGCCAACCAGGAGGAGGGCCAGGATGAAGCCGCCGATCAGGACCAGGCCGACGCAGTAGAAGGCCATGGCCGAAAACCGTCCAAGTACGATGCGCGCGAGCGGCACGGAGGTCGATTCGCGGAGGAACGACCGCGTCGCGAGGATCGTCGCGAGCCCGCCGACCCAGAGCGCGACGCCGGCGATATGGGCAGCGTCCGCAATCGTCCCGATGGCGGGCGCGATGGCGTTCAGAGGCGCCAACGGATCGATTCCGAAGTAGCTGGAGATCCCGCCGAGGCTCTGGACGGCGGCGGCATGGGTCCCCGCGCTCCCGATCGCGATGGCCGCGAACCCGAGGAGCGCGCTCAGGAGGAGATATCGGTGCGTCGACCCCGGCGGATCCTTCCGTGCCCGCATGAACGCGTTCGACAGGAGGACGAACAGGACCGCTCCGACCGCGAGGCTCAGGACGACCGAGAGTTTGTACGGAGACCCGACGACCGAGCTCGCGCCCCCGGTGCTTTCGAGCGCGTCGGTCAGCAAGAACAATCCGGCATAGGCGAGGGCGAAGCCGAACGCCCCGATCCGCCCCACGTTCGTCACGACTTGGAATCCGAGGCGGTAACCCGGCGTCTCTTTCACGTCCGGGTCGCGGCCCGCCGGGATCCACATGAACGCGCCCAGGACCGAGGCCCCGAGGGCCGCCGCGAGGCCGAAGAACCCGATGAAGCGCAGGCCGACCTCGAACGGGGAGACCAGCGCGCCACTGGATGTCGCCCCGAGCCCGGCGCCGGAGCAGCCGGTCCCGTTCGGATCCGGATTCTGGACGCACCACGCGAAGGAACCGGCGGTGAAGTGACCGTCGACCGCGGAGATCGCCGTCCACGTGACGGTGATGATGCCGGACCCCGTCCGGTTCACGCCGACGGACATCGTGCGGCCCGCGTCCGACAGGGTGACGGGCGGCACATCGAACCGGGTTCCGGTCGCGTTCGTCACGTGGATCGTGCCGGCTCCCGATTCGACCGCCTCGGAAAGGGTGATGCTCACCGATGTCGGCGTCGCGTTGTAGGGGAAGATCGAGTCGGGCTTCGGGTTCGACGAGACGTAGTTCGCGTGCGCGCTGGCGTTCCCCGGAAGCACGGCCACCAGCGCGAGGGCTGCGCAGAGGATGAGGATCGAGCGGTTCATGGACTCCGCCGCATCGCCCGCATCGTGCGGATCGTGAACGCCAGGGACACGGCGCCAAAGAGGACCGCGAGGACGGCGACCGCAACGAGGACCGTCAGCAGGGTCTGGAGCGTCGCTAGCTGGGCGC
>VBAL01000234.1 GCA_005888595.1 Candidatus Segetimicrobium genomatis
CGTCCCCCGTTCTCACGGTCAATCCATTCGACCGTCCCAAGCTGGGCACGGTGGGCAAGGCCGTGCCGGGCGTGCAGCTCAAGATCGCGGCGGACGGCGAAATCCTGGCCAAGGGCCCGAACATCATGAAGGGCTATTACAACAAGCCCGACGCCACCGCCGAGGCGATCGATGCCGAGGGCTGGTTCCATACCGGGGACATCGGCGAGCTGGATGCCGACGGGTACCTCAAGATCACCGACCGCAAGAAGGACCTGATCAAGACGGCTGGAGGCAAGTTCGTCGCGCCCCGCAGCCGATCGAGAACATGATCAAGCTCAACAAGTTCGTGGCCAACGCCGTGGTACTGGGTGACAAGCGCAAGTTCCCCATCGTGCTGGTGGTGCCGAACTTCGAGACGGTGGAGAAGTGGGCCAAGGAGCGCAACCTGTCGTACGGCTCGCGCGGCCAGCTGCTCGCACTCGCGGACGCGAAGGCGAAGATCGAGCGCGAGGTGATGGGGATGTTGCGTGATCTGGCGAAGTTCGAGATGCCGAAGAAGGTCGTGCTGCTTGAGCACGATTTCACGATCGAGTCGGGCGAGCTGACCCCGACGCTCAAGGTCAAGCGCCGCGCGGTGGAGAAGCGGTACGCGGAGCTGATCGACAAGACGTACGCCGAGGCGGACCCGATGGCGGCCGCCGTCGAAGGCTAGCGCTTCTCGCCGACCCAGAGGCCGTCGCCCACGGCCAGCGGCTTCACCCCTTCGGGCGTCACACCCTCCCGCTCGACCACCAGTCGCCGTCCGGGGAGCAGGACCCGGTGGGCCTCGGCGACCCAAGGCGCGGTTGCGACCTCGGCGCCGACCACGACGCTGCGGGCCACGGCCCGGCGCAGGGGGATCACCCGGTCGCACTGGAGGAGGCTGAGGATGGGCAGCGGCTCCACGTCGGGCGGGGCGTTGATGCCGACGAAATGGACGCCGCCCATCAGCGCCGCCAGCCCGACGGCGTGGCGGCTGGCCGAGCCGAGCAGCACCACGAACCCGCCGGGGCCGCCGAGGTCGAGCAGCGCCTGGAGAGACTCGGCCTCCAGGACCACCGGGGACGCTGGCGCGGGCGTGCGGCGCACGGATCGGCTCTGCCGCTTCCCTTTCACGACCTCGGTGAAGTCCACGATGCCGTCGACGATCTCGAAATCGCGGTGGCACACCGGGCACCCCACCACACCGAGCCACACCAGGCGGCCGTTCATCTCGCTGGTCGAGAGCACGAGGAACTCTTCACGGTGTTCCTCGGGACAACGCAGGTGCTCGATCAGCTCAATGTGCATCCGGGCGAAACTCCACCCAGGTGAGCTTTCCCGCCGCCACCCGGATCCGCCGGGAGACCCGGCGGCCTTCGATCTCCATCCCGAGAACATACTCACCCGCAGGCACGTCGCTAACAGCGAAATGCTCGTGGTAGACGGGGTCGACATGGTTGCGCGGTCCGTAGGTCTCGATGAACGAGAACGGCGTCTCCTGCGGCTCGGGCTTGACGAAGCCGTAGATGCGTGCCTGCGGGACTGGTTGCCCGTTGGAGTCCCACGCCTGCCCCGCTAGGAGCCCAGTGCCCGGCAGCGGCTCGATCCACAGCTCGGGGTTGGCGTTGTAGGGCGGGTAGCGAACGTTCGGATCCACGATCTTGCTGGAGTCGGTGGCCGGAGCGACGTGGACTTCGAGGTGCAGGTGGTCGTTGGTGGCGCGGCCGGTGTTGCCGACGAGCGCAATCACGTCGCCGACGCCGACGCGCTGGCCGACCTGCGCGAGCAGCTTGGAGTTGTGGTAGTAGACCGAGAAGACGAAGCGCTCGCCGTCCGCCGTGTTCAGTTTCCGGTCGTGGCGGATGGCGATCGTGTTGGCCCCCGCCTCGGCCGGCCCGGAGTACACCACGATCCCGTCGCCGATGGCGTGGACCGGCGTGCCGTCGGG
>VBAL01000235.1:0-503 GCA_005888595.1 Candidatus Segetimicrobium genomatis
CAGCGCACATCGAGAATTTCGTCGCTGGGATCGGCATCGGGCTCACAACCCGGACAGTACGCGCGGGCCACACAGGGGGTGTCCGGAAGGTAATCCGTCACCGCTCCAGTGCTCATGTCACTGCACCTCCTGTCCCTAAGATGCCGGGTGAGTGCCTCAGGTTTCCGGTACTGTGAGAGTGCGGCAGCAGCGGCGTCGTCTGAATCCTCATCGCAGCCATCCTCCCCACAGTCCCCAGTCCATCCCGTCGTTCTCGGCCCATAGCTCGCCTTGAGCGATGTCCCGTTCTGTTGCCAGCCGCTGATATTCCACGTACTGCTGGGGCCCACCGATGTAGAGGCAGTGGCAGGTCACCGGATCCGCGTAGGTGTACGCCGCGTCGGGGCCCATGCCGCGAGCCACGATCTTGAATGGCGGCATCGACGCGAGACTACGGTCCTGCTCCGGACTATCGGCGTTTCGCTTCTGGAAACCGGCCTTCACCAGAAGCTGCTCCGTGCTGA
>VBAL01000235.1:605-3032 GCA_005888595.1 Candidatus Segetimicrobium genomatis
TCTTGCTGCCTGGAGCGGCTCGCGGTAAGTCGCGGATCTCGCGCACGGGATTTCCGCAAGAATCAGCAGGAGGAGGCGCAGTGGGCCATTCGCCCCGCCGACGGTGTGCGCGGGCGTGTTGGAGCTCGTGTGCTTCGCGCCACTCGAGAGCGGCGAACGTGACGACGATCACGGCGATGGACACGAGCAGCAATTGCGAGCCTCCCATCGTTTGGATGGTGTCTCCGAGACAGGCGTTACAGCGAGCGACGCCTGGTCCGCCCGGCATCACCTTGTCCGGTATCCCCCCGACGGCCGTGCGCGTCCTAAGGGGTGGAAGAAGGAGAATCAAAGGCCGGAGCTCGACCGCCGGCCGATGAAGGGAAAGTGTGATGAACTCGAATGCGCGATCGATCCTCTCAGCCGCGCTGCTCGGCTTGGCGGCCCTCGGCAGCTCGGCGTGTGGATCCGCGATGAGTGCGGCGATCACACCGTCTGAGTCGACGACCACGTTGATGCAGGGCTGGGAGCACTGGTTCAAGCTGGAGTGGTCGACCGACCGCGGGCCCGACGGGGAAGCGCGGATTCGCGGATATATCACCAACGAATACGGAGAGGCCGCCGAGCCGCTACGTCTGCTCGGTCAGGCCCTGGACAAATCGGGCACCGTCGTCGGTCAGCGGATCGTCTGGGTCGAGATCCGGCATCTGCCCGCGGCCGACCACTATCGGGTCTCAGTGTGGGACTATTCCCGCCTGCAGGCCGAGGCCGACCGGCAGAGCCCCTGAGCTCATGGCAAACGCCTGGTCTGCTGCGCCGCTAGTTGTCACGAATCAACCTCTTTGCGCCATCGAGAATCCTCGCGCCCCCCGGAATTTGGCGCAGGTTTCCATGGCCGTCGGCGACTAGGATTTGTGCCAGAGACCAGGTGGGCCGCCGTCTGCACTACGAAGAGGGGTTATCGCCGTCGAGCTGCAATGGACGCAGACTAGCGCCGGGCTGGACGCCCACGCATCAAGCAGGCCCGCCGGCCTCTCCTCACCATGAGGGCGATGCCCGCGGGGGCGTGGCCGCCATCCAGCCCTTCGTAAGAAAGCCGGTAGCACGCATGGCGGCTCTGGGGTACCTTCCGTGAACTTCCCGATCCGCGTCATGCTCGCGCTATTCGTCATCGGAGCATTCGGCGGAATCGCCGCGTGGGGAATGGTCATGGTCCTTCGTGCCGAGAGGTTGACTGAAGCACAACGGATGATCGCAGCGGGCGGAATCGTGCTCGTGATAGCACTGCTAGCCATGCGGGTGGTCTTCGTCTGGCCCGCGTACTGCGACTAGCGTTCACTTCCCCTTCGGCCCTCGCGGGTCTACGGTGTCGGCAGTGGCCTCGAGGGTAGGTATCGAGGAGTCGATGATCCAGACTTGCGCAAATCGGCTCATGGCGTTTTCTTAACGGGCGGCCGGGCGGGCTGCTTCAGACGCTGACAACCTCCGGGTTCTAACGTTCAGGAACTGAAGATCCGTCTCATCGCGGTGACGGGCAACGTCGTCTTGCTTGCCCACATCAAACCTGCACCGGCAAGTACATGCCCTATCGGAGAGTCTCGCCGGAAGCCTCTCGGCGCGATTGCTGACTGCCGTCGCGCTCGAACTTCAGCATGACATTGGTTTCGGGCGCCGGATCGTGTGCAACTCCGTACAACACGTTGACGTCGCGCGTGCGAACGAGTGTCAGCCACGTCCACGGCCCTTCCTCGTTGCGCAGCGTGACCCGGTTGCCCTTGGTAACCACTGTTCCCGCCAACTTGGAGGGCTTCGCGAGGTTGTTCGCGCCCCGGTTTGGTATTACGTTCGCGGTGAACGTTCCGTCATCCTTGATCTGCAGAGTGATCAGGGCCTCGTCCTCGTATTGATCTGCTCTGCACTGTCCGAGCGTGCCGTGCCAAATCCCGCTGAGGTCGCTATTTCGAGCCAGAACACCAGACCCGGCACAACCGGGGAGTAGGGTGACCAGCGCGGTAGCGGCAAGGCTGAGGGCGAACATACGTTGATTCACTGAATCGCTCCTACGAAGCCCCGCGATTCTGCGGGAAGAATCAAACGGGCAATGACGCCCGAGACCGTTCCGGCGATAAACAGCCCGGCGATCGCCATTGTCTGCTCTGCCATCTTCGCGGTCGACGAAATCAGCCTCAACAGGCGGATGAGATTCACCATGGTGTCGATGCCGAACGCGATGAGGCGGCCCGGAAGCACCCGCGTCAGCCAGTCAAACATGTCGAACGGCACGAACGGCAGGCCTGCCACTCTCCAGCCAAAGAACAAAGTCCCAATCAAACTGCCGTCAGCATGGCAGCCACAAACACGCCGCTCCAAATCCTCCCCTCCCGCATTTTCATCTCACCGCCGCGCGACAAGGGGCCGCCGAGCGCGACGCCCCAGGGGAGGGAGCGA
>VBAL01000235.1:3084-3555 GCA_005888595.1 Candidatus Segetimicrobium genomatis
AGGCGAGGTACAGGAGACTACATTCGTAGCCTACCGGCCCGAACTGAGCGCCGGCGGAAGTCACGGCGATGAGCTTGATCGAGCTGAACCCGTAAGGCAGATGCACGTTGACGATAGCCACCAACAGAAGGGCAGCCATGGGTAAGCTCGCAAGCGCCACGAACGCACCCAGAAGTATTGCTAAACCGCCGAGTAGTTCGACCAGTATGGTCAACCATGCCATCAGATGTGGTGCAGGCACGCCCAGCGCGTGCAGGATTGCGACGAATGCGTCAGGGCCCCTGGACAGCTTGGCGACACCATGCTGTATGAAGCCAACTCCAACGATGAGACGAAGCGGAATGGGAGCCCAACGGGCGATCGGAAATCGACTCGACGGATCAAACGCAAGCTCACGAAGTACGTGCGCGTAAACGGAATTCACTGCTGCTCGCGTCCTAACGAGGCGAGCGACTGCGCTTGCTGACATGT
>VBAL01000015.1 GCA_005888595.1 Candidatus Segetimicrobium genomatis
GGAGTTCTACAGGTATGTACGGGGATTTCGCCAGAGCGACCATTCAGTTTACGGGTCGGGGGCAGCCCGTACTCATTACGGAATGGACCAATGGTAATCACGCTTACCTCGACGCTGTAGTCTTCAAGTGGGATGGGCGCACACACCAGGAGATCTGGCGTTTGTACCCGTTCGTCGAGAGAGGGCAGTTGACTGAGGATGCCTCCCTGCAGGCACAGAGGTTCGATGGAAGCGGTGACATCCAATTGGTGATCCGTGCCCCGGTCTCCAAGGAAGGCGCAAGACCTCCCAGACCTCTGCCCCACCAGGTCAGCATCTACCGATGGGAGAACAAGACCCAGACGTTTATCTTCTTCAAGCGGTTTGTTGACCCACAAAAGAGTTGGGAATGATTTTGTTACGATGGCCGTTCTAGAGCGCCGAAACGTCCGCGGCGGAGTTACCCATCACTCTTGATAGCACTTACCTGACATTAGCCTGTCGTGGGTCAGTGATTCTCTCCGCTTAAGCCCAAGGTTCTCGTCCCACCTCTCGTTGTTCGATCTTTACCCTCGGATATCCATGGGCGAGGCTGGGCGACCCTCGGATGCGGGACCCGTAACTGAATCACTCCATAGCCGCACTTCGGGTCCCGATTCCGAGGGTCGCCCAGCCTCGCCCATGCACGTTCAGATCACAAATCCTTCCGATGTTTCCCCCCGAATACCGTCGTGCTTGACACCACCTCCCCCGCTGTTACAATAAGATGTTGTCCTCAAAGACCTCCCGCTCTCCCATCTGGGGTGACGACAAGTGATCAAGCCGCCTCTAGAGGCGCTGCTGGACCGGGTTGAGAATAAGTACGCGCTCGTGATCGTCGCAGCCAAGCGCGCCCGGCAATTAAAGGATGGGGCGTTGCCGATGGTGGAGGTAGATTCCGGCAACCCGGTGACGGTCGCCCTGGAGGAGATTGCGGCAGGGAAGATCCGCTTCGAGATGCCGAAGCTCGGCATCAAGTAACGGCCTCCCCGAATAGCCTCACCACAGTGAACCAGATGGCCGCGTCGTGCGTACTCCCAACGGGATAGAAACGGTGGGGTGATGACGGTGCAGGCGTTCCTGCAGGTTATGCTGGGGGCGATGGCGCTGGTCGCAGCTGCGAGTCCGCTAAGCGTGGAGCGTCTCGAGAGCGGCCTCCGCGTGGCGGCGTCACTGCCCCGACCCACGTACGAAGCCGGTCAAGTAGTAGAAATTTCCCTCACTGCAACGAACAACGGTGGTGCCCCGGTCAGCGTGACCTTTACCAGCGGCCAGCGTTTCGATCTCGTTATCCGCCGGCCCCGCGGCGATGCAGTCTGGCGGTGGTCCCACGACAAGGCCTTCATCCAGGTCATCCAGGCCGTGACGCTGCAGCCCGGCGAGAGCCTCTCCTTTAAGATTCCGTGGGACCAGACAGACTATCAGGGCCTGCGCGTCGACCCTGGTCCATATCAGGCCGTGGCGGTCTTTCTGGGAGCCACCGGCGGGACGCGGGAGATCAGGCTGCCCCCTCTGGCATTTACGATAGGCCACTAACGTCTATTGCGTCTCTCGCGTCTGTCGCGTCCACTTGCCCGGCTTCCTATGCCCGCGGGGACGTAGGAGACGCAATAGCCTCGATAGACGCTATAGACGCGAGAGACGTTATGGCCCCGTCTAGGAACGCCTGATCATTTCCTCTATAATGGGTGAGCGTGGCGGCGTAGCTCAGTTGGTCAGAGCACGCGGCTCATACCCGCGGCGTCGGGAGTTCGAGTCTCCCCGCCGCCACCATGAACCACTCGCGGAGCTTGCCCCGAACCCGAACAGGGTGAGTGGTTCGGGGCTCGGTTTCATGGCGGCGCCATGAGTTGCTGCCGCGCCCGGTTTCATGCGAGTAGTTCATGTCCTGAACCCAAGCAGAACGCGTGGTTTAGGGCACTCGGGGGAAGGGCGACAGGGGTCGCCCGTTTTTGTTTACGATGAGCGACCTTCACGAGAAGGTGCATCGCACAATCGAGAGGTTCGGCCTGCTGCGGACGGGCGACACCGTGGTCGTCGCCGTCTCCGGCGGCGCAGATTCGGTCGCCCTCCTGCACCTGCTGGCAGACCTCCGGGACGAGTACGCGCTTGTGCTGCGTATCGCGCACCTGAACCACCGCCTGCGGCCGGATGCCGGCGCTGACGCCGAGTTCGTCCGGCAGACAGCCACAAATCTGGGGATTCCTATCACGGTTGAGGAAGTAGACGTGTCCGCGCGGGCCGCGGCCCAGAAGCGGTCTCTGGAAGACGCAGGCCGGCGGGCCAGGTACGAATTTTTTGCGCGGGTGGCCGGCACGATGGGGGCGGGCTGCATCGCCACCGCGCACACCCAGGATGATCAAGTGGAGACCGTAGCCATGCGGCTGCTGCAAGGGGCGGCCTGGGAGACGCTTGCCGGCATTCCCACGTCCCGCCGGCTCGGCGCGGCGACCGTCGTGCGACCGTTGATCGAAACGACACGGGCGGAGATTCTCCGCTACCTGCAGGACCGCCACGTCACCTGGCGTGATGATCCCACAAACCGCGACCAGCGCTTCCTTCGGAACTGGGTGAGGTTGACCTGGCTGCCGGTACTCGAGGCGCGTCATCCACAGACCCGGGGTTTGCTCTCGGAAGCAGGCAGGCTGGCGGGCGTCTTGGACAAGTTCTTCGAGGAGACGGCATCTATGGTATTGGGCCAGGCACACCGTGCGGGGCAGACGATCCAGTTTCCTTTGGGCGTGCTGCGCGATCTCCCGCAGGATGTCCGGCAGCGTGTAATTCGCCTGGCGGCGAGTGAAGTGTCTGGAACAGAAGTCACCCCGCACGACGTTGTAGCAATTAGAGCGGACGATGTGGCGGCCGGCCGCGTCGGCCGGGAGGTCCGGCTCGAGCGTTGTGTCGTGCGCCGCGGATATCAGAGCATGGAGGTGTCGTTGGACACGCCGGCGGTTTCGCGCGAGTATCGTTTGATGGTGCCGGGTGAGGTGGAAGCCGGCGACTTTGGCATCGCTCTCTCTGCTGAGGTAGTTGACCGATCATCCTTGCCTGCGATGATCGGCGGGAGGTCCGGTGAAGTCTTCCTCGACGCCTCGGCAGTCGGGTCTAAACTGGTGATCCGGCCCTGGCAGAAGGGAGACAAAATTTCGCCGCTGGGTCTGCGCGGCACGAAGAAAGTGCATGACATTTTTGTAGACGGGAAAATTCCCCGGTGGGAGCGGCCCCATGTCCCCCTGGTGGCCGATGCCGGCGGCCGGATTCTCTGGGTCGTCGGCTTGGCGATCGCGGATTCCGCGAAGGTGACCGTAGCCAGTACGAAAGTTGTCCGGCTGCGGGCCAGGGGACTGTATGAGGTGGGTCGAATTGCTGGGGCGTTGGCTGCCGGGGTCCATAAGGAAAGTAGGAGGCTTCAAACGTGATCAACCGCTATCTACGGAACCTCGTGGTCTGGGCGGTCATCCTGGCGGTGGTCCTGTACTTCTTCCTGCCTCTGTACCGGACCCGTACGCCGCGCGAGGAGATTTCGTACAGCCAGTTCATCACCTACGCTCAGGCCGGCCGGATTGCCGATGTCACCATTGGGGACGAGACGATCACCGGCCGGCTGAAGGACAACGAGAGCTTCCGCACCTTTGTGCCGCCCAACGATACCTCGTACCTGGCCCTGTTGCAGTCGCGCAACGTGCAGATCCACGTCGAGCCGAAGTCGAAGAGCGCGCTGTGGCCGAGTTTGCTGTCGACCATGCTGCCGTTCTTCCTGCTCATCGGCCTGTGGCTGCTGATGCTGCGCCAGGCCCAAAGCGGAAGCAACCAGGCCATGTCCTTCGGTAAGAGCCGTGCCCGCCTGCACACCGAGAACCGGCCGAAGGTGACGTTTGACGACGTCGCCGGGGTCGACGAGGCGAAAGAGGAGCTTCAGGAGGTTATCGAGTTCCTCAAGCACCCCAAGAAGTTCCAAGCCCTGGGAGCGAAGATTCCGCGCGGGGTGCTGCTGGTAGGCCCGCCCGGGAGCGGCAAGACGCTGCTGGCCAAGGCCGTAGCCGGCGAGGCCGGCGTGCCGTTCTTCTCCATCTCCGGGTCGGAGTTCGTGGAGATGTTCGTGGGTGTGGGCGCCAGTCGTGTGCGGGACCTATTCGAGCAGGCCAAGAAGAGCGCACCGTGCCTGGTCTTCATCGACGAGATCGACGCCGTCGGCCGCCAGCGTGGCGCGGGACTGGGCGGCGGCCACGACGAGCGCGAGCAGACTCTGAACCAGTTGCTGGTGGAGATGGACGGGTTCGATCCCAACGCCGGGATCATCCTTATCGCCGCCACCAACCGCCCGGATATTCTGGACCCCGCGCTGCTGCGCCCCGGCCGGTTCGACCGGCGCATCGTCGTGGACAATCCAGACAGCAAGGGCCGGCGGGCGATCCTGGACGTGCACGCGCGTGGCAAGCCGCTGTCCGAAGACGTCAATCTGGAGCTGCTGGCCAAGCACACCCCGGGGTTTTCCGGCGCCGACCTGGCCAACCTGGTAAACGAAGCGGCGCTGCTGGCAGCGCGCCGTAATAAGAAGAAGATCACGATGTCCGAGATGGATGAGGCCATTGAGCGGGTCATCGCCGGCCCGCAGCGGCGCAGCCGGATTCTGAGCCCCAAGGAGCGGGAGATCGCCGCGTACCATGAGGGCGGCCACACCCTGCTGGGCAAGCTGCTGCCCAACGCCGACCCGCCGCACAAGGTAACGATCCTTCCGCGCGGGATGGCGCTCGGCTATGTCATCTCCGCGCCGCCGGAGGACAAGTACACCTACACGAAGACCGAGCTGCTCGACCGGATCACGGCGATGCTCGGCGGGCGGGTGGCCGAGGAACTGGTCTTCAACGAGGTGACGACCGGCGCGCAGAATGACTTTGAGCAGGCAACCGAACTGGCGCGCAAGATGGTCACCGAGTTCGGGATGAGCGAGAAACTTGGGCCGCTGTCACTGGGGAGGCGGCACGGGCCGGTGTTCCTGGGACGCGACCTTGTCGAGACGCGCAACTACAGTGAGGAAATCGCGTATGAGATTGACAAGGAAGTCCGGCGCATCATCGATGAGTGCTACGAGCGGGCGCGCGACGTCCTCGTGGGGAGTCGTGAGCGACTGAACCGCCTGGCCAAGGCGCTCCTGGAGCGGGAGAGTTTGGAGGGCGACCAGATTGAGAAGGTCATGGCCGGCGAACCGCTGGCGCCCGAGGCGCCTTCGGCGCCCGCGGCGGCAGCGTCGCCGGGACTCAAGTCTGAGCCGCCGCGTCCGGAGGCTCCGATGCCTGCGCCCGCGTTGAAGCCCAAGCCGGAAGCGTCCTGACAGGCGACCAAGGGGACCAAGGGACCCGCGACATCTAAGGGGGGTATCTTCAGAGGGGAAGAGCACGGAGCTCTTCCCCTCTTCTTTCTTCCCTCTTCCCTCATGTGAGAGGGAGACTACTTCGAGCCCGCGAAATCAGGGTGTGCCTCCGGCCGCACTTGGGACTTACTCGTCATTCTTTCTCGCGGCTGGGGGACTCCGGGGACGAGGGGGGACTGATGTCAACCCGTCGGATCGCATACGCTGCTGTCCTGGCCGCACTCTACGTCGTGATCGGTCAATTTGTCCGAATCCCGAACCCGATGGTCGGCGGGGGAGCAATCATTGCCATCAATATGGTGGTTGTCGTCATCGCTGGCAGCCTTCTCGGACCTGCCGGGGGCGCCTTGACTGGGCTGGTCGGAACTTCGTTGAACGCCGTGTTCTTGGGGACCGGGGCGGCGCCGTACGAGTTCGCCGCGATCATTCCCCACACCATCATGGGATTCACGGCAGGCGTCGTTGGCCGGCGGAACCAGCTCGTGGCGTCGTTGACGATTCTGGTGGGGCACATTTTGAACATCATCGCGTTCATCATCGTTGGACTGATGCCGGCGAATCAGATGGCCGTGACAATTTTCTCCATCGGGCTGGCGGCCGAGGCAGTTGTCGATATCGTCGTGATCGTGCTCGCCGTTCCGCTGCTGCGTCCGCTGGTCCGGGAAGCGGCTCCAGCGTAATAGCACCCAAGTCACGCGCAGGGCACGGGCGGCATGATGAGGTGAGAGATGCCCGCCGTCGAGGCGCCTGAATATCAGGTCGCGCGCCGCGTGGTTGTCAATCCAAAGGCGACCGCGCTGATCGTTGTGGACATGCAGAACGACTTCGTCAAACCCGGCGGCGCCCTGGTCGTGGAGCAGGCCAAGGGCACGATGTCCGCCATCCAGCGCCTGCTGGCGCTGGCGCGTCGGAGCGGGATGGTGGTGCTTTACACTCAGGACACTCATGACCCGGGCGATCCGGAGTTTCCCATCTGGGGGCAACACGTGCTGCGGGGCTCATGGGGATGGCAGATCGTCGACGAACTAGCCCCGCAGGCAGGGGAGCGCGTGATTCAGAAGCTCCGGTACGATGGTTTCTTTGGAACGCCATTGGACCATGAGCTGCGGATGAAGGACATTAAGACCGTGATCGTCTGCGGCACGGTGGCCAACATCTGCGTTTTGCACACCGCCGGCAGCGCAGCACTGCGTGGCTACAAGGTCATCCTCCCGGTGGATGCCATTTCGGCGATTACGCCGTTCGACCAGCAGGTCGCGATCAGGCAGACGTCGTTCCTCTACGGGGGAGTAATCACAACTTCTGAGGCAATCACCATTGCGTAGGAAAGACGGGACTAGGGACCAGGGACTGGGGACTGGAACTGCCAAGGTTCGCAGGTAGTCTGTTATTTCCGAGTCCCTAGTCCCAAGTCCCCACTCCCGGTAGTAAAGGGGGTCAAGCGTGGCTCGAGCAGATCGACTTGCCAAGAAGACCGGCCTGAGCTGGGTGCCGGTGGTCATCTATATCGTCGCCGTAGTGGTCGTCAGCGGCGGGCTCTTCGCCTGGGACTACGCCTACCGGCGGAAGGCGGAAGAGGCCCTCCGGCCGCCCCCTCCGGATGTGCTGGCCAAGAATCTGGTGGAGAATATCATCGGCCGCGGGACGGTGAAAGATGTCAAGGTGGGTGAAGCGGCGGGTACGGTGGAAGTCACGTTCGAGTCCGCCACGTATCCACCCGCGGCTCGGGCGACCGTGAGCGGCGAGGTCATCTCCAAAGACCTGGACCGGGTGATGGTAGGTCTCCGCGTGGTGAAGGGTGACCCCCTGGCGTATGTGCGCACGAGCGATGGGAAGATCACACTCGCGGCGCAGGCCGAGTACACGGGACGGGTCGTGCAGCTCCTGGTGAAGCCCGGTGACAAAGTCGAAGAAGGCCGGGCGATGGTGTTGATCGAGCCGCAAGACAAGACAGATGCGCGCAAGAATCTCGAGACCGAGGGATTGCTGGCGTCACAGGCCATTTTGGCCCAACTGACGAGTATCAGGACAGTGACTGCGAAGATTTTGTACAAGGACATTACGCTGGCCACGGTGGTGGGCAAGCGGGGCGAAAAGGGCGTCACGTCGACGTATCATGAGAGCCTGCAATAAGGAAATTGCGGATTGAGGAAATTCGCAATCCACAATTCGAAATTTGCAATCGGAAAGTGGAGTGATCTCTTGGGGGCATACCGTGCCGGTCGAAATTGGTGAACGCCTTACTATAGAGGATGTTGTGCGCGTGGCGCGGGAGAGGGCGGAAGTCGCCCTCTCTCCTCATGCACGAGAACGCGTGGCGCGATCCAGGGCGATGGTGGAGCAGTTGGTGCGCGAGGGCAGGGCAGTCTACGGTATCACCACCGGCGTGGGGGAGCTGGCCGGCGTCCGGATTTCGCCGGAGCAGTCGGCGGTGCTGCAGGTGAACATCGTCCGCAGCCACAGCGCGGGCGTAGGAGAACCTTTCCCGGAGGAGGTCGTGCGCGCGATAATGCTGCTGCGCGCGCACACGCTGGCGCTGGGCTACTCCGGGGTCAGAGAAGACATCCTTGTCATTCTCCTCCAGATGCTCAACCGCGGGCTGCATCCGGTCATCCCGTCTCAGGGCTCGGTGGGTGCCAGCGGCGATCTCGCGCCCCTGGCGCACCTGGCCCTGGCTCTGATTGGAGAAGGTGAGGTGGTAGTCGCCGGCCGGCGCATGCCGAGCCGGGACGCCCTGGCTGGCGCCGGAATCTCGCCGGCTCTGTTAATGGCTAAAGAGGGTGTCGCGCTGATCAACGGCACGCAGGCCATGACTGCGATTGGTGCCCTGGCGGTATTCGACGCCCGGTGGCTCGCCACGAGCGCCGACATCAGTGGGGGAATGAGCTTTGAGGCCCTGCGGGGACTGCCGGATGCACTTGACCCGCTCCTCCAGCGCGTGCGGCCTCATCCTGGCCAGGAGGCCAGCGCCGGCAACCTCAGGCGATTGATCGCCGGAAGCGAAATCCTGGCAGAGCCCCGCAAGAATGGCAAAGTGCAAGACGCGTATGCGCTGCGCTGCATGCCTCAGGTGCACGGCGCCTCGCGCGATGCCATCGCCTACGCCGGTACAGTCGTCGAGGTGGAGATGAACGCGGCGACCGACAACCCGCTCATCTTTTCCGACGAAGGCCGCGTCATCTCCGGCGGCAACTTCCACGGCCAGCCCGTAGCCATCGCCATGGACCTGCTGGCCATTGCCGCTGCCGAACTGGCCAGCATCGCCGAACGACGGATCGAGCGCCTGGTGAATCCCCATCTGTCGGGCTTGCCGGCGTTCCTGACGGCGGATGGTGGGCTGCACTCCGGGTTGATGCTCGCGCAGTACACGGCGGCGGCCCTGGTCTCAGAGAACAAGGTGCTCAGCCATCCCGCCAGCGTGGACAGCATTCCGACCTCGGCGAATCAGGAGGATCATGTCAGCATGGGGACGATCGCCGCCCGCAAAGCGGCGCAGGTCGTCCTACACGCGCAGCAGGCTGTGGGGATCGAACTCATCTGCGCGGCCCAGGCGCTCGAGTTTCACCGGCCGGCGCAGCCCGGGGCTGGTACCCGGCGGGCGTATGAGAGCGTTCGCGATGGCGTCCCCCGGCTGGAGAATGACCGCGTGCTGGCCGACGATCTGGCGCGCGGCGCTGAGCTCGTAATCAGCGGCAGACTCATCGCCAGGGTCGAAGATTCCATTGGGCGACTTGCTTGACCTACCAGTTGAGGTCGGAGTGATGGCGAGTCGTCGAATCCGCGCACCGCGGGGACCGCAGATTTCGTGCCGGGGCTGGCCGCAGGAAGCCGCGTTGCGGATGCTCATGAATAACCTCGATCCGGACGTGGCGGAGAAGCCCGACGAGCTCATCGTCTACGGCGGAACCGGCAAAGCCGCGCGCAACTGGGCCTGCTTTGATGCCATCGTCCGCAGCCTGCAGGTCTTGGAGTCCGACGAGACCCTGCTCATCCAGTCCGGCAAGCCGGTGGGAATCTTCCGCACGCATGAGTGGGCACCGCGGGTGCTCATCAGTAACGCCATGCTGGTGCCGGCGTGGGCCACCTGGGAGAAGTTTTGGGAGTTGGAGGCTCTGGGCCTCACGATGTATGGGCAGATGACCGCCGGCTCATGGATCTACATCGGCTCTCAGGGCATCTTGCAGGGCACCTACGAGACGTTTGCCGCCGTCGCCCGGGCGCACTTCAACGGCTCACTGCGGGGGCGGGCCGTGCTCAGCGCCGGGCTGGGGGGCATGGGCGGCGCCCAACCGATGGCCATCACGATGAACGACGGGGTGGGGCTGATTGTCGAGGTAGATCCCGCCCGCATCCACCGGCGGCTCACCGCCGGGTGGGTAGACCAGGCCACCGACAATCTGGACGAAGCGCTAGGATTGGTTGAAGAGGCGAAGCGCGCCGGCCAGCCGCAAACGGTGGCGCTGTTGGGGAACGCGGCGTCCGTCTATGCTGAACTGGCGCGGCGGCGCGTCGTCTTCGATGTCGTCACCGATCAGACATCGGCCCACGACCCCCTGGGCGGGTACATCCCCGAAGGCGTGACCGCAGAAGAGGCGCCACAACTCCGGAAGCAGCCGCAGGATTACGTGAAGCGAGCCAAGGCCTCCATCGTGCGGCACTGCGAGGCGATGGTGGCGTTGCGCCGGCTCGGCAGCGTCGTTTTCGATTACGGTAATAACCTGCGCGGCCAGGCCAAGGCGGCCGGCTTCGGCGAAGCCTTTAGCTACCCGGGATTCGTCGAGGCATACGTCCGGCCGCTATTCTGTGAGGGCAGGGGTCCGTTCCGTTGGGTGGCGTTGTCGGGCAACCCGGACGATATTCAGGAGACGGATCGGGCCGTGCTGGACTTGTTTCCTCACGATCAGGCGTTGGCGCGCTGGATCCGTCTCGCAGAAGCACGGGTGCCGTTTCAGGGACTGCCGGCGCGCATCTGCTGGCTTGGATACGGCGAACGGGCCAGGGCCGGGCTGGCGTTCAACGATCTGGTGCGAAGCCGGCGGGTGAGAGGGCCGATCGTCATCGGACGCGATCATCTCGATGCTGGGTCGGTGGCCTCGCCCTATCGCGAGACCGAAGGCATGAGAGATGGGTCGGATGCCGTGGCCGATTGGCCGATCCTCAACGCGTTGTTGAACACCGCTGCCGGGGCGAGCTGGGTCGCCGTGCATCACGGTGGTGGTGTGGGCATCGGCTATTCGATTCACGCAGGACAGGTGGCCGTCGCCGATGGCACGGAGTTAGGCGCCCGGAAGCTGGAACGGGTCCTTACAACTGACCCCGGAACGGGGGTCGTGCGCCACGCCGACGCAGGCTATGAGATCGCAGTCGCAGCGGCGAAGCGTCATGGGTTGAAGATGCCGATGCTGGAATGAACACCAAGTTAGGGGGGCTACCGTGTTCGCACTCAACTTTTATTCTACGGTCTTCACAGAGCAGTTGCGCGACGGCCGGAAGACCGCCACGATCCGGCTGGGTGACAAGCGGGACAAGTATCAAACGGGGCAGGTCGTGTGGCTCACCGTGGGCCGGCGATTTGGGACTCGGAAGAAGGTAGCGGCGGCCATCATCGACGCGGTTGAGGTGAAGGCGCTGCACGACGTGAGCCCGCGGGAAATCCAGCGGGATAATCCGGAGCTGCGGCGGCATGAAGAGCTCATCGAGTTCCTCACCAACATCTATGGCCGCGAGCGCTTGATCGGAATGGATGATACGGTGACGGTGATCCATTTCTCACGGGTGGAAGAATAGCCGGCCGGCGACCACGATGAAGCTGCGCGTCGGCGTTATCGGGACCGGATTCGGCGCGGAGGTGCAGATCCCGGCGTTCCTGGCCCATCCTCGCGTTGAGGTGGTCGCTATCGCCAGTGGGACCCCGGGGCGGGCCCGTGAGGTCGCCGGCCGCTTCGAGATTCCGCATGCGTTTGATGACTACCGCGCCATGGTGGCGACGGCAGAACTGGATCTCGTCAGCATCACCTCCCCGCCCGACACGCATCACCCTGCGACGCTGGCGGCCCTGGCCCGCCGCCGGCACGTGCTGTGCGAGAAGCCGATGGCGCTGAACGCTGCTCAGGCAGAGGAGATGCTGCGCGAAGCCGAACGCCAAGGCGTGACCCATGTGATCGATCATGAACTGCGGTTCAACCCCAACCGCCGGAAGATCAAGCGGCTGATCGAGGAACGGTTCATCGGCGCGCCCAGGCACGCGCTGATCACTGTGGTGGGCACGGGCAGAGCCGACGCCACCAGGCCGTGGACGTGGTGGTCGGACGCCAGACGGGGTGGGGGCATTCTCGGCGCCCAGGGTTCGCATCAGATCGATCTACTTCGATACTTCCTGGGAGATGTGGCCGCGATCTCCGGTACCACGGAAACATACGTCAAGGAGCGGCCGGATCCCGCAGCGAGCGGGCGCAGGGCCGTGACCTCCGACGACTTCACGTCGTTCTCGCTGCGGTTCGCGTCAGGCGCTGTCGGCATTGTCGTCAACAGCGCCGTGGGGGCCCACGGTGTTGGCCCTCGGACGGAGATCTGGGGCGAGGAGGGGACACTCATCCTCGATCAGGAAGAGCGGCTGTGGGGGGCACGACGCGGGGAAAGCTTGAGGGAGATCACCGAGCCAGAGACGCTCGAGGCCCCGCCGGGCATGAACTACTCGTCGCTCTGGGGTCTTTCATTCATCCGGCTGGCCGCCCACGTCGTGAACGCCATCCTGGATGAGGTTCCGGTCGCCCCCACGGCGACGTTTGCCGACGGACTCCAGGTGCAGCGCGTGTTGGATACGGTTCGGGCGACTGCGGGGAGACAGGCTCGATTGGAGAATGCGGCTACGCGGACGTCGCCCGCGCGAAAAAGAACAAACGGCCGGACTCGTTCTGCCGACCCAGGTCGGTGACAGCATCCCACGCCGCAATTCCAACGAAGCCTGCATCGCGCAGCGCCTGCTCCACTTCTTCCTCCGTGTAGCAGCGCTGGTACAGCGTCAGATCGGTGCGCATCCAACGGTCCTGCCGTAGGCGGAACATCGTCAGCGCCATCGTACCCACTTTCGTCGATGGATCATAGGAGGGTCGGGCGATCATTGCATGGTCATCGGCGCTGATCCCGAATGTGCTGCGCCATCGTCGCCGCGAGCCGTCCGAGGAGAAGATTCCCCAAGCACAGAAAAGTAGGTACGATTTTCCGAGGTGCACGATGCCGCAGCTGGTAGAATGCATCCCGAACTTCAGCGAGGGCCGGCGCCGCGACGCCATCGACGCGATCGCCGACGAGGTGCGCAGGACCGCTGGGGCTCGGTTGCTGGATGTGCAGGCCGACGAGAGCCATAACCGCTGCGTCCTCACGTTCGTCGGGGATCTGCGGGCCGTCACGAATGCCGCGCTGGCCGCCACGCGGCGGGCTGTGGAACTCATCGACATGACCACGCACCGCGGCGAGCACCCCCGACTGGGAGCGGTAGACGTGATCCCACTTGTGCCCATTTCGGGGGTGACCATGGAGGAGTGTGCGTCCGCAGCCAGAGATCTTGGGCGGCAGATCTGGGAAACGCTGCACGTCCCGGTGTACTTCTACGCGGAGGCCGCCACCCGGCCGGAACGCCGCCGCCTTCCGGACATCCGCAAGGGCGAGTATGAAGGACTGGCTCAGAAGATGGCCGACCCGGAGTGGGCGCCCGATGCCGGAGATCCCAAGCCGCATCCTACCGCCGGAGCAATTGTCGTCGGTGCTCGCCGGCCGCTGATCGCCTACAATATCGATCTGGCGACTGACGACGTCGCAGTCGCCAAGAAGATTGCCAAGGCGGCGCGGGAATCGAGCGGCGGCCTGGTCAACGTCCAGGCGATGGGGGTGGTGAGTGAGAGCGGTCGTGCCCAAGTTTCCATGAACCTGCTGGACTACACGACGACTCCGGTGCACCGGGCGTTCGAACTCGTCCGGGTGGAGGCCGCGCGATACGGAGTCGAGATCCTGGAGAGCGAAGTTGTCGGCCTCATCCCCCTCGATGCCGTCGCGGACGCGGCCCGCTTCTACCTCCGCCTCAATGACTTTCGTCGAGAGCAGATTTTGGAAGCTAGACTAATGGAATGACGCTATTGAGATGAAAACCGACGTCGATCTCTTGATCGTCCACGCTGGGCAACTCCTGACGCTGGCCGGGCCGAACGACCGGCCGCGGACTGAGAAGGCCCTGGGCGATCTGGCGATCATCCCCGACGGCGCCGTGGCGGCAGCCGACGGCGTGATCGTAGCGATTGGCCCGACCGCGCAAGTCTTGGATGAGGTCGCTCCGGGGCGGGATGGCGGGGTGATCGATGCGGGCGGCCGCGTCGTCCTGCCGGGATTTGTGGATCCACACACCCACCTGATCTTCGCGGGTTCCCGTGCTGAGGAGTTTGAGATGCGCCTCGCTGGCGCCACGTATCAGCAGATCTCGCACGCCGGCGGTGGCATCCTGTCGACGATGCGGGCCACCAGAGCGGCGAGCGAGGACGAGTTGCTGAAAGCAGGGTGGCAGCGGCTGGATCGCCTGCTGGCGCACGGCACCACGACCGTCGAGGTCAAGAGCGGCTACGGATTGACGATCGACGACGAGCTGAAATGTCTGCGGGCCGTACACCGCCTGAGTGCCTCCCATGACGTGGATCTAATCCCGACCTTCCTCGGGGCGCATGCCGTGCCTCCAGAGCATAGTCGAGATCCGGATGCCTACGTGCGCTTCCTGATCGACGAGATGCTGCCCGCCGTCGTGGAGGAAGACCTCGCGGAGTTCTGCGACGTTTTCTGTGAGGCCGGAGCGTTCACCCCAGAGCAGTCCCGCGCGGTGCTGGAGGCCGGCCTGGAGGCGGGGCTGGATCCGAAGATCCACGCGGATGAGCTTTCCGACCTGGGCGGTGCGGCGCTGGCTGCCGACCTGGAGGCGATTTCGGCCGACCACCTGCTTTGCGCATCCGATGACGGTCTGCGGGCGATGGCTGACGCCGGGACGATGGCGGTGCTGCTGCCGGGCACCGCCCTGTTCCTCGGCCTGCCCTATGCGCGCGGACGCCGCATGGTCGAACTGGGTGTGCCGGTTGCGCTGGGCACGGACTTCAATCCCGGCACCTCGCCCACGTGGTCAATGCCGATGGTCATCGCCTTGGCCTGTCTCGGCATGCGGTTGACGCCGGCCGAGGCGATCACCGCGGCGACGATCAACGCCGCGCATGCCATCGCCGCGGCGGAAGAAGTCGGTAGTCTGGAGTTGGGCAAAGCCGCCGACATAGTCGTGCTCGATCTCCCTGACTATCGCCATCTGCCGATGCACTTCGGTGTCAATCCGGTGCACACCGTGGTCAAGCGTGGCCAGCCGGCTTTTCGGGCCGACAGGGGGGTACAGAGACCGACGTGAAGGAGCTCTCCCTTGGACAGTTTCTGGACCGGCTGGCGTCGTCAGATCCCACGCCCGGTGGTGGCACAGCGTCTGCGGTCGCCGGAGCGCTGGCCGCCGGCCTGCTGGCGATGGTGTCCAGACTGTCGGCCGGCAAGGGTGGCGATGATGCGGCATTTCAGCGGACGCTGGCCGCCGCGGAGGAGCAGCGGCGCGCGCTGCTCGACCTGGCGGCAAAAGACGCCGAGGCGTTTGATGCCGTGATGCGGGCGATGCGTTTGCCCAAAGGGACCGCCGAGGAGAAGCAACGCCGTCTCGCGGTGATCCAAGATGTCCTGACACAGGCGGCGAATGTTCCCCTGGAAGTCGCGTCGCGCGCGGTGAGCCTGCTCGAGGTCGCGTCCAGCCTGGCCGGGACCGGCAATCCCAATACCATCAGCGATGTCGGGGTCGCCGCCCTGCTCGCCCACGCCTCGGTGCAGGGCGCGCTCCTGAACGTACGCATCAACCTTCAGGCCATCAAGGATCCATCGTACCGGACTCACACCGCAGAGCGCGTACGCGCCGCCGGCCTCCGCGCCGATGTGCTGCGCGACGAAGCGCTGGCCGCCGTCAACACGCGTCTGAAATGACGGACCGCCTGGTGCTGTCGGGGATGCGGTTTTTCGCCTACCATGGGGTGCTGCCTGAGGAGCGCGCGCAAGGTCAGGAGTTTCTCGTCGACGTGGAGCTGGAGTCCGATCTGCAGAAATCGGCGCGGCGCGACGCCCTTGAGCTAACGGTCGACTATCGCCGCGCCTACGAGATCGTGAAGACCGTGATGGAGGGCGACCCACAGAACCTGATTGAGACCCTGGCCGAGAGCATCGCGGCAAAGGTTCTCGCGCTCGACCGCGTTACCGGGGTGACCGTCCGCGTCCGCAAGCCTCAGGTCCGGCTGCCGGGGCCCGTCGATTACTCAGGCGTCGAGATCAGGCGTGAACGGCGCCAGCCGTGAGGAGTCATTCTCGCCCAACCCGGCCCGAGGCCCGGCCCGAATGACGCGTGCCTACCTGGGCCTGGGATCGAATCAGGGCGACCGTGTGGCGCTCTTGAACGCCGCCCTGGAGCGCCTGGAGGCGTCCGGCCGCGTCCGGGTGACCAAACGGTCGTCGCTGTACGAGACAGCGCCGGTCGGCCTGACCGAGCAGCCCCGGTTCGTAAACCTGGCGGCCGAAGTGGAGACGAATCTCGACCCCCAGGATCTGCTGGAGCTGGTGCTGGCTGCGGAACGAGATCTGGGTCGTGTGCGCACCAAGCGGTGGGGACCACGGACGGTTGACATCGATATCCTCTTGTACGACGACCTGCAGATTGACACGCCGGTCCTGACTATCCCGCACCCGGAGATGATCCGCCGGCGTTTCGTGCTCGAGCCTCTGCTGGAAATTGCGCCGGACGCTGCGTTGCCGGATGGCCGCCGGCTCGCCTCGTTTCTGTCTGAGGTGCGGGACCAGGACGTCCAGAAAGTGTCCGGCGCATGACGCGTCCCCGCATGGTGTACCGGCCGCCGCGGGCCCGGCAGAGGCTCCTCTTGCCGGGCGGGGGATCGGCTGAAGGTGTGTGCGTCGGCGTCGAGGGGCCCATCGGTGTCGGCAAGACGACGCTGGCCCGGCTGTTGGCCGAGTCGCTCGAGGCGACGGCAGTGCTCGAGGTGGTGGAAGAAAACCCGTTCCTCCATCATTTCTATCGAGATATTCGGGCCTATGCGTTTCAAACGCAGCTGTTCTTCTTTCTCAGCCGGTACCGTCAGCAGGACGCCATCCGCCGCGTCCGCGAGGAGGGACATTCGGTCGTCAGCGATTATATCTTTGCCAAGGACCGTCTCTTTGCGCGCCTGAACCTCGATGCCGAGGAACTAGACCTCTACACCCGTTTGTATGAACTGATCGCGCCGATGACGGTACAGCCGGCGCTGGTGATCTACCTGACCGCGCAACTCCAGACGCTGACGGACCGCATTGCCCACCGCGACCGCCCGTTCGAGCGCGCCATCGAGCCCGCATATCTCAGCCGGCTCTGTGACGGGTACGAGCGATTCTTCGACGCATACGATGACACCGCGCTGTTGCGCGTCGATACGGACGAAGTCGATATCTTCACGGAATCAGATTTGAAAGAGATACTCCGATATGTAGACGAAGCGGCTGTCAGCTGAAAAGCGCGAGACTATTCACCATTCACTATTCACGCCATGATTGGGAGGACGAAGGGTCCCGACGATGGAGGCGTTGACATCGACGGCAATCCAGAGGGGACTCTCCACACGCCGTTTCGGGCGTCCGGTGATTGTGCACGAGAGCGTGAGGTCGACCAACGACGAGGCGGGCGCGCTCGCCCAGCAGGGGGCGTCTGAGGGAACGACTGTGATCGCCCGGATCCAGACCACAGGACGTGGACGGCGCGGCCGGGCGTGGCTCTCGCCGGCCGGCGGCCTGTGGCTGTCGGTCGTGCTGCGCCCTAAAGTGGCGCTGGAGCAGTGGCCGCTGGTGGGCCTGGCGGCGTCCGCCGGCGCCGCCGATGCGGTGAGAGAGGTCGCCCTGCTGCAGGCTCGCGTGAAATGGCCGAACGATCTTCTGGTCGAGGACCGCAAGCTCGGCGGCGTGCTCATCGAGACCAGCGGGACGGTCGCGATCGCAGGGATCGGAATCAACGCCAACGTTCCTCCCGGCGCTCTCGACGCCCAGACGGGAGGGATCTCGCTGCTGGGGCGGCTTGGACACTCGGTTGACCTGGCGGCGCTGGCCTGCGCGGTGCTGGGCCGGTTCGAAGAGCACTACGACCTGCTCCACAGCGATCCAGACGCCCTCCTGGCGCGGTGGCGGAAGCACGACGCCACGCTGGGCCGCCAGGTGCGTGTGTGGGGGGCGCAGGAACTGGAGGGGGTGGCCGAGGACGTAGACGACAGGGGCGCCCTGCTGGTGAGGACGCCAGAGGGTCTGCGGCGCGTCGTGGCCGGTGACGTCTCCCTCCGGACGGCTGAGACTCCCGCGGAGTGACGATGGCGCAGATTACCGACGTGACGGGGATCAAGGTCGGTCACGCCGCCGACGCCCGTGCGGTGACCGGGTGCACCGTCATCCTGTGCGAGCAGGGTGGCGTGGGCGGCGTGGATGTGCGCGGTTCGGCTCCCGGCACGCGAGAAACCGACGCCCTGCGGCCGATGAACCTGGTCGAGCGCGTCCATGGGGTGCTCCTGACTGGCGGAAGCGCGTTCGGATTGGCCGCGGCGGATGGGGTGATGCGTTTTCTCGAAGAGCGCGGCATTGGGTTCGATGTCTCGGTGGCGAAAGTTCCCCTCGTAGCGGCGGCGGTCATCTTCGATCTGATGATCGGCAATCCGGCCATCCGCCCCACCGCGGAGATGGGTTACGACGCAGCGCGGGCTGCATCCCGCGGTCCGGTGGCGGAGGGGAGCGTCGGAGCGGGGACCGGCGCCACCGTCGGCAAGCTGCTGGGTCCATTGTCCGCGATGAAGGGCGGCGTGGGAACGTGGGCCGCCGGTCTCCCGGGAGGTGTGGTCGTCGGTGCGCTTGTGGTCGTCAACGCATACGGTGACGTGCGGGACGATCAGACAGGGCAGATCCTGGCCGGAGCACGCGATCGGACGACCGGACGGTTTCTCAACATGACGCAGGCATTGATGAGCGGGCACCCCAGCGCGGGGTTTGGGACCAACACGACGCTTGCGGTGGTCGCCACCAACGCCGCGCTGACCAAAGAGCAGGCCAACAAACTCGCTCAGCTCGGTCACGATGGGCTGGCGCGCGTGATCGCACCGGTCCATACCATGTATGACGGCGACACGGTCTTCGCGCTGTCAACGGGGAACGCTAAGGCGGACATGATCCCGCTGGGCACCGCGGTGGTCGAGGCAGTGGCGGAAGCGGTGAAACGCGCCGTTCGGCTGGCGACCGGACTGGGAGGCATTCCAGGGCTGGCGGACACAAAGTAAACTGCGGCATTTGGGGCTGGGATTGGGGATTCGAAACCGCAGCCACCCAATCCCCGACCTCGCCGTTTTCGTGATAGAGTAGGGGGGAGGGCCGGCACCGCGCTGCGGGCCGGACCACGAACAGAGCCTTCTGTACGAGGCTCCGTCCGGTACTCGCCCCGTACCAAACTCGATAGGCACTATGTTTGGGTTGGGCCAATCTGGCCAATCGAGTTGGTCCGGGGCAAGTTGAGACTGGAACGGGGGGAGAATATGGCGCAGGCCCATTATGCCCCGGCCGCATCGCGGAGGGGTTTTCGTTTGTCCACCCGAGATATCTCCGTTGCTGGTATCCTGGGCGCCTTGGCCACGGCGCTTGGATACACGCCGCTGGGGTTCATTGCGTTCCCCACTCCTGCCGGTTCGGCCACCACGATGCACATTCCGGTAATTGTCGCAGGAGTGCTGGCCGGGCCGGTCGTCGGCGCGTTCGTCGGCACAGTGTTTGGAGTGATCAGTTTGCTCCGGGCAGGGACGCCGGCGTTCAGTAACCCGCTCATCGCCATCGGGCCGCGGATCCTCATCGGCGTGGTCGCCGCATTAATTTTCGCGGCGTTGCAGCAGCGCTACGCACGCAGCCTCTCCACCCTCGCGCTCGGCGCGGGGGTGTTCACGATCCTGGGACCGGGGGCGCAGCGGTTTGAGACCGCCTTTGCCGCGAAGAAGATCGAGCCTACCTGGCTGATCAACGCCTATCATAGGGTCGCCGCGGTGACGTCCGGACAGTTGTGGCTGACGCTCGCGGCAGGGGTCGCCGTGGCCATCCTGGCCTACTGGCTCCTGTCGGGCGCCAACGCGGCCCCAGCCGCGGCCGCAGTCGCCGGAACCCTCACGAATACGATTGGGGTGCTGACGCTGATGGTCCTGTTTGGGTTCATTCCCGCCGGTGCCGCATTCGTCATTGGTGCCACACACGGATTGCCGGAGGTTCTGTTGGCCGTGGTGATTACTGTTCCGGTGTACAGGGCGGTGTCGGCGGCGCGGGCAAGTAGCTAAGGACGGGACTGGGGACTAGGGAACGGGGACTGGGAAGGCTGTAGTTACTAGTCCCTAATCCCCAGTCCCTAGTCCCGTAGTTTGAGGTGTGCCATGTTGCTCGCCATCAACATCAATAATACGCAGATCAAGGTCGGGGGCTATGACGGCACCGACCTCCTCGTGGACTGGCGGATCGCCACCGATCTGAACAAGACCGACGATGAGTACGCGATGATCCTCCGCGGATTGTTCCAATACGCGGGCCTTGAGTTTCCGGCGGTGGAGTCTGCCGCGATCTCGTCGGTAGTCCCCCCGCTGACCGAGGTGTTTGAACGGTTGTGCAGTCGGTATTTCGGCGTGGCACCCTTGGTCGTAGGGCCGGGAGTGCGCACCGGCATGCGCATCCTCTATGAACACCCCAAGGAGGTTGGCGCCGACCGCATCTGCAATGCCATCGCGGTATACGAGAAGCACGGTGGGCCTGCCATCGTGGTGGATTTCGGCACCGCGACCACCTTCACGGCGGTGTCCGCAGAGGGCGACTTCCTGGGTGGGGCCATTGCGCCCGGCATCGGCATCTCTGTGGATGCGCTGGCAGAGCACACCGCGCAGTTGCCGCGCGTGGAGCTGAGCAAACCCAAGACAGTCATTGGCCGCTCCACCGTGACGGCGATGCAGGCCGGCATCATCTTTGGCTTTGTCGGCCAGGTGGAGGAGATCGTCCGGCGGATCCGCACTGAGCTGGGCGGCCACGCCGTGACGGTGGCGACGGGCGGATGGGCGGAGTTGATTGTGGATGACTGCCGCTGCTTCGACCACCTGGACCCCCTGCTGACCCTGGAGGGACTGCGTATCATCGATGAGCGCAACCGCACCGCGGATGTGACTCGTCCTGCCCCGTCGTAAACGGCAGGAGTCGTTGGTGTGGAGGCGTAGTGTCTGCCACAGCACACGATGAGCACGAAACGTGTCGTGTCGGTCAGCCTGGGTAGCGCCAGCCGAGATCATCGGTTCGAGACCGAGATCCTGGGCCAGCGTCTGATCGTGGAGCGGATTGGAACGGACGGCGATGTCCGCCGCGCCAAGCAGCTGCTGGAGGAACTCGACGGGAAGGTTGATGCGCTCGGCCTCGGCGGCACCGACCTCTATCTGCGGGCGGGGAACCGTAAGTACCTGATCCGCGAGACCGCGGGGCTGGTCCGCAACGTTCGACGGACGCCGTTCGTGGACGGCGGGGGCCTCAAGGCGTCCTGGGAACGCTGGCTGATCACCGATTATCTGCCCAACCGGAAAGGCATCTCGTTCCGCGGACGGAAGGTCGTGCTGGTGTCTTCGGTCGACCGGTATGGGATGGCAGAGGCGTTCACGGAAGCCGGCGCCGAGGTTATCTTCGGCGACTTTATCTTCTCGCTGAACCTCCCCATTCCGCTTCGATCGTTGACGTCGGTGAAGATCCTGGCCGCGCTGCTGCTGCCGGCGATCAGCAGACTCCCGATCAGGTTTTTCTATCCCACTGGGGAGAAGCAGAAACACATCACGCCCAAGCACGGCAAATACTACCGGTGGGCCGAGATCGTTGCGGGTGACTTCCTCCTGATCCGGCGGTTTCTGCCCGACGATCTCCGGGGCAAGGTCATCCTCACGCAGACAATCACAAAAACCGATGTGGACGAACTCCGCAAGCGGGGGGTGTGGCTGCTGATCACGGATGGGCCGGACATGGGCGGCCGCTCCTTTGCCACGAACGTGCTGCAGGGGGTCATCGTGGCGTTGCTCAACCGGCGTCCGGAGGAGATTGCCACAGAGGAGTACCTGCACACCGCCTTGCGGGCCGGGTTCGAGCCTCGCGTCGAAGAACTGAATCCTGATGCCATTCCAGCCTGGGCGCCGCGCACACGCGTCGCCACCCCAAGGTCGTGATCGTGGTTCCCCAGACACCAGCCGTCGCCCCGCCTTCCCATGATCCAGGATCGAGGATCCAGGATCCTGGAAGGTTTGCGTTTATCATTCATCCGCTCCGCATCTCTGACTTCGCGCGCAGGTATCCCGTCACGCGGAAACTGCCCGAGCGGCTGGTGGAACTGGCCTTCCGCCCCGTTCCGCCACGCATGGTGTCACACATCACCGGCATCCGTTCCCCTACCGGCGCGCGAGCGGAAGGATGGTTCATCGGCCTACCTCTGACCCCGCGGACCTTGATGGACTCCCCACTGGAGTTCGTATACCGGCGCCTGATCCAGTGCGGCCGCCTGGCAGAATCGCTCGGGGCGGGGATCGTGGGCCTCGGCGCGTTTACCAAGATCGTCGGCGATCGCGGGCTCACTGTGGCACACAACCTCCGCATCGCGGTGACCACTGGCAACAGTTACACGGCGGCCACCGCCGTGGACGGTGCGCTGTTGGCGGCGCAGCGCATGGGGCTTGAGCCGGCCAACGTTACGGCCGCGGTTGTCGGCGCGACCGGATCGATCGGCGCGGTGTGCAGCCAGATCCTGTCCCGGTCCGTCGGCCGCCTGATCCTGGTCGCTCGGACCCGCGAGACGCTGGATGCGCTGCAGGCGCGGCTGCGGTCGGCCGGCCCCTCGACGACGCTCGGAGCCAGACGGGCTGACGTACGCGTCGAGACACACGTCAAGGCGGCCGTGCGCATGGCCGAGGTGATCCTGACCGTGTCGTCGGCCACCGACGTCCTCATCGAGCCGGAGGATCTGCGGCCGGGGGCGGTGGTCTGCGATGTGGCGCGGCCTCGCAATGTTTCACGGCTCGTGTACGAGCGCCGCAACGACGTGCTGGTCATCGATGGCGGGGTGATCGAGATCCCGGGTGAGGTAGACTTCGGGTTCGACTTCGGCTTCCCGCCCAAGATGACCGAGGCGTGCGTCGCGGAGACCATCTTGCTCGCGCTGGAGCACCGCTACGAGAACTTTACACTCGGACGGGACATCACGCTGCCCCAGGTGGAAGAAATCGCGGCGCTGGCGCGCCGGCACGGGTTCCGCCTCAGCGGGTTCCGGCGCTTTGAGCGGGCGATCGGAGATGACGAGGTCGAGCGGATCCGTCAAGCGGCACGCCACGGACGATTCGCTCAGGTGTAGCCGCCGCGCTGAGGTGAGCTGATCTGCGCGAAACGTCGGTGGCACGCCCCGCACGAGTCGCTCAGGTCAACCGTGCCGCTGACCGCAAGATGGTCTGAGCGACTCGTACGGGGCACGCCGGACACCACATGATTCGCTTCTGCGGCAGAGGAAGTTTAGCCGGCTGCGCTTGACGGCTCCAGCGGGATCGGCTATACTCGCAGGCGCTGAGGGCGCGATGCCCTCAGTTTTCGTGCGGGCAACTTCACACGACACTTTGGGGGGGCGCTGTAGGTCGGAATCGACCTACGGTGTTTTGTCTTCAATCCCCCTTCGCAGGAGCATCTTCGATGGCCGAGGTCGAAAAAGAGACAATCCTCACTCCAGAAGGCTTACACAAACTGGAAGAGGAGCTGGAACATCTGAAGACGGTCCGCCGCAAGGAGGTCGCCGGGCGTATCAAGCAATCCAAGGAATTTGGCGACTTGATGGAAAACTCCGAGTACGAGGACGCGAAGAACGAGCAAGCGTTTGTGGAAGGGCGGATCCTGCAACTGGAGGTGATGTTGCGGAACGCCCGGGTCATCGATAACCACGGGGCTCCGCCGGACCGGGTGGCGGTCGGCTCCACGGTGCGCCTGAAGGATCTCGGCTCGGGGGAAGAGATCAAGTACATGATTGTCGGGTCGGCGGAGGCCGATCCCGACCAGGACAAGATCAGTAACGAGTCACCCGTCGGCCGCGCGCTGCTCGGCAAGCGCAAGGGCGAGATGGTCGAGGTGACGGTTCCCGCCGGGAAGATCCGCTACAATATCCTGCAAGTCAAGCTCTGACGCCCACGGGCTGTCTGCGGGAGTACGGGCAGGTCGGCTGCGACCTGCCCGGTCTTCTTTCTGTCTGGCGGGGCACAATGGTGGACAGGAGGGGCGCCGGCCAAGCCGGGAATTTGACCCCGCTTTCGATCGTAGGATAAGATGGAATTGAACATACCGGAGATTCGGGGTGCCCGAGCAGGAGGGACCTCCGCCTGAGCAGAACTCGTAGGGCAAAAGTTAGCCTCTGCCGCCTGACACCTTCGCCTCGCGAAGTGGTCGGGACGCCGTCACTGGTAGACTCACCTACGATCTGGCGGAGAGGGGGACGTCGTCGCAATGTTTGAGCGGTTTACAGAGCGCGCCCGGCGCGTCATCATCCTGGCCCAAGAAGAAGCCAAGCGCCTCAACCACAGCGCCGTCGGCACCGAGCATATCCTGCTGGGGATCATCCGCGAGGGTGAGGGCGTTGCCAGCAAGGTGCTCGAGAGCCTGAACATTTCCCCTGACCGCGTGCGCGCCGAGATCGAAACTGCCATCGGCCGCGGCGAGCGGGCCCCTTACGAGGAAGTCGCGTTCACGCCTCGGGCGAAAAAGGTGCTGGAGCTGGCGCTGGACGAAGCGCGCCGGCTGGGTCACAACTACATCGGCACCGAGCATCTCCTCCTGGGTCTGATCCGTGAAGGGGAAGGTGTGGCCGCCCGCGTGCTCGAGGCGATGGGTGCAGACCTGGAGCGCGTCCGGGCGCAGGTGGTGTATCTGCTGGGAGAAGAGGGGACCACCGCCTACACCAAGCAGTCCAGCAAGACGCCAACCCTGGACGAGTTTGGCCGTGACCTGACCAAACTGGCGCGGGAGAGCAAGCTGGACCCGGTCATCGGCCGCGACCGCGAGATCGAACGCGTGATTCAGGTGCTGTCCCGCCGCACCAAGAACAATCCGGCTCTCATCGGCGAACCCGGCGTCGGCAAGACCGCCATCACCGAGGGACTGGCCCAGCGCATCGTGCGCGGCGACGTCCCGGAGGTGTTGCGCAACAAGCGTGTGGTGCAATTGGATCTCGCTGCGCTGGTTGCCGGCACGAAGTACCGGGGCGAGTTCGAAGAGCGCATGAAGAAAGTGATGGATGAAATCCGCAAGGCGCAGAGCGAGGTAGTGCTGTTCGTCGACGAGTTGCACACCCTCGTGGGCGCCGGCGCGGCAGAGGGCGCCATCGACGCCAGCAACATCCTGAAACCCGCCCTGGCCCGCGGCGAACTCCAGTGTATCGGCGCCACGACCCTGGATGAGTATCGCAAATACGTCGAGCGGGATGCCGCCTTGGAAAGGCGCTTCCAACCCATTCTGGTCAGTGAGCCCAGTGTCGAACAGACGATCGAGATTTTGAAAGGGTTGCGCGAACGCTACGAGTCCCACCACGGCGTCACCATCAGCGACGAGGCGCTGGTGGCGGCGGCGACGCTGGCGGAGAAGTACATCGCCGACCGGTTCCTGCCCGACAAAGCCATCGATCTCATGGATGAAGCCAGCAGCAAGATCCGGCTGCAGGCCTCGTTCCTCCCGCAAGAGGTGCGCCAGGCTGTTGAGAAAGCTGAGCGCGTCCGGCGCGAGAAGGAAGAAGCCATCAAGAACCAGGACTTCGAGAAGGCCGCGCAGCTGCGCGACAAGGAACGGGTGCTGCGCCAGAAGTTGGAGGAACTGGAGTCTTCCTGGAAGCGTGAGAAGGGCCGCGACATCAGCACCGTCACCGCGGAAGACATCGCCGACGTCGTTTCCTCCTGGACCGGCATTCCGGTGACACGGCTGGTCGAAGAGGAGACGCAGCGGCTGCTCAAGATGGAGGAATCTATCCACGAGCGCATCGTCGGCCAGGAAGAGGCCGTCAGCGCTGTGGCCAAGGCGGTCCGGCGCGCCCGGACGGGCCTGAAGGATCCCCGCCGGCCGGTGGGCTCATTCATCTTCCTGGGGCCCACGGGCGTGGGAAAGACCGAACTGGCCCGAGCGCTGGCGGAGTTCCTCTTCGGCGACGAGAACGCCCTTATCCGCATCGATATGTCCGAGTACAGCGAGCGCCATACCATCAGCCGGCTGGTGGGCTCGCCCCCGGGGTACGTCGGCTACGAAGAAGGCGGACAACTGACGGAGGCCGTGCGCCGGCGCCCATTCTCGATCGTGCTGTTTGATGAGATTGAGAAAGCGCATCCGGAGATCTTCAACGTCCTACTGCAGATCCTCGACGACGGCTGGGACTTCACGAACGCCGTTATCATCATGACCAGCAACGTCGGTGCGCCCTTGCTGGAAAAAGAAGTGGCCATCGGCTTCAAGCCAACCCGCGATGAGCTCACCGCGATGGACAGCGCCTACGCCCGCATGAAGGAACACATCACCGAGGAGCTGCGGCGGACGTTCCGCCCGGAGTTTCTGAACCGGATCGATGAAGTCATCATCTTCCGGCCCCTGACCGGCGGCCAGATCAAGGCGATCGCGGATATCCTCATCGCCCGCGTCCAGCGTGAGCTGCGGGGGCAGAACATGCAGCTGGAGCTGACCGAGGCGGCGAAGGATCTGCTGGCCAAGGAAGGGTTCGATCCCACGTTCGGCGCGCGGCCGCTGCGGCGGACGATCCAGCGGCTCTGCGGGGCAGCTTTAGTCCGGGGGACACGGTGGTCGTCGACGCGCGTGATGAGCGCATCGTCTTTGAGCGAAAGCGGCAACCCGAACCGGCGCTCAAGGGAGACTGACGGGAACGCGGGAACGCAACATCACAATCTGAAAGCGGGGGAGGGCCCGGTCATGTGCCGGGCCTTTCTGCTGGTGGGAGGCGCGCAGTGACCAAGTCCAGACTCCAATACACTTGTCAGTCGTGCGGGCATACGTCTCCGAAGTGGCTAGGCCGCTGCCCGTCGTGTGGGGAGTGGAACTCGTTCGTCGAGGAAGTGATCGGTGAACCACGCGCTGGGGCCCCCGCGCCGCCGGCTCTGCCGGTCGCCGTCACCGAGGTGGCTACGATGGCCGAACCGCGCCTAGCCACGGGCCTCCACGAGCTGGACCGCGTGCTGGGTGGAGGGCTGGTGCCGGGCTCACTGGTGCTCATCGGTGGAGATCCAGGGATCGGGAAGTGCGTGGCGGGAGATACCCGAGTAATTGATCCAACGACTGGTG
>VBAL01000101.1 GCA_005888595.1 Candidatus Segetimicrobium genomatis
CCCAAGGCACGATCCGCGACAATCAAACTAGTGCCGCGCTCAACAAGCTCTTAGTTCCACGAACCTGTGGATAATGGAGTCGAGAAAAGCGAGACGCCCAAATCGCAGACCTGGCCTGCGTTTTGGGCGTCGGAAATGGTAGCGGGGGCAGGATTTGAACCTGCGACCTTCGGGTTATGAGCCCGACGAGCTACCTGGCTGCTCCACCCCGCGTCGCAACCTTCATTATACAGGGGAGGTCAAAGGAGTCAAATCGCCCCGGCAGGACGGGATGCATTCGAGGGTTTGCGAATTTAGGTGCCAGACCCCTAAATCCCGTGGTTCGCGCCTCACCCTGAGACCAGACGATCCCCGAATGCGGGACCCGGAACTAAGTCACTCCTTCGCCGCCCTTCGGGTCCCCGAATTCGGGGGTCGTCGGGTCTCACCCCAAGACGCTCCCGCCTCATCCGGCAGGATGCCTGGCAGCGCGCATCGAACCGCCTGGCGTTCTGACACTACGCCACTGTGAGGGACATCGTGGTCATCAACAACGCGGCGACTGCCCGCAAGATCACCCGGACGTTGCTTGCCGTCCAGGGCCTGGGACAAGCTGCCGTTGTCGCCCTCATCCCAATCATGGCCATCGTCGGCGCCAAACTCGGCGGGCGATCACAGTGGGCCGGTGTGCCGGCGATGTGCTATCAGCTGGGACAGGCGTCTGCCGCGTATGGGTGGGGCTATGCGATGGACCCGCTGGGGCGACGGGGCATGCTCGTGCTGGGCGCGCTTGCAGGTGCCGCGGGAGCGTTGATCAGTACCGCGGCGGTCGTCTCGGCATCGTTTTGGTCGTTTTTGTTGGGATCGACGCTCGTGGGCGTGGCGATTTCCGCGGTGCAACTGTCACGGTTCGTGGCTGCTGAGGTGCACCAGGCGAGCCAGCGGGCACGCGCGATCTCCACCGTCGTCGTGGGCGGCACCCTCGGAGCGATCGTTGGGCCCCTGCTGGCGGGACCGATGAGCCGCATCGCCGCAGGACTGGGTCTGGACGAATTGTCGGGTCCGTACGGCGCGTCGACCGGGCTCTTTGTGGCCGCGGCGGCCGTCATCTTCCTCTTCTTACGGCCCGAGCCGCGCGACCTCGGTCGCGCCATTGGCAGCGTGACGAGCGATCCGGCCGTGTCCTCCCGTCCCGCCCGCTCCATGGCAGAGATCTATGGCGAGCGTCCCACCAAGGTGGCCACCACAGCTATGGTGTGCGGGCAGCTGGTGATGGTGATGCTGATGGTCATCACCCCGCTTCACATGCGGGGACACAACCATCCCATCGGCACGATTTCCTTCGTGATCTCCGGCCACGTCGTGGGGATGTATGCATTCTCAGTCATATCGGGACAGCTGGCGGACCGGTGGGGTCGAGGCCCGGTCATCATGGCCGGCAGCGGGGTACTCATCCTGGCGTGCCTGGCGGCCACCCTCTCGCCGCAGGTACTACCGCTGACGGTCGCGCTCTTTCTGCTGGGGCTCGGCTGGAATCTGTGCTATGTGGGTGGGTCATCGCTGCTGGCCGATCAACTCTCCCCGGAAGAGAGGGCCAGGACACAGGGGTTCAACGACCTGCTCATCGGCCTGGCCTCCGCGGCGGGGAGCCTCGGCAGCGGGATCGTCTTCGCCGGAATCGGGTACAACGCGATGGGACTGGTGGGCGCAGTCACCGCGCTTATCCCCCTGACGGTTGCCGCGCTCTGGCGATCGCGTGGTCGGATGGTGACGGTGACGCCCTAACGCGCCGTCGCGCAGTCGGGCGGTCGCGCAGTCGAGCAGTCGAGCACAGGCTACCCTACAGCATGGTCACGAGTTCAGTGAGATTGTCGAGCAGCACATCTGGTCGCTCCGCTGAGAGGCTCTCTTTCGCGGAAAATCCCCCGCTCAGCGCCACGGTCGATGTGCCGGCAGCCTTCCCCATCTGCACGTCTTCGATAGTATCTCCGACATAGACCGCCTGAGCCGGCGCGGCGTTGAGGTGGTTCAATGCCAGCCGCAATGGGGCCGGATTCGGCTTCATGTGAGACGTATCTCCGCCACACACGACCGCATCAAAGAGTCGTTGCCAGCCCAACCTCTCCAAATCTCGATCCACCCGACCGCGCTCTCCCGAGGTCACCAGGCCGAGCGCGCGGCGGGATGCCTTCACCGCCGCCAGCACCTGAGCCGCGCCCTCGCGCGGACCGGGCGTTTCCTGCTCATAGTAGTGCAGCCATAATTGGTCGGCGTCGGGCCAGCGGTCCCGGGACAATCCGATGCGTTCATAGAGCAGGTACCAGTTCGGCGAATAGTACTGCACGAACGTGCCTTCATCGAACCCGATCCTCAGGTCCGCAAACACGTGCTGGTAGACGCGATAATGGGACTGGAACGAGTCCAGCAAGGTGCCGTCCAGGTCAAACAGCACCGCCCGCATGTCATGTAACACCGAGGGGTGTGCCATTGGACTCGGTCAGTCGATCTTTTTCTGGAAGCGCACAATGGCCAGGGTAAACACGACCGCGCCGAGAAAGACAAGTGGAATGATCTGTGGATACAGGTAACGGAACCCGACCCCTTTGACCAGAATGCCTCGGATGATGGTCACAAAGTAGGTCAGCGGCACAGCATAGCCGATCCAGTACAGCACCTTCGGCAGCGACTCCCGCGGGAACAAGAAGCCAGAAATCAGAATGCTTGGCAGCAGGACGAGCTGCGCCAGTTGCGCGGCTTGCTGAAAGGTACGCGAGACGGTGGAGAGCAACGTGCCGATGCCCAGCGAGGAGAAAAAGAATGCCAGTGTCATCACGTACAGCAGCAGGATGCTGCCCTTCACGGTCACGCCGAACCACGCCCACGCCAGCAGGAGAATGAACGTCAGGTTGATGTAGCCCAACCCGATGAGGGGGAGGATCTTGCCCAGCATCAGCTCTGACGGCCGGATGGGCGTCACCACCAGCTGCTCCAGCGTGCCCAGTTCGCGTTCCCGCACGATCGCCCCGATGGTTAAGAATGTCGTGGTGAATTGCAACACCAGTCCCAGCACCCCTGGGACGATGAATAGTTGACTTTGGAGATTGGGATTATACCAGGCTCGGGTACGGACCTCGACAGGTTGGGGAGGCGGCCGCAGTCCTGCTCGCGCCAGCTGGACGATACCGACATCTCGGGAGATGCTGGCCCCGACGCCGCCGGCGACGGAAAGGATGACGCGGGCGCTGGTGGCATCGGAGGCGTCGACCATGATCATCACCTGCACCGGCTCGCCGCCGCGCAGGCGCTTGGCGTAGTCAGGCGGAATGACCAGACCCACCTTTACCTGCCCGGCGTCCAGACGGCGCTCGATCTCCCCCAGGTTGCTGGCCCAGTAGCGGACCGAAAAGTACCGCGTTTTCTCGAATGTGCTGACCAGCGCGCGGCTCTCGGTGCTCGCCGACTGATCCCACACGGCGGTGGGCTGGTGCAGGACTTCGTTGCTGAGGTATCCATACAGCACCATCTGGATGATCGGCAACGTGATGATGGTGCCCAGCGTCCGCCGGTCGCGTAACAGCTGGGCGGTCTCCTTGCGGATAATGCTGAACAAGCGCTGCAGGTTCATGCTGTGGCTCCCTGGTTAGACTCGGCGAGGGCAACAAAGACATCTTCCAGCGTTGGAGGGATGGGCTCGATTCCGAGCACCGCGAACCCGTGGTCCTGAAGGGACGCGGCGACGCTGGGCGCCGACTCCTGCCGGTCAACGACGGCATGGATCGCCACGCCGTACAGCGCCGCTTCGCGGACAGCCGGATGCTGGTAGAGCGCGGCGAGCGCCTCCACCGGCCGGTCCGTGCGGATCTCCAGCACGATCCCGGGCATTTGCTCACGTTTGATCTGGGCCGGCGTGCCCTGGGTGATGATGCGGCCCCCGGCGATGAAGGCCAGCCGGTCGCAGTGCTCAGCCTCGTCCATGTAGTGGGTGGTCACCATGATGGTGGTCCCCTCCTCGGCGAAGCGGTCGATGAGATCCCAAAACTGCCGCCGGGAGACCGGATCGACGCCTGCAGTGGGTTCGTCCAGAAATACCATCTGAGGGCGGTGCAGTACAGCGCAGCCGAGGGCCAGGCGCTGGCGGAACCCCACGGACAGCGTGGCCGCCACCCCGTGCTGGCGGTCGGTCAGACCCGAGCGTTCCAACCATTTGTCCACCTGCTGCCGGTTTGTTGACGCATCCAGGCCGTACACTCCGGCGTAGAATTCTAGATTCTCACGCACGGTGAGATCACCCCACAGGCTGAAGCGCTGCGACATGTAGCCGATCCGGGCCTTGATCGCCTCCGGATCGCGGCGGACATCGTATCCCAAGACTGTCGCGCTGCCCTCGGACGGATCCTGGATTCCGCATAGCATACGGATGGTGGTCGATTTTCCAGCGCCGTTGGGTCCCAAGAATCCCCAGATTTCGCCGGGGCGGATCTCAAACGAGATGTGGTCGACGGCGGTAAAGTTGCCAAAGCGCTTCGTCAGGCCCGTGGCCTGCACCGAGTACTCCATCGCCGCACCGCTGCTCATACGACCCGGGCCAGCCGGGAGACAAAGACGTCCTCCAACGATGGCACCGCGCGTCGCATGCTTTGCACTTGCACGCCACCGGAGAGCAGGGCACGCCGTAGCTCCGGTTCAGCCCGGTCCGCGGAGTCAACGAGGACGTGCAGCCGGTCCCCGAAGACCTCCAGACTGCGCACCAGGGCGTGGCCGCGCAGAGCCTGCTTGGCCGCCGCCTTGGGCTCGGCGATGATTTCCAGAATCTCCCCCTGCATGGATGCCTTCAGCGCTCCCGGATCGTTGCTGGCAATGAGCCGGCCGCGGTTCATTAGGCCGACGCGCGACGCGCGTTCTGCCTCGTCCATATATGGGGTGCTCACGAAGATGGTGATCCCATCCCGGTTGAGGCTGTACAGATAGCGCCAGAACTGCCGCCGTGATACTGGATCCACGCCGGTCGTGGGCTCGTCCAAAAACAACGCGTCGGGTGCGTGGATGAGTGTGCAGGCCAGGGCGAGCTTCTGCTTCATCCCCCCGGACAGTTGCTGCGCCGGGCGGCCGGTGAAGGCGTCCAGACGGAAGTCGGTGAGCAATCGCGCCGCCTGCTCCCTGAATGCTGTCCGCCCGACCCCATAGATATCTCCATACAGCTGCAGATTTTCCATGACCGACAGATCGCCGTAGAGGCTGAACCGCTGCGGCATGTACCCGATGCGCGCCTTCACGGCTTCAGGATCGCGTGCCACATCGGCACCGACGACTACCGCTGTGCCCTCAGTCGGGGTGAGGGCGCCGCACAGCATCCGGATCAGCGTCGTCTTGCCCGCGCCATCCGGCCCAACGAGCGCAAAGATCTCGCCCCGCGCCACGGAGAGGTCCAGGTGATCGACGGCCGCAAGCGCGCCGAACCGGCGGGTCAGCCCAAGACAGCGGATGACGGTATCGTCGGCGGCAGGCGAGGCGCTCACGGATGCTGGAGAGACGATGCCGTCCATTGACTAAGGACTGACACCGGCACCGGTCACGATGACCGCGTCGGCAGGCAGCCCCGGCTTCAGCACGCCGTCCTGATTGCTTAGTTGGACCTTGACGGCAAAGACGAGCTTGACACGCTCTTCCCTGGTCTGGACGTTTCCAGGCGTGAACTCGGCGTGATCGCTGATCTCCGTGACCGTGCCGTGAAACACGCGTCCGCGGAACGCATCAACCCGCACGTCCACGGGTTGCCCCAGCGTCACTTTGCCCACGTCGGTTTCGGAGATGAAGACCCTCAAATACGGCTGGCTGAGGTCGGCGACGGTTACCACCGGCGCTCCCACAGCGACGAGGTCTCCGATCTCCACGTGCTTCGCCACCACGACACCCGTGAGGGGCGCGGTGAGGATTGTATATCCTCGCAGGATCTCCACCTGCTGCAACACCGCCCGCGCCTGTGCCAGCTGCGCGCGGGCTGCGGCCGCATCTTGCTCTCGAATGCCGACAGTCTGGCGGTTGGCTTCGGCGACCGCCAGCGCGGCCCGCGCCTGCTCCAGCCCGGCTGCCACGGCGGTGAGCTGGACCCGCGCCGCATCCCGCTGCGCTCGGGCCGCGTCGCGCTGGGCCACAGCGGCCTGTACTGCTGACCGCGCCGTGTCGAGTTCCTGTGCGGACACCGCGCCGTCACGGTACAGCGCCTCCAGCCGCCGCAGGTCAGACTCCACCCGGGCCAGGTTCGTCTCGGAGACCTGTACGTTGGCCTCGGCGGCGCGCAGGCTGGCCCGGCTGGCTTCTAATGAGGCCGCCGCCGATTCCAGTTGCGCCCGCGCCTGAGTGAGCTGTGCTTCGACTGAAGCTCGCGCCAGGACCACCACCGCGTCCGCTTGGGCGGGGCGCGTCTGTGCCACCGCAACGGCCGCCCGCGCCTGCGCCAGCTGTGCCTCGACCTCGGCCGCGTCCAGTTCCGCGACGATCTGGCCGGACCGCACCTTATCGCCTTCTCGCACGGCGAGCTTGATCACCCGCCCAGTGATCTTGGGCGCCACGTCGACCTGTGTGGCCTCGATCGTTCCGGAAGCCTGGATGGCCCCATTCTGCGCCCCGCCCCGTGGCCAGAGAAACCAGGCGGCGACACCGATCGCCAGCGCGGCAACCGGAATGATCAGACGGCGTCGGGACTTCACGGTCAGTTCACCTCTGCGCCTACGGCCCGCACCAGCGCGGCCCTGGCCACATTATAGGTAAATAACGCCTGTGCCTTTGCGACTTCGGCCTGCGAGGACGAGGCCTGAGCGCTGAGCACCTCCAGGCTCGTCCCCACCCCGGCGGCGAACCGCACGTTCGCGATCCGCAGCGCCTCTGCGGCCTGGGCCTGGAGTGCATCGGCGCCGGTCAATTCCTCGCGGGCGGACTGGAGATTCAGGTAGGATTGCCGGACATCGAGTTCGATCGCCTGACGCTGGGAAAGCTCGGCGGCCTTCAACTGCTCCAGGCGCTGCCTCGCCTCGTTGATCCGCTCCATCGTGAGACCGCCGTCTAAGATACTCAACGTGGCCGCGAGGGTGACGCTCCACGAGCTCGATAGCGTCGTGCCCGGGATAAACCCATTGGTATTCGAGTAATCAAAGGCACCGGACAGACCGAGATTCAGCCGGCCCCCGCTTTCGGCCAGCTGAATGCCGGCCTGCGCCGCCGCCTGCCGCGCGCGGACCTCTGCAAGCTCAGGACGGGTCGCTAAGGCCTGAGCGATCAACAGATCCAGCGGGGTTTCCACCACGATCACCGCAAACCCATCCGCCGGTGCCAGCGTCCTATCCAGCGCCAGATTCAACAGACCAGCCAGCCCCTGCATCGCCTGGGCCACGCCGTTGCGTGCCCGAACCTGGACCTGCCGCGCGGTGGCCAGGGCGACGTCGGCCTGCACCTCATCGAACTTGGGGGAAACTCCAGACGCGACGCGCGCACGTGCGACCCGGAGGTTCTCGGCCGCCTGCGCCACACTGTGGTTGGCGGAGTCGAATCCGGCCTGAGCGAGCAACAACTGATAGTAGGCCTGCCGGATGGTGAAGACGATCTTCGCCTCGGCGCCCTTGAGGTTGGCTTCGGCCATCGCGATCTGGGCCTCGATGCGGCCGCCGGAATAGAGCGGGTACTGAAGGATCAGTCGGGCGGCGTAGAGGTTGGGTGACGGCGGAGGAATTGTGATGACGTCCCCGCCGGAATCGGGGATCGTCGTCGACACTCCTTCTTGGGTACGCGTGTAACTGCCCTGCACACTTCCCTGGATTGCTCCTCCGGCCCTGGACTGCGCAAGCTGCGCCCTGGCGACGGCGACCTCGAACGCCGCTACCCTCAGCTGTTGGTTCTGCTGCAGCGCCAGCCGGAGCGCTTCGGCTAGCGAGAGCTGGCTCGGCTGGAGTTGCGCAGGGGCCTGCGCGACCACGGGGGGTGCGGCGGCGGCCAGCAGGGCGGGTACGAGGATCACTGCCACCACGGATGACC
>VBAL01000247.1:0-521 GCA_005888595.1 Candidatus Segetimicrobium genomatis
CGAACCGCAACTCAAGCCGGTGGCCAGGAACGGCGGCGGTCTCGTGGTGACCGACATCTCGCCGGACGGCCCGGCCTACGGCCGCCTGGTACCGCAAGGCGCCAACGGCGGGCCCGACGTCATCCTCAAGCTGAACGGCCAGCCGGTCCGTACGCGGGCCGAGTTCCGCGCGGCACTGCGCGACGCGAAGTCCGGCGACATCGTGACGTTGATTGCCTACAACGTCTCCCGGCAGCAGGAGGAGGTCATCCGGCTGCGCATGCCCTGACGGCGCTCAGGACGGCTGCGGCGCCCGGAGCAGGGCCAAGGCGGTCACGAGCTGCCAAACGATGGGCGGAGCATACGCCACGAGATCGAGCGGGGAGGACGCGGGGGCCGCAAGCGCGAGCGCGGCCCCCGCGGCGCCTCCGGCGATCGCGACAAGGGCCGTCCAGGGCGGCAACACCTTCCCATTCCAGACGCCCCACCCAAAGAGATAGGTCGCGAGCCCCAGGCTGAACCCCCCTACGCGCTGGGTGGCC
>VBAL01000247.1:545-2457 GCA_005888595.1 Candidatus Segetimicrobium genomatis
GTCGTACAGGAACAGCGCATTCGCACCCATTGGTCCGCGGGAGGCGCTGGCGAGCGCGCCGCCCGCGCCGAGCATGAACGCGACGATGATCATCCAGCACGCGTAGGCGAAGACGCTGACCACCAGGCCGGCGCGGACCGCGCTTTCTCCCCGCGTGCCGACGTTGACGCCGACCACTCCGACCAGTCCGGTGATCGACAAGGGGAAGGCGAACAAGAACGCCCAGTGGATCGTCGTCCAACGGCCGCTTGCCGCGATGGTGGCGAGCTGGGTCGCGCCGTCGCCGACGAGGGCCGGGTGCGCGAGGGCCGCGGCGGTGACGAGCAGCGCGCCGACGAGCAAGCTGAGTGGGTAAAACACCGGACGGCGCAGTCCCATATTTCAAGATATATTAGGCGCAAATCACCCGGGAGCCGTTCATGCAGCTCAACCGGATCCTGCGCGAGGGCTTCATTGCCGGCTGCATCGGTGCGGGGGCCGTCGCCCTCTGGTTCCTCGTCGTGGACACGATCAACGGCCGTCCCTTCTTCACGCCGGCAATGCTCGGCTCGGCCGTGTTCTGGGGCGTGCACGATCCGACGCAGGTGATGATCGAGTACTCGCGTATCATCGGCTACACCATGATCCACGTCAGCGCGTTCGTGGTGGTCGGCTGCATCGCCGCCGCGCTGGCCGCGGAAGTGGAGGAAGCGCCCTCCACGTTGTTCCTGGTGGTCGTGGGGTTCTGCTTCTTCGAGTTCGGCTTCTACATCCTCGTAGCGATTCTGGCCCAGCCGCTGCTGGGCGCGCTCGCGTGGTGGAACGTGGCGATCGGCAACGCCATCGCTGCGCTGGGGATGGGCTACTACCTCTGGCGCGAGCACCCCAAGATCGGCGAGGAGCTCAAGCGACACCCCCTGGGGGAGACGCAGGAGGGAGAGTAGCGTAGGCCTGCCGCGGCACCGCACGCTCCACGTCGCCCCGCTCCTCCCGGGCGGCCCATCGAAACCACACCACCGTCATGGCCAGCCACAACACCAGCCCACCGGGCACCCACATGAGCAGGCCGCCAATCTGCTGGTCCGCCAGCGGGGAGAGTCCCCATATGCGCGGCGCCGTCGCATAGAAAGGGTAGAGCACTCGGTCCGACAGTGTGATCAGCGCCCCGACCACCGACATCGGAATGCCAAGCAAGAACAAGTAGCCCATCTGGGCCGGATACGAGATGCGCGGCAGCTCCGGCACCGGCGAAAGCACCGGCCACCACATCAGCACCGACGTCGCGATGAACACCAGGTGCTGCATGATGTGCAGGCCATGATGACGCAGCGCCGCCTCGTAGAAGACCGGAAAGTGCCACAGCGAGATCGGGGCGAGGAACATCAGGGCCGCCGGCAGCGGCCGCGTCGCCCACGCGGCGAACCGGAACACCGCGCGGGGGACGAGGAGCGGCTGCACCACCCACGCGGGTGTCCCATACAGCAGCAGCGGTGGGAACGCCAGGGTCAGCACAAGGTGCTGCACCATATGGGCGCTGAAGAGGGAGTGGTCGGACAGATCGTGGAGCGGGCCATTCAGGGCCAGGAGCATGATGAGCAGCGCGCCGGCAAAGGCGACCGCGCGCCGGCGAGGGGCGCGGAGGCCGCCCAGAAACACGTAGAGCCCGCCCAACAGGACGAGCCCTATGACCACGCTGGGATGGACATCCCAGTGGCGAGGCATGCTACCTCCGCAGCGCGAACGCTCCAAAGAGGAACATCAGGCCCATCGTCATCCCCAGGCCGAGCAGTAGCGGCCCGCCGAAGAGGAAGGTAAAGAACCGGCTGTCCATCTTGAGGTGCATGTAAAACATCACGACCAGCGTGAACTTGACCGCTGAGAGGAGCAGCAGCGCCGGCACCAGGATCGAATGGAAGGCCGGCACGTAGAAGAC
>VBAL01000247.1:2545-2886 GCA_005888595.1 Candidatus Segetimicrobium genomatis
GTGCTCGTCGGTGCTCGGTTGCTGCATCATGCCCTCTCGGCTCACTGAATCAGGTACACGACGGTGAAGATCACGATCCAGATCACGTCCACGAAGTGCCAGTACAGGCCGCAGATCTCGACGGTGACGGCGTTGGCCACCGTGAGCTGGCCCTGGAGGGCGCGCACCCAGAGGGTGAGCAGCCACACCACGCCGACCGTCACGTGGGCGCCGTGCGTGCCGGTGAGGACGAAGAACGTCGCCCCGAAGAGGTTCGTCTGGAGCGTGAGCCCTTCTCGCACGAACGACGTGAACTCGTAGACCTGCCCGCTCAAGAAGAAGATCCCCAGCAGCGCCGTCGC
>VBAL01000260.1:0-1697 GCA_005888595.1 Candidatus Segetimicrobium genomatis
GTTCGGCGTGGTGACCGCCTTCAAATCGGAGGCGCCGTTGTGGAAGATGCCGATTTCGATTGCCATGCCGGCCTCCTCTTCTTCCCGCTACTCGACGTCTACGGGCGTGCGCGTTGCCGTTGCGGTCCTTCGGAGCGTGGCGAACTCACTACGTGCGGTGAATTAACGCGGCCCCTCCCTCCAGAAACCGACCGGAGCGAAGGAATCCTACGGAGGACTCAGCGTGAGGCTTCTGTAGGCGAAGTGCTCCACGAAGTCAAGTGCTGTCTCCCGGTACTGCAACCTTGAGGCGGGTCAGCGTCCGCGCTTGGTCGACCGCATCCCCTTTCGGCTGGTCTTGCGCTGGGTCTTCGCGCCTAGCTCACTCGCGGATACCCATGCGATGCGACCTGCACGCCAGATGACGAGGGGCGCGTCATGGAGCGCGTGCTTTCGGATGGCGTCACGGGCAGCCAAGCGCAGTGCTTTATCGATCTGACGACCATCAGCGAAGATCTCGCCTATTCGGCTTCCCTGCCTAGCCTTCATAGCTTGCCTCCGCCCGGATGCGTCGCCAGAGATCAGCATCGTTCACCGCCAGCGTCTCTGTTCCAGCGCCGGAGGCGATCAACCGTGGCTCGTGTACCGAATTGTCGTATATCCGCCACGGATCGGTTTAACGGCCCGGGTCTTTCCGGTCGCCCTCGCCCGCTACCTTAGCTAGTTCTCGCGCACTCGGCGAACCACCGCTCGTTCGCGTCTGCGAACACCTTGCGCGCGCGCGCGACGTCGAAGGGTTGCTCCTGCAGGGTCTCACGGTCCCACTCGCTTCGCGAGGTGCCGAAGAAGTCGCCGCCATAGATGTGGATCGCGCCGGCGAACACGCGGAGCGGATTCGCCACCGAGTGGATGATCGCCTGTCCGAGCACCGCGACGTTCCCGGTCTCCAACTGCTTGCCACCGGCCACCTGTAGCCCCTCGGGGCTCCGGCGATAGAACGTGTTGTCCTCGCGGCCGCCGTAGAGCCCGATCACGGCCCACATGCGATGGTCGTGCGGGTACACCGCCATGCCCGGGGTCCAGACCACGTTGAGGATGGTGAGATCGCGATCGTGGTGGAGGACGCCGATCTTGCCTTCCCGGGGCGTGCCCAGCGCAGCTTCGACCTCGGAGGGGCTGGCGACGGCGCGCTCGACGATCTCCTTGACCGCCACCTCGGGAGTGGAATACCCCAGCGCGGCCCGGCAGTCGGCGACGAACTGGTCGAGGTTCAGCATGGGATCCTCCTTCGTAAGACGATGGCACTGCGCCGATGCTCCTGTCCAATGCATTGTTGGCGGGCTAAGCTATGCCGCGCCTTCGCGCGAGTCGCCGCGCGGCTGCGCATCACCCAGCCAGCGCTGTGGCGCCAGGGCAAGGCGATGGAGGTGCCCCGATGAAGCGGAGAACGAAGCTCGGCACGCTGTCGTGCGTCTTGCTCGTGGCCGCATGCTCGGCGCCGGCGACCACGCGGAACGCGGGCGTCCCGGAAGCGGGGCCGCGCTTCGCCAGCGGAGGTCCCGACGCCGAGGAATACGGCGCCAGCCTGGGTTATCCCAAAGGGGAGCGCGGCACCTTCCTCCGGGTGGGGTCACTCGTCGGCTCGCACACCCATCTCGACGAGCTGTTCGAAGGCCGGGTGATCCGGAAGGCCGAGACGCCGTCGCGGCTCGCGCGCG
>VBAL01000260.1:1787-2355 GCA_005888595.1 Candidatus Segetimicrobium genomatis
GGTCGAGCGCTACCAGTATGATCGTCACGATCGCGATCGCTTCACCTCGTGGTCGATGGCGAAGACGGTGACGGCCATGCTGATGGGCATCGCCATTGCCGAGGGGCGTATCCGTTCCGTCGCCGAACCGGCCGCCGCGTACGTGCCGGCGCTCGAGGGTACGGAGTATGGACGGACGTCGCTCCGCCATCTCTTGCAGATGTCGTCGGGCGTACGATTCCTAGAGGATTATTCCCCGAACGACGACGTCATGAAGCTCGCTCGCGCGACCTTCGCGCAGCGCGGCGAAGGTGGCGCGGCGGCCGTGATGCCCTTCAACGAGCGCCTCGTGCCGAGCGGCACGCGGTTCTACTACGCTTCGGTCGAAACGGAGGTGTTGGGGCTCGTCTTGCGCAGCGCGACCGGCCGCCCCGTCACCACCTATCTGGAAGAGAAGATCTGGCAGCCGATGGGCGCCGAAGCGGACGCCACGTGGCTCGTCGACCGCTCCGGCCAGGAAGCGACGTTTTGCTGCATCAACGCCGTCTTGCGCGACTACGCGCGCCTCGGGCTCCTGCTCGCGCACGAC
>VBAL01000260.1:2377-4254 GCA_005888595.1 Candidatus Segetimicrobium genomatis
TGCCACCACGGTGCCCGACGATCAACCGCATCTCCGCCCAGGCATCGCGACGGGTTTTTTCGGCTACGGGTATCAGACGTGGATCTTCCCCGGCGAGCGGCGCATGTTCGCGCTGCTCGGGGTTCACGGGCAATCGATCTTCGTCGATCCGCGGAGCCGTCTGGTGATGGTGAACACGGCAGTCCGCAAGCAGGCCTCGGCCGGTTCGGGGCCCCGCGAATCCACCGCCCTGTGGGCGGCCGCGGTACGCGAGCTCGGAGGCTCGCGCTGACCGGTGGGCGCGGTTAGCCCGAGAACGCCAGCTCGTGCACGATCGGCCTGGGCCCACTGCAGCGGGCCCAGGCCAGCCGCGTCATGATCTGAAGAATACCCCGTTGCGCTCGCGGCCGATGACGGCGCCGACCACCCCCGCGGGATTGGCCGGCTCGGAGGTGAACTGGAAGCCGGACGAGGGGTTCACCGCCGACCACTCGATCGTCGATCCCGTCTGCATGAAGTCCCCTTCGAAGTTTTGCGCTTCGTTGCGGACGTGCTGGCGGTCGCGGATGCCGCTCCACTCCACGTTGAACGTGATCTCGGCGATCTGGGGAAAGCCAGCGGGGAAGCTCCCTGTCAGCGAGCTCAGCAGATCGTGATCGTCGAAGGTCTGTGTCGTCAACTGGAACGCAGCTCGGCCGCTGCCGAAGTGCACGTCGACGCTCTTGCGCGGGACGGCCATCGTCCAGAAGACGCCGTTCGAGTCGATGTGGGGATTGTAGTCGTGAATCTGGTTCGGTCCAACTGGACCGGCGAAGACGTCCAGTCAGATGAAGCCGAACGTCGCCTGATACTGCTTGCCGTCCGCGGCGACGTACACGCCGTCCATGAAGCCCATGTCCGCCTGGAACGTGAGCGGCCCGCCGGGGCTCGATCCAGTCCCCCGAATGCGGTTAAGTCCGACGAAGCCGTTGAAGTCGGTGATCTGTGAGGGGTCGCTGAGGGCGGAGAGCGGCGTGCTGTTCGCAATGACCGGGAAGTGGTGGATCAAGATACCGAATGGCGACACGCCGCCGGGAATGGGGAGCGGCGACTCATCGATGTGCGGGTTGCGGTCTTGTGCTCCAGCGCTGGTCGATAGTCCGGCACCGACAACCAGGCCCGCGGCCGCCCCGAGAACCTGTCGGCGCGAGATGCCGGAACTGTGTTGCGGTTCAGGACCGTGCCTACCGTGATGATCGCGTGTCCAAGAACGCGGGATCAGCTTCATACCAAGTCCTTTCCCTCTGGACATTGCTGATCAACGGAACGCAGGCGCGACGAACAGCTGAGGAAACTCTCGCCTCCCCTCTTTCCCAGAATCGGGAGAACCCTTCCTTGGGATCCCCGGGAATAGACCAGGAGCGGGCGGATACGCTCTGCTCGCACGTCCGGTGTCCGCGGTCAAGAGAAATATGGAGCTGCGACCCGGCGTCCACGACCTTCGTCAAACTGCTCCTGCCATTAGTCCATCCGAGAAGAGCGATCGTAGGCGTGTTCGCAAAGGGCGGCCCAATCTAACGCTGTCCTCGCCATGGCTTCATCGCAGGCTGTATCTTCTTGTGCACGTTGACGCGACGGCGGCTGGCTGCGTAGAGTCGAGCCATGGCACCACGATCGCGGAAGAGCGAGCAAAGAGCCCGCCCCAAGCGGGTCGCGGAACCTGCTGGCTTCAAATCACTCTCGAAAGCTGATCAGGTCCGTTACCTACAGAGGCTGTGGGATAGCATCGCAGACGGCCCAGGGCAGCTCCCGGTGCCGAAGGCGCACCTGAGCCTCGCCAAGGAACGACTGGCCGCGTATCGCCGAGATCCGACCCGTTCAAGGTCTGCCCACGAGGTGATTCGGGATCTATCAAAGCC